>JABUUA010000045.1 GCA_021443405.1 Bacteroidaceae bacterium
CACTTTGGGGTGGCTGTTTCAACGAAATCAAACACGAACCCCGATGATTTTGAAACAATAGCAGAATGGACGACCCCTCCTCGAGAGGAGCAATGGAGAGAGTACAAAGTTGACCTCAGCAAATATGCCGGAAAGAACATTTGGGTGGCGCTGCGCCACTTCGATTGCTACAAGCAAAGGTGGCTCTTAGTAGATAACATAATGATTGCCAATATCATGAGTGACGAAGAGATGAAATGTAAATGGGTCAACGACAGTCCCTCGATGGGTCTTGCAGCAGCGGGCGAAGGCAACATCCACTTCAATGCCATCAACATATACGCCGAAGATCTGGTTGCCTACATCACAGTGAACGCCTATAAGGATGTGGACGGAGGCAAAGCCTATGGCCGCCCCATGACATTCAAGGTGATTGTGGCTGCTAAAGAAACAGCCATCGAACAAATCACCACCGACGATTCCAACACCGAATATTACAACGTCAACGGCGTCCGAGTGCCCGCCGCCCGCCTCGTCCCCGGCATCTACATCCGTCGCTGCGGCGACAAGTTCGACAAAGTGCTGGTGAAGTAAATCCCCCGTCCCCCGATACAAAAAGAGGCTGTCGAAAAAAGACAGCCTCTTTTTTATGGCTTTAGCATATTGATGGGTACAACATAGACTCCGTCTTCTCTTTGATATGCACCACCAACCGCGGTAAGTACCATGAGGAAGGAAGGAGATTTTTCGTCACTCTTCTCCTCGATTTTGGATTTGAGCGTTTTGAGTGATGTAGCCCCTTCTTCTATCAGTTTATCGCCTCCCAACTTTATTTCTATAGCTCCCCATCTGCCATCTTCGAGATGTACAACAGCGTCGCATTCCAACCCAGCATTGTCACGATAGTGTTTCACCTCGCCTTTCAAAGTTCCTGCGTAGATTCTCAGGTCTCGGACTGCAAAGTCCTCGAAGAATAATCCAAAACTCTCAAGGTCATTCATCATGTCGTTGGGACTGATATTCAAGGCACGGCAAGCTATGGATGGGTCCACAAAGTGCCGGGTTGGTGTGCTTCGTATGGAAGTTTTGGAACGAATGTTGGGGTTCCATGCGGGCATATCCTCAAGTATGAACAAATCTTTAAGCGCCGCCATGTATTCATCGAAGGTCTTCTGATCCAGAGTGCGCTCATTACTCTGTCGCACGTCTTTGATGATGGTTGTGATGGCTGCTTCGGTCGAAATATGTCGGGCATAACTGCGGAGAATCATTTTCAGAACCTCGGGCTTCTTGTTTCGGAAGCGTTCATTCTCGCTATCCTCAAATACAAAGAGACCGTTATAATAGTTCTTGGTGATTTCTAAGGCAATATCCTTTGGAGCGAGAACTGAAATAGGCCATCCACCCCTGCACAGCAGGTGCGCAACATCTTCCAGAGAGAAATCTTGATTCGTATCCCAAGGGAACTTCTCCGCCCCATTGAACACATCTTGCAATGAAACCAACCCTTTGGATTCCTTAGATTCCCACAGACTCATCGGACGCATCATTACAGGCGCAATTCTGCCAGCTCCACTGTGATGTACTTCCGTTTTGTCGGCAGGTGTTGAACTGCCAGTTAGGATATACTTGCCAAATTGATAGTCAAAATCAAGGTCATCCTTCACTTGATTCCAAATGTCAGGGACTTTCTGCCACTCGTCAATCAATCTGGGTTTCTCTCCATTCAGTACCCCTTTCGGATTCATTCGAGCCATGGTCACTGCTTGCTTGGTATTGAGTTTTACAAAACTCTGCTGGTATAGCATGCAAGTAGTTGTTTTTCCACAGAATTTGGGACCTGCAACCACTACGGCACCCGATGTACGCAACTTAAGTTCTATTTCTTGTTCTATGAGTCTGTTGTAATACATAATATGTAAAATATATATCGTTTGCGATGCAAAGATAGCAAATTCCCAAGATTTTCAATCAAAAATTCCCAAGATTTTCAACTAAAAATTCCCAAGATTTTCAATACGAATAGCAAAATTGTAAGATAACGCCCCGTTTCTTGGTAAAATTGTCGCTTAATGCTCGACGGCGCTGTCGCCCCATGGGGGAGGGGAGAGATTGGGTCTTTTCATCCCTCATCTCCACCTCTCACCTCTCAAATAAAAAAGGATGTGTGGTTGTTCACCTCCTACTCGATTTGGGGTTTATTGTTCCCTCGGATGTTGCGGGGGTGGCAACGCAGAATTTCCTCGCGCAGATGTTCGCGGTCGATGTTGAGGTAGATTTCGGTGGTGGAGATGCTTTCGTGGCCCAGCAGCGCTTGGATGGCGAGCAGATTGGCCCCGCCTTGCAGCAGATGGGTGGCGAAGGAGTGGCGGAAGGTGTGCGGCGAGAGCACTTTCCGGATGCCCGCCGCCTCGGCATACTGCTTGATGTTGTGGAACACCGTGATGCGGCTCAAGTGTCGGCCCCGCGACAGGGAGACGAAAACGTAGTCCTCCTCGCCCGCCTTGATGGGTGCTCGCTGCCGCACGACGAACCACCGGCGAAGCTCCTCGATGGCCGTCTGGGAAATGGGCACAAGTCGCTCTTTGTTGCCCTTGCCGTGGACGCGGAGATAGCCCTCCTCGAGGAAAAGTTGCGAGAAGCGGAGGTCGCACAACTCGCTGACGCGCAGTCCGCAGCCGTAGAGAACCTCTATGATGGCGTGGTCGCGAATGCCCTCGTCCTTGCTCTGGTCGATGGCCGCCTCGATGGTGTTGATTTCGTCGAGCGAGAGCACTGTGGGCAGATGTTTGCCCACCTTGGGCGATTCGAGCAGTTCGGTGGGGTCGAGCTGCAGTTCGCGCTCCAGCACGAGAAATCGGTAGAACGACCGCACGCCCGAGAGAATGCGCCCGACACTGCGCGAGTTGATGCCCAGTTCGCTGAGCCACACCGTGAAGGCGTCCAGCTGCTCAAGCGTCACCTGCCGGAAGTCGATGCCTTGGTCGGCGTAGTAGTTGAGTAGTTTCTGCAGGTCGTCGCAGTAGGCGGCCAGTGTGTTGGCGCTGGCCCCGCGCTCGAGGCGCAGGTACTGGACATAGCGGTGGAGCAGGGGAGCCGGCACGCTGGCGGTGTTGGAAAATTTACGTGTGCGCACGTGATTATTTAATTATATTGCGTCAGATTTCAAGATAAATGCGTAACTTTGCGCAAATTTACGTAGAAAAGATGAGAATACAAATAATCAACGGACCAAATCTCAACCTGCTCGGTCGCCGCGAGCCGGGGATTTATGGCGATAGCGACTTCGACAGCTACCTCGGACAGCTTCGCCAGCGTTACCCCGACCTCGAACTCGCCTACTTCCAGAGCAACGTGGAGGGAGAGCTCGTCAACAAGCTCCACGAGGTGGGCTTCGGGGAGGCGGACGGCATCGTGCTCAACGCCGGCGCCTACACCCACACCAGCGTGGCGCTGCACGACGCACTGCGCGCCATCGAGACTCCGGCCGTGGAAGTGCACATCAGCAACGTGCATCAGCGCGAGGAGTTCCGCCACCACAGCATGATAGCGGCGGCCTGCCGCGGCGTGATTTGCGGTTTCGGCCTCGACAGTTACCGCCTGGCCATCGAAGCACTGAAAGGATGATGGAGGACTACATCAAGGCGCACATCGACCCCGAGCCCGACTATCTGCACCGTCTCTACCGCGACACGCAGTTGCGACTCTCCTACGGACAGATGGCGAGCGGCCACGTGCAAGGACGTCTGCTGAAGATGCTTACGCAGATGATTCGTCCGCGCACCGTGGTGGAACTGGGAACGTTCAGCGGGTACAGCGCCTTGTGCATCGCCGAAGGACTGGAGCCGGGGGCGGTCGTCCACACCTTCGAGATTTACGACGAGCAGGAGGACTTCACGCGACCGTGGCTCGAGCAGTCGGACTACGCCGACCGCATCCGCTTCCACATCGGCGACGCTCTGCAGTTGCTGCCGCAGATGGACCTGCGCCCCGACATGGCGTTCGTGGATGCCGACAAGCGCCACTACGTGGAATACTACGAGATGCTGCTGCCCATGATGCCGCCGGGCGGTTACATCGTGGCCGACAACACCCTGTGGTATGGCCATGTGCTCGAGACCGAAACGCGCGAGAGCGACTTGCAGACGCTGGGCATCAAGGCCTTCAACGACCTGCTCGCCCACGACGACCGCGTGGAGAAAGTGATAGTCCCCGTGAGAGACGGCCTGACGTTGATTCGGAAAAAATAAAAGAAAAAAAGTATGGAAACTACAAGACAACAGAAAATATCGCGACTCATTCAGAAGGAACTGAGTGAGATCTTCGTGCTGCAGACGCGCCAGATGCAGGGCGTCCTGGTGAGTGTCACCGCTTGCCGCGTCAGTCCCGACATGAGCTCCTGCCGCGTCTATCTGAGCGTGTTCCCGAACGACCGCGCCGAGGAACTGGTGCAGAACATCAACACCAACCAGAAGCAAGTGCGCTTCGACCTCGGGACGCGCGTTCGCCATCAGCTCCGCATCATCCCCGAACTCAAGTTCTTCGTCGATGACAGCCTCGACTATGCCGAGAACATCGACAATCTGCTGAAACAAAAATAACGTCGTCGCCGCCCTCGGACCACTGCGTCACCGAGGGTCCTGAAGCCCATGAACTATCGTCTATTCATAGCCCGGCGCTACTTGTTCTCGAAGAAGAGTCACAACGCCATCAACATCATCTCGGCCATCTCGGCCTGCGGTGTGGCCATCGCCACGCTGGCCTTGGTGTGCACGTTGAGCGTGTTCAATGGCTTTCAAGACTTGGTGGCCGACCTCTTCACCGCCTTCGACCCGCAGTTGAAGGTGGCCGTGGCCGAAGGACAAGTGGTGGAGGTCGACGACCCCGTGCTGCGGCAGATAGCCGCTCTTCCCGAGGTGGAGGTGAGCACGCCGTGTCTCGAGGGCCAGGCACTCGTGGTGAGTCAGGGCCGCCAAGTGGTGGTGACCCTCAAGGGCGTGAGCGACAGTTGGAGCCGGCAGGCCGACCTCCAGCAGATACTTTATCCCGAAGGCAGCGAGGTGACATTGCATGCCGACGTGCTCGAGTACGGCGTGGTGGGCATTCAACTGGCCAATCAACTGGGACTGACAGTGGACTTCGTGGACCCCATTCCCGTCTATGCTCCGAAGCGGGGGCAGCGCGTGAACATGGCCAATCCCTTGAGCAGTTTCAATCAGGACGAGTTGCAGTCGCCCGGTTGTGTGTTCATCGTCAAGCAGGCGAAGTACGACGCTCATTATATCGTAACGTCGTTGGGCTTCGCACAGCGGCTGTTCGACCAGGAAGACCGCGTTTCTCAACTGGAACTCACGCTGAAGTCGGGCGCCAACGCCGCCGTCGTCAAGCGCAAGATAGCGCAGTTGGCGGGCGGTCGCTTCACGGTGCAGGACCGCTACGAGCAGCAGGAAGATGTGTTCCGCATCATGCGCATCGAGAAACTCATCGCCTATCTCTTCCTCACGTTCATCCTTCTCATCGCCTGTTTCAACATTGTCGGGTCGCTGAGCATGCTGATGATTGACAAGAAAAACGACGTGAGCACGCTCCGCAACCTTGGGGCCACCGATGCCGACATCCGCTCGGTGTTCCTGCTCGAAGGGCGGCTCATCAGCGTGTGCGGCGCTTTGGTCGGTCTTGTGCTGGGCGTGGCCTTGTGCTGGGTGCAGCAGGAATACGGACTGCTGGCCATGGGAAATGCCGAGGGAACATTCATCGTCGAAAGCTATCCCGTGAGTGTTCACCTGTGGGACATTGTGATTATTTTCGTCACCGTGGTGCTGGTGAGCTGGCTGGTGATGTGGTATCCCGTTCGTTATCTCCTTGGAAAATTAGAAAGTCGATGAAGAAAATAGGTTTGCTTATCCGCCCGTTGCTGGCCGTTCTTCTGCTGGTTTCTTGCCAGGGAACGAAACAGCCGAAGCGCCTCGCCGAGTCGAAGGGAATGCCTTGCGAGCTCACCGTGGTGATGGACCCCGCCGTGATGAGCAGCGACCTGCGCGATTCGGTGAAGACCATCGTGGAAGGCGATGCTCCCGACCTGCCGGTGGGCGAGGATATTTTTCGCGTCAACAACATCAGCAGCCGCGGTTATTCGGGCATCTTCACCGTGATGCACAGCCTCGTCTTCTTCGAAATCGACCCCCAGTTGAAAGCGCCCCGCCTGGGCATTGCCCGCGACGTGGAGGCCAAGCCCCAATTGCAAGTGCACTGCATGGCGCCCAGCGTGGAACAGATGCGCTCCTTCATGAGCGAGAAGCGCGAGGCCATACAGAGGGCCGTCATCGATTTCCAACTCGACCGCATCGCCACGCTTACGCAACGGCAATACAGCAAAAAAGTGTTCGACGACGTGAGTCAAGTCTGCGGCTACGAGCTAAAAATGCCCGTGGACATCATCGCCACGAAGCGTGGTCAGCACTTTGTGTGGGGCGGCACCAACCGAGGAGAGAAAGACCTCAACTGCCTGTTCTACACACTTCCTTGGGACGGCACCGACCAGGCCTTCAGCGTGGAACATTTCGTCGAGCAGCGTGACTCGGTGCTGCGCGCCAACATTCCCGGCAGTCAGCCCGGGCAGTACATGACCACGAGTCGTAACGACGCCGACGAACCCGTCGTGTGGCCGCGCTTGCGACGACTGCAAGGCCAGCAGACCCTCGAGGTGCACGGACTGTGGGAACTCAAGGGCGGCTACATGGGCGGACCATTTGTATCGCTTGTCCGCGTCGATACGGCGAACCGCCAAATTGTGGTCAGCGAGGGCTTTGTCTTCAACCCCAATGCCCCCAAGCGCGACCTTCTTCGTCAGCTTGAAGGCGCTTTGCGGACTGCAAAACCTTTGCGTCAGCGGTGAGACAACAAACTTTTAATGTAAGATAAACTAATAAATATGGACAAGAAATTCAAAAGAACAACCGTGACGGCAGCGCTGCCTTACGCCAATGGACCCGTTCACATCGGCCACTTGGCTGGCGTGTATGTTCCTGCCGACATTTATGTCCGCTACTTGCGACTGAAGGGACGCGACGTCATCTTCGTGGGCGGTAGCGACGAGCACGGCGTGCCCGTGACCATTCGTGCCCGCAAGGAGGGCATTACCGTGCAGGAAGTAGTGGACCGTTACCACTATCTCATCAAGGATTCGTTTGAGAAATTCGGCATCTCCTTCGATGTGTACAGCCGCACTACAAGCGACACCCACCACAAACTCGCCAGCGACTTCTTCCGCAAACTCTACGACGAAGGGAAGTTCGTGGAGCAGGTGACAGAGCAGTTCTACGATGAGGCCACCGGTCATTTCCTTACCGACCGCAACATCCGCGGCGAGTGCCCTCGCTGCCATGCTCCCGAGGCTTATGGCGACCAGTGCGAGAAGTGCGGCGCCACGCTCTCGCCCGAAGAACTCATCAATCCCTATAACGCCGAGACGGGTAACCCGCTGGTGAAGCGCGAGACCAAGCACTGGTATTTGCCCTTGGACAAGGACCAGCAGTGGCTTGAGCAGTGGATTTTGCAGGAACACAAGGAATGGCGGTCCAATGTCTATGGCCAGTGCAAGTCGTGGCTCGACGGTGGTTTGCGTCCTCGTGCTGTGACTCGCGATCTCGACTGGGGCATCCCCGTTCCCGTGGAGGGTGCCGACGGCAAGGTGCTCTATGTGTGGTTCGACGCCCCCATCGGCTACATTTCGAACACCAAGGAGCTCTGCGACTCCAATCCCGCACTGGGTTCGTGGGAGACATGGTGGAAAGACCCCGAGACACGCCTCGTTCACTTCATCGGAAAGGACAATATCGTGTTCCACTGCATCGTGTTCCCCGCCATGCTGAAAGCGCACGGCGACTACATTTTGCCCGATAATGTTCCCTCGAACGAGTTCCTGAATCTCGAAGGAAACAAGATTTCCACCTCGAAGAATTATGCCGTTTGGCTCAACGAATACCTGGTGGAACTGCCTAATCGTCAGGACGAGTTGCGCTACGTGCTCACCGCCAACGCCCCCGAGACCAAGGACAACGATTTCACTTGGGCCGATTTCCAAGCCCGTTGCAACAACGAGTTGGTGGCCGTTTACGGTAACTTCGTGAATCGCGCCCTGCAGTTGACGCAGAAGTATTACGCCGGTGTGGTGCCCGCCTGTGGCGCGCTCACCGACTACGACCGCGAGACGCTTGCCGAGTTCGACGGCGTGAAGGAGAAGTTGGAACAACTGCTCGAGGGCTTCAAGTTCCGCGAAGCACAGAAGGAGGCCATGAACCTCGCCCGCATCGGCAACAAATATATTGCCGACTGTGAGCCTTGGAAGGTCATCAAGACAGACCCCGAGCGCGTGAAGACCATCATTTATATTTCGCTCCAGCTCACCGCCAACCTGGCCATTGCCTTTGAACCCTTCCTGCCTTTCTCAAGCCAGCGTCTGCGCGAAATGCTCGCCATGGAAAGTTTCTCATGGGAACAACTTGGTCAGACCAATCTGTTGGCCATGGGCAAACAATTGGCCACGCCCTCGCTGTTGTTCAGTAAAATCGAGGACGACATCATTGCCGCTCAGATTCAGAAACTGGAGGACACCATCAAGGCCAACGAGGAAGCCGCCTACAAGGCCGCGCCTGTGAAGGAGGATGTTTCCTTTGAAGACTTTGAGAAACTCGATATCCGTGTGGGCCTCGTAAAGGCTTGCGAGAAGATAAAGAAGAGCAAAAAATTGCTCAAGTTCACGCTCGACGACGGCAGTGGCCAAGACCGCACCATCCTTTCAGGCATAGCCCAGTGGTACGAACCCGAGCAGTTGGTGGGTAAGCGTGTGCTTTTCATTGCCAACTTCGAGCCCCGAAAGATGATGGGCGAGGAGAGTCAGGGCATGATACTCTCGGCGGTCAACTATAACGGCGACCTTTCGGTCACCACCACGTTAGGCGATGTGAAACCCGGTAGTCAGGTAGGATGATGTCAGTATCAGAACTCTTACAGACCACCAAGACCACGCTGTTCAGCTTCGAGATACTGCCTCCCTTGCGTGGGCGCAGCATTTCGCAGATTTACGACACCATTGACACGTTGATGCAGTTCAACCCTGCGTTCATCGAGGTCACCACGCACCGTAGCGACTTTGCCTATCGCGAGACCTCGTCAGGCGTGTTCATGCGTGTCGAGGAACGCTTGCGCCCCGGCACGGTGGCCGTGGCCTGCGCCATCAAACAGCGCTATGGCGTGCCCGTGGTTCCCCACATTATTTGCAGCGGCTACACGCAGCAGGAGACCGAATACGAGCTCATCGACCTCTCTTTCTTTGATATCTTCGACCTCCTCGTGCTGCGCGGCGACAAGGCCAAGCAGGACAATCGCTTCATTCCTAAGGAAGGCGGACTGCGCTTTGCCAACGAACTCTGTGAGCAGATAAACCGTTTCAACGACGGTCACCTGCTCTATGGCGACCAGCACAACATCATCACCTCGCGGCCGTTCACGTATGGCGTGGCGGGGTATCCCGAGAAACACGAGGAGGCCATGTCGATGCAAGCCGACATCGACGCGCTCAAGCGTAAGGTGGATGCCGGCGCCGGCTACATCGTCACCCAAATGTTCTATGACAACCGTAAGTATTTCGACTACTGCGAGTGCCTGGCGAAGGCCGGCATTCATGTGCCTGTGGTGCCCGGCATCAAGCCGTTGGGAACGCTCAATCACTTGACCATGCTTCCTCGTACGTTCCACATCGATTTCCCCGACACGCTCGTGAAGCAGTTGCAACACTGCCGTACCAACGACGAGGTGCGCCGTGTGGGCATCGAGTGGGGCATCCAACAATGTCAGGAACTCAAGGCTGCCGGTGCTCCCTCGCTCCACTTCTACACGATGAACGCCGCGTCGGCCATCGCAGAAATCATGCGTGAGGTGGGCTAAGCCTTCGGCATGTCAGTCCTCCGACACCGCAAACTAATGAAACGACTATGACTCTACAGCAACGACTGGAACAGGCTTCCGCCCAGGGCCGCGCCTTACTCTTCGATGGGGCTATGGGCACGATGATTATGCGTCAGCACCTTACCGAGGAGGATTTCCGCGGCGAGGAGTTCTGCCAGTGGCCCGTGCTCCTGCGCGGCAACAATGACTTGTTGGTGCTCACACGCCCCGACGTCATCAGTGACATCCACCGCCAGTACCTCGAAGCGGGCGCCGACTTCCTCAGCACCTGCACGTTTTCCAGTCAGCGCGTCTCACAGCAGGAATACCATCTCGCAGACCATTGCGAGCGGATGTGCCGTGAAGGCGTTCGCTTGGCGCGCGCTGAGGCCGACCGCATGACGGCGCTCACCCCCGACCAGCCGCGTTTTGTGCTTGGCGATGTTGGGCCCACGAGTCGCATGCTCTCGATGAGTGAGGACGTGAACAACCCTGCGGACCGCAGTATTACCTTCGACGCGCTCGCCGATGCCTTCCGAGAGCAGATGCAATGGCTGGTGGACGCGGGTGTCGATGGCCTGCTGGTGGAGACCATTTTCGACACGCTCAATGCCAAGGCAGCCATAGCCGCCTACAACAGCCTCACCCAACGGGTGCCTCTGTTCCTCTCCGTTACGGTGAGCGACAGCAGCGGCCGCACTCTATCCGGCCAGACCATTCCCGCTTTTTGTGCCACGGTGGCCTATGCACAGCCCTTGTGCGTGGGTATGAACTGCGGCCTGGGCCCGTCGGGCATGCTGCCTCTCATCCAGCAGATGCGCGGGTGTTGGCCGGGATTCGTTTCGTGCTACCCTAATGCCGGACTGCCCAACGAGATGGGGCAGTACGACGTCACGCCTGCCGACATGGTGGCGCAGATGCGCCCGATGATGGAGCTGCGTCTTGTGGACATTATAGGCGGTTGCTGCGGCACAACGCCCGAGCACATCGCCGCCATGCGCCAGCTCATCGAGGAATTTGCGGCCGACAGCACCGCGGCGCCTCGGTCGTCTGTGATGCCTGCCCCGACGTCCGAGGGTCTTACCCTTGCCGGACTTGAGCCTTTTACCTACGGTTCCGCCGACTTTATCGTGGTGGGCGAGCGCTGCAACGTGGCTGGTTCGCGCAAGTTCCTGCGCCTGATTAACGAGAAACAATACGATGAGGCGCTTGCCATTGCCCGCCGTCAGGTGGAGCAGGGCGCCATGGTCATCGACATCAACATGGACGACGGACTGCTCGACGCCCGTGCTGAGATGCGAACCTTCTTGCATCTGCTCGCTTCCGATCCCGCCATCTGCCGCGTTCCGGTGATGGTGGACTCGA
Source organism: Bacteroidaceae bacterium (assembly GCA_021443405.1). GTDB lineage: Bacteria > Bacteroidota > Bacteroidia > Bacteroidales > Bacteroidaceae > Physcousia. Next base: position 11,290 of record JABUUA010000045.1, read on the forward strand.
GTCGGTTCGATGTCATCGAGGAAGGACTGAAGTGTTTCCAAGGAAAGGCCGTGGTGAACAGCATCTCGCTCAAGCAAGGCGAGGCCGAATTTCTTGACCACGCACGCCGTGTGAAAGCGTTGGGAGCGGCCGTCATCGTGATGTGCTTCGACGAACAAGGGCAGGCCACCGACTACGAACGCCGCATCGCTATCTGCGAGCGCACCTATCGTCTGCTCACTCATGAGGTTGGCTTTGCCCCTTCCGATATTATCTTCGACCCCAACGTGCTGACCATCGCCACCGGCATGGCTGAGCACGCCGACTATGCCCGCGACTTCATTCGTGCCACGCATTGGATTACCACTCATCTTCCGGGCGCGCGAGTGAGTGGCGGTCTCAGCAATTTGTCCTTCGCGTTCCGCGGCAACAACTACCTGCGCGAGGCCATGCACTCGGTGTTTCTCCACCATGCCCGCAAGGCCGGCATGGGCATGGCCGTAGGGTATGCCCAGAAGGGCGAATGG
>JABUUA010000046.1:0-11789 GCA_021443405.1 Bacteroidaceae bacterium
TCGTGGCCCTGGTTATTTATATGATAGGCAGCCTCCTCGTGAAAGTGGTGGACAAAGTGCTTGCCTCCACGCTGGACCGCCGCAAGGTGGACGACACCATCAAGGGATTCCTCAAGAGTATCGTGCACACGGTGCTCATCATTCTCTTGCTCATCACCGTGGTGAGCGCCTTGGGCGTGAACACAACCTCTTTCGCCGCCTTATTAGCATCGGCCGGTGTGGCTGTGGGTATGGCGTTGAGCGGCAACCTGCAGAACTTTGCCGGTGGCGTGTGCATCCTGTTGCTCAAGCCTTTCAAAAACGGCGACTACATCGAGGCGCAAGGTCAGTCGGGCGTGGTGAAGAAGATAGAAATCTTCCACACACTGATTATGACCACGGACAACAAACTGATTTACCTGCCCAACGGCGCGCTGTCGAGCGGCAACATCACCAATTACAGCAGCGAGCCGCAACGTCGTGTGGACCTGACCATCGGCGTGGAGTATGGCGAGGACGTGGAGAAGGTGAAGACCGCCTTGTACGAACTCATCGCCAGCGACAAGCGCGTGCTGCAGGACGGAGGCAAGGAACCCTTCGTGGCTGTCAGCTCGTTGTCGGCCAGCAGCGTGGACTTCACCGTGCGCATGTGGGTGGAAGGCGCCAACTACTGGGGCGTGTTCTTCGATATGCAGGAGCTCATCTACACCGAGTTCAACAAGCGCGGCATCGGCTTCCCCTTCCCGCAGTTGACCGTACATCAGGGAAAATAATCGCGATTTTTGGCGAACCGTTAATACATTACCATTATGGAAAAGACGTGGCGTTGGTTTGGACCTAACGACAAGATTACGCTCGACATGCTCCGCCAGATAGGCGTGGAAGGCATCGTCACGGCGCTGCACCACATCCCCAACGGCGAGATATGGTCGTACGACGAGGTGGTGAAGATGAAAAACTACATCGAGGAGCACGGACTGCGCTGGAGCGTGGTGGAGAGTCTCCCCGTGAGTGAAAGCATCAAGTACGGAGGTCCGGACCGTGACGAACTGATACAGCGCTACATCGTCTCGCTGGAGAACCTGGGAAAAGCGGGTGTCACCTGCATCTGCTACAATTTCATGCCCGTGCTCGACTGGGCACGCACCACGCTGGAATATCCCAACGGCGACGGCACGTCGAGTCTCTACTTCAACAAGGCCGAGTTCGCCTACTTCGACATCCACATTCTTCAGCGCAAGGGAGCCGAGTCTGACTACGACGCCGCCACGCTGGAGCGTGTGGCACAACTGGCCGCCGACATGGACGAGGCGGGACGCCGGCGCTTGGTGGACAATATCATCGTGAAGACGCAAGGCTTCGTGAACGGCAACATATCGGAGTACGACCTCGACCCTGTGCAGAAGTTCCGCGACCTGCTCGCCCTCTACGAGGGCATCGACGCCCAACAACTGCGCGCCAACATGCAGTATTTCCTCGAGGCCATCATGCCCGTTTGCAACCAATACGACATACACATGTGCGTGCATCCCGACGACCCTCCCTTGCAAATACTCGGTCTGCCGCGCATCGTGACCTGCGACGCTGACATACAGGCCTTCCTCGATGCCGTGCCCGACCCCCACAACGGGCTCACGTTCTGCGCGGGAAGTCTGTCGGCAGGTGCGCACAACGACGTCCCCGCATTGGCGGAAAAGTACGCCGACCGCACGTGGTTTGTGCACTTGCGCAGTTGTGACGTGCTGCCCAACGGCGATTTCCACGAGGCCAGTCATCTGGCCGGCCGGGCCGACCTCATCCGTCTCTGCCGCATCTTCGAGCGCGTCAATCCCTCGCTGCCTATGCGCGTGGACCACGCTCCGCTGATGCTTGGCGACGAGAAGATGGGCTATAACGCCGGCTATTCGTTCCACGGCCGCATGCTCGCGCTCGGTCAGATGGAGGGAGTGATGGCGGTGGTGCGTCGCGAGATTGAAGAAGAAAAGTAACACAGTGCCCGACGCCGTGGCGCTCGGGACCAATAAACAAAGAAGATATGCACAACAGTTTGTTTTCGATTGACGGCCAGGTGGTGGTTATCACTGGCGGTACCGGCGTGCTGGGGCGCGCCATTGCAGTCTATCTCGCCGAGGAAGGCGCCAAGGTGGTCGTGCTCGGCCGCAATGCCGAGGTGGGCAACCAAATCGTTGACGACATAAAGAAAAAGGGTGGGGAAGCCTTGTTCCTGGTCAGCGACGTCATGGACCAGGCCTCGGTGGAGCAGAACTGTGCCGACATCCTCGCCAAGTATGGCAAGGTGGACGCCCTGCTGAATGCCGCCGGCGGCAATATGCCCGGCGCCACCATTCCCCCGACCGGGAACTTCTTCGGCGTGAAGGTGGAGGAGTTCCAGCGTGTGCTCAATCTGAATCTGACGGGCACGGTGATTCCCACGCAAGTATTCCTCAAGCCGATGGTGGAGGCTGGCAAGGGCAACATCATTAACTTCAGCAGCATGGCCGCCTTCCGACCCATGACGCGTGTCATGGGTTATGCCGCCGCCAAGGCTGGTATTTCGAACTTCACCGCCTTTATGGCCAACGAGGTGGCCACGAAGTTCACGTCGAACATCCGCGTCAACGCCATCGCTCCCGGCTTCTTCCTGACCAGTCAGAACAAGGCGCTGCTCACCAACGAGGACGGCAGTCTCACCGAGCGCGGCCAGGATGTGATTCGCCAGACGCCGTTCAAGCGCTTCGGCAAACCCGAGGAACTCTGCGGCACCATCCACTATTTGCTGAGCGACGCCGCGTCCTTCGTGACGGGTACGGTAGCCGTAGTGGACGGAGGCTTCAACGTATTTGCCATGTAACACAACCGTGACCGACGCCCGTCGGCCCGCTAACCAATGATATGAAGAAGACAAATTTCCGGTGGTTTATCTGTGCCATGCTCTTCTTGGCCACCACCATCAACTACCTCGACCGTCAGGTCCTCAGTCTCACATGGAAGGATTTCATCGCCCCCGACTTTCAGTGGAGCGATAGTGACTACGGCATCATCACCGCCGTGTTCTCGTTGTTCTATGCTTTCATCTCGCTGTTTGCGGGTCGTTTCATCGACTGGATGGGCACGCGGAAAGGGTATGTGTGGGCCATCATCGTTTGGTCGCTGGGCGCTTGCATGCACGCCGCCTGTGGTTGGGCGGCCTTGCAGCTGTCGGCTCCCTTGGGACTGACCATCACCACCGCAAGTGTGTGGATGTTCCTCGTCTGCCGCGTCGTGCTGGCCACGGGCGAGGCGGGCAACTTCCCCGCCGCCATCAAGGTCACGGCAGAGTATTTTCCCAAGAAAGACCGCGCCTTGGCGACCAGCATTTTCAACGCGGGTGCCTCGGTGGGTGCCTTGGCGGCTCCCGTCACCATTCCCGTGCTCGCCGTGAAAATGGGCTGGGAGATGGCCTTCATCATCATTGGTGTGGCAGGCTTTGTGTGGGCAGGACTGTGGTTGGTCTTCTACGCGCGCCCGCGTAATAGTAAATATGTCAACGAGGCCGAGCTTGCTTATATCCGTCAGGACGACGTAGCAGAGCAAGTGGCCGATGCTGCTGACGCGGAGCAGACCGCGCAGGCGGACACTGCCGAACGCGGTGTTTCCATCGACAAGGTGCTTACTTATCGTCAGGCGTGGGCCTTCATCATGGGCAAGTTCTGCACCGATGGCGTATGGTGGTTCCTGCTCTTCTGGGCGCCGGCTTACTTTTCTGAATTGGGGTACCCGAGCAGTAGCACGATGGGTCAGTTGCTCATCTTTGTGCTCTATCTTATCGTTACGAGCGTGAGCATCCTGGGTGGTTATCTGCCCAAGTTCTTTGTGGAGCGCCTCGGTCTGCAGAACTATACGGGCCGCATGAGGGCGATGCTCATCTTTGCCTTTCTGCCTGTCTTCGCCATGTTCGCCCAACCGCTGGCCGATGTCAGCCCGTGGTGGCCCTGCGTTCTCATCGGTCTGGCCGGTGCCGGTCATCAGGCGTGGAGCGCCAATCTCTATAGCACCATCGGCGACATGTTCCCTCGTTCGGCCATTGCCACCATCACGGGTATCGGCACGATGGCGGGTGGCTTGTGCAGTTTTGCCATCTGCCAGTGCAGCGGTATGCTCTTCGACTATGCGGCCGCCCAAGGCGAGGCGTTCTCCTTCTTTAGTGTGACGGGCAAACCCGCCGCCTACATGATGGTGTTCTGCTATTGCGCCGTGGCTTATCTGATTGCTTGGTGCGTGATAAAAGCCTTGGTACCGAAATATAGTCCCGCAGAAATTTAAGCGAATTTTGATAGAGGAAGAAATAAAAATTCCTCGGTGAATAGGTACTTTTTTGTAGAAAAATCGGTAGTATTTGTTTTCGTACCAATTTGACACGGACGGGTGTAGAATATGTCGTACCTTTGTATCGTGAAAAAGTGGCAACGCGAAAATAATACAATATATATAATAAAACAAACATGAAGAAACTGACAATCAAATGTGCGCTGGTAAGCCTGCTGGTGAGCGGAGCCTTGTGTTCTTGCTCTTCAGAGCCCGAACTCAACACGCCGGGCTATGGTCACTTGAGACTGAATCTCGAGACCGCAAAGGATTTCACCCGCGCTGTCAACGAAGCTGACTACACCAATGTGGCCAACTACACCGTGGAACTTCGTAACGACAGGGGAGATTTGGTAGGAAGCTACCGTGGTGACAACGTTCCCTCGAGCTTGCTGCTCCCCATCGGCACCTATTCAGTGAAGGCCTATTATGGCACTGAGTCGGCCGCCTCTCGTAACAGCTTCTTGTGCACCGGCACCAACTATGCCAACATCCTCAGCGATGGCGAGGCCGAGGTGACCGTGACCTGCTCGCCCACCAGCGGCAAGCTCGCTGCCAAGTTCGCCCCTGAGATGGCCACTTACTACAGCGACTATTATATCACTTACGGCGGCACGGCCGCTTTGCAGAGCAACCTGCTCACATGGACCAAGACCGATACGGAGCCTTGGTACGTGCTGCTCAACGAGAAGGGCGAGACGGTGACTGCCACCATTCACCTCGTGGTGAAGGACGAGTACCTGACCGATGAGGCCAAGACACAGGGCATTCAGCAGGACGGCACCGTGGTGAAGACCTACACGCTGATGCGTAACAAGGCGTGGACGCTCAACATCGCTCCCAACTACAACACTTCGAAGGGCATACTTGGTGGTATTGTCATCACCATTGATGAGTCGACCAACGACCAAACCATCGACATAGACATTCCTGCAGAGTGGGGTTTGTAATTCAATTTTCTTAGCAGACAAATACGAAACACTATGAAACTCTATAAGTCTTTCTTATATGCAGCAACCCTGATGCTCGGTCTCACCGCTTGCGATGAGAAGTCTCTTTGGGACGGGCAGGGCTCGGAGCAGGGCGAACTTTATCTGAGCGTGTCGGCTCAGTCGCCCCAGTCACTCACGCGTGCTGCCGTCAACACTGCTGACTTCAACGTCGGCATCACGGGTCTGGACGGTCTTTCGAACATTGTTCGGAACTACGACAAAGTGTCGGACATGCCCAGCGTCATCAATCTGCCTGTCGGCAACTATCTCGCCGAGGCCCACACTCCCGGTGCCTTGGAGAAGCAGATGACGGCTCCTTATTATAAGGGTAGCAAGGTGGCCAACATCACGGCCGATGTGACCTCGACCCACGAAATCGCTTGCAAGATGGCCAACAGCCGCATCAGCGTGGCCTATGCTGATGATTTCCTGGCTAAGTTCAAGAGTTGGACGGTGACCGTGGACGATGGTTCGGACCACGTGCTCACGTACACCAACGCCGAGGTGAAGCCTGCCGACATCTACTGGTACTTCGAGGAGAACACCGTGAAGGAAGTGTCGGTGAACATCGCTGCGGTGACCAACGACGGCACCAGCGTGGTGGCCAGTCAGACGCTCACCAAGACCAACAGCACGGAGGGCTACACCGAGATTGAGAACGAATATTTCGGTGGCGGCGACGCTATCGCCATCAACATTGCCGCGGCTACGAACCCCAACGGCACGCTCACAGGCATCACCATCAAGACCAACATCTCGTTTGAGAACTTTGATGACGTGACCACCATCGAGGTGATTGACAATGCTTCTACCGACCCCGTTGTTCCCGAAGAGCCCGGAGCCGACATCGTCATCGTAACCAATTATCCTGCGGAGGGCGTAAGCGCTACCTATGGCCAGACGGAAAATCTGCCTGACGTACGGCTCGACTTCACCTTCCCCACGGGCCTTCAGCATTTGTATGTCAAGGTGTCAGGCTCTGACGACTTCGAATTTGCATGCGGCTTGATGGGCTTGACAAGTGGCGACGGCCTCGACCTTGTGGGCGGGGAGGCACAGGCTTTGGCCGATCTCTTTAAACTACCCGCTGTTGGCGACAAGAACTATTCGTTCACGCTCAACGAAACCTTGTGGGCGTTGTTGGCAAGCGATCCGGGTTACCCCGGCGTGCAGACGTTCACGCTGAAGGCGGTGGACCAGAATGGAGCCACAAAGTCAGGCGAACTTATCATCACTATTAACCAGTAAAGCGGAGGCAAGCAGTATGAAAAAGTTATATTTTGCATTGATAGCGCTGCTGTCAGTGGTGCTCTATTCGTGCACCAACGAGGAAGTAAATCCCGGTTGTGGTTTCCTGACGCTCAATGTTTCACAGGTAAGTAGCACGTTGAATGTGACCCGTGCCGTACCTGAGGGATATGATGCCAAGCAGTTGGCCGTGGAGATTGTCGATGGTAACGGTAAAGTGGTGCTCTCGACAGACGATCACACCCAATGGATGAATAAGGAACTGAGCCTGATGGCCGGTACCTACACGATTAACGCTCACTCGGCCTACTGGGACGGTAACGACTCGGGTCGCGACGTTCCCTACTATGCCGGCAGCACGGAAGTGACCATCAAAGCTGCGGACCGTACCGACGCAAACATCGTATGCACGTTGGCCAACGTAAAGGTCACGGTTGCTTTTGATGCTACGGTAGAGAAGATTTTCGCCAGCGCTCAGGTGGAGGTGAAGTCTAAGGTCAGTGGCATTGCCAGCCAGCTGTTCACGATGGGTGACGCCGCCTCGCTCATGCCCGCCTACTATCCCGTGGGCTCGCTCGAGGCTGTGCTGACAGTGGTCAACAAGGCTGGTTCCACCTATACGATGAGTACCCCCATCAACGGCGTCAAGGCACGCGACCACTACATTCTGAAGTACAAGACCTCAGAGCAGGGCGGTGCCAGTTTCGTGGTTACGGGCGACGATACGCAGACAACCTTCACTTACGACTTCACCGTGCCCACGTGGGCTTCTACGCAGTTGCGTGTGGAGAATGCTAACGCTTGGAGTACGTTCGCTTATCTTGAGGGTTCTATTCCCACGAGCGACATTGAAATCAATCCCGCCAAGGTAAGCTTCCAGATGCAGGAGCAGGGTAGCAGTGCTTGGACCACCATAGCTGCACTGCAAACCAGCGATGGCTACAAGGCTACGGCCGAGGCTCTGAAGCCGAACACGCAATATACTTATAAGATGGTATATGCCGACGGCACCGATTTGTTCGAGAGCAACACCAAGAACTTCACCACGGAAGGCGCTTCGGCCCTGCCGTTCGGTAACATGGATTCGTGGTGCACGGGTACGTTTGGAGACTATAAGTGTCCTTATCCTTGCTCGCAGGAAGAGTGGGATCGCACGGGCAAGTCGTTCTGGGGTACCAGTAATGCCGGTACTTCGTTGCTGAGCAAATATGTGACAGTGGAGTACAAGGACGATGTGCATACTGCCGGTGGTAGCGCTGCAAAACTGGGTTCTCAGTATGTTGTCATCAAGTTCGCCGCCGCCAGTTTGTTCGCCGGTGAGTTCTCGGAACTGGTAGGAACCAGTGGTGGTAAGATTAACTTTGGCCAGCCTTGGACCGACCGTCCTACGCAGTTCACTGGATGGTGCAAGTATAGTACTGGTGCTATCAACCGCGTGGGTACGCTGCCCAGCAGTTTGTCGTCGGCGGTAGTCAAGAATGAGACGCAGGATACTTGGTCTTGCTACGTGGCTATGATGACCGAAGGATTCTTGTTCGATAACTCTTCTACAGCTTTGGCACAGAGCACAATGCCCGATTTCGCCACCGACCCGCGTGTGATTGCATACGGCGAGATGCCGATATCGGAGTGCGGAGCCAACAGTGAATGGAAGAAGTTTACCGTAGATCTCACCTACCGTGACCTGAAGAAGAAGCCTTCAGTCATCGTCATCGTGATTAGTTCGAGCCGTTATGGCGACTACTTCACCGGCTACGACAAGGCAACACTGCTGGTTGACGACCTCGAACTCGTTTACGGCGAGCCGAATAAATAAAAGTAATGAGTGAGGCCCTTGCGCCTCGATAACAGTTCATGATGAGAAAAAGAGTACTGACACTCCTTCTTACCACCATGCTCTGCAGTGCGGCTGCCATAGCGCAGCCCGCCACTGCAGAGCGAGGTGTTTCTGCAGTTGTGCTCAAAGACAGCACGGCGACAGTGATGACGCCGAAGGAAAAAATCCAAGGACGCCTGCATCGCGTGGACCGCGAGATTATGAAAACCGTGTTCGTTCCCAAGGGAACTTGGATGGCGGGAGCGACCATTTCATACACCGACATGGATATCGAGAACATCAATCTGCTGGTGTTGAAAGACGTTACTGCCGACGGCCATACGTATGGAATCAATCCTTGCGTCGGTTACTTCGTGAAAGATAACGTGGGCATCGGCGCTCACCTCAATTACTCCCGCACGTATGCCTTCCTTGGCAACCTTGACTTGGACTTGGGTGAGGACTTCAACATCAGTTTGAAAGACCTATATTACCTGCAGAACGACTTTAAAGCGTCGTTCTTTGTGCGTACTTATATGCCCCTGACACGCGGTAAAATCTTTGCGTTCTACAGCGATATCCGCTTCTCTTACGGGCATCATTCGGGCAAAAATTCTACGGGCCGCTACGAATTGGGCAATCTCGATGCCAGTTACACCTGCGCCAACAGCTTGAATATCGGCTTTGCTCCCGGTCTGACGGCCTTTGTGCAGGACTGGATGGCCGTGGAAGTGCAGGCGGGTGTCATGGGCTTCGGCTTCAAGTGGTCGGACCAAACGACGAATCAAGTAGAGTCGGGACACAACCGCACTATGACGGGAAAGTTCAAGGTTGACCTGTTCTCGATAGCCATCGGTACGGCTTTCTATTTCTAATTGACGAGTGGATTATGCGTAAGATTCTAACTACTATAGCTTGTGGCCTGCTGTGTTTGGCCTCGGTCACCAGTTGCATTGAGAACGATATCCCTTATCCCGTCGTCGAGTCGCAGATAACCGGCTTCGAGGTGGACGGCATGTGTGAGGGCCCTAACGGCGAGTCGGCGGTCACCATCAACAAGACCAGTCGCACCGTGACGGCGTATGTCAACGACGTGGTGGACTTGTCAAAGCTCAAGATTACCAAGTTGACGACCACGGAAACCACGCCCGTCACGACCCTCGTGCCGTCGGATTCGGCGCTTTTTGCCGACGTCACTCGTTTCCCGACGAAGGGTTTTGCAAGTCTTACCGAGTTGCCTACGTCTGCAAATACGCACGTGTGCTTCAACAAAAGCGAATATGTGCGCCTGCAACTGCGCACGTATCAGGACTACGAATGGCATCTCTCTGTCACGCGCGTGGTAAAGCGCGACGTGATGGTGGACGGACAAGTGGGCGAAGCCGTGGTGGACCCCGTCAATCGTCAGGCAGTCATCTACGTGTCGCCCGAGACGGATGTGAAGCACCTCAAGGTGGAGACATTCAACATTGCCGGCCCTCACGGAAAGGTGGTTCCCAATCCTGTGGACTATCCGACCTACGACTTCTCGCAACCCGCCCGCTTCCTTGTGTCGCACGGATGGGAGACCACGAGCCAGGAATGGACGGTGTATGTGTACAAACGTGAGTCTGGCTTGGCCACTGCCACGGTGTTCCCTTGGAGCACACGTGCCTATTTCACGGGGTCGGGTCCCAGCAGCAAGAAGATAACACTGCAGTATAAGGAACAGTCGGCTTCGGACTGGATTGAGGCGAACATCGAGAAGTCGGGCATGAATTTCACGGCCGAGCTCAAGGGCTTGAAGCCTGCCTCGAACTACCAATACCGCGTGCTGACCGGCTCGGAGATGGGTGAGACCGTCAACTTCACCACCGCTCCCGCTCCCGAACTGCCCGGCGGCAGTTTCGACCAATGGCATTCGACAGGCGACGCCAAGCGCGTGCTCTGGAATCCTTGGGCGCAGGGAGCAGAACCCTACTGGGGCACGGGTAACCCCGGCGCCACGACGGTGGGCAGCAGTAACACGTATCCCATCGACGATACGTGCGACGGACGCGGTCAGGCCGCCTTGCTGGAGTCGAAATACATCGTCATTAAGTTTGCCGCAGGAAACATCTTTACGGGAACTTATGTCGAGACGGACGGCACCAATGGCATTCTTAGCTTCGGTCGCCCCTTCAAGGGTTTCCCCACGAAGATGCGCGTCAACTACAAATATCATTCGGCCACCATCAACAAAAGTGCCGACGACGATTACAAATATCTCATAGGACGCCCCGACTCTTGCCATATCTACATTGCTTTGGCCGACTGGGACGAACCTTTTGAAATCCGCACGCGTCCCAGCGTCCGTCATCTGATGGACCTCTACGGCGACCCCCACATCATCGCGCTTGGCGAACTGATCAAGGGTGACGACGTGGACACCTGGACGCAGACAGACATAGAACTGAAGTACCGTTACCTCAATCGCACGCCCACGCACTTGGTGGTGGTGGCCTCGTCGAGCAAGTACGGCGACTTCTTTACTGGAGGCGAGGGTAGTAAATTGTGGATAGACAACTTCTCGCTCCTATACGAATAAAAGCAATTATGTACAGAATTCGACAGATATATCTAAAGGTACTATTGTTGGGCCTTGCGGCTTTCGCCTTTGTGGCCTGCCAGCAGGACGAGATGCAACCCGAGCGCGGGGGCTTCTCGCTCTGTTTGTCGCAGTTCGAGGAAGTGGTGACACGCGCCACTCCTGCCGAGTTGGGCAAGCCGTTGGCTTCGCAGTTCAAGCTCCACATTCAAAACACGCGCACCGATTACGTAATGTATGACGGCCAGTTTCAGGAGTTTGTTGAGGCTTACAAGGGCAACTATAGCATAGTGGCTACCTATGGCGACAATGCACAACTGGCGGTGGACAAACCCTACTATCGTGGTGAAGTGCAGGCTTCCATCGACAGTGAGGGGCAGACGACGCCGGTCAATCTCACGTGCAAAGTGGCCAACGCTCTGGTTTCGGTGCGCTTTCAAGACACGGACGAATTGAAGTTCGCCGAGCAGTTCTCGGACTACTATCTGCGGGTGACGCAAGGCAATCTCTACTACAATCTGGCTGACGAGGCCAAGAGTGTGTATTTCCGTGCGGGTGGCATGCCCAAGTTGCAGTTCCGCGCCGTGCGGAAGACGGGCGAGGAGGTCGTGCTCGATGTGGAGTCAACTGCTCTCCCGAAGAACGCGGTGGCCGCTCAGCACTTCATCGTCACCCTGAGCATGTCCAAGACCGACGCGCAAGTGGAGCCGATGGTTTCCAAGATTGCAGTGGAGACCGTCACCATCTTCGACACCGTTCCTGTGGAATGGCTGCCGGCTCCCAAGGTGCTGTCGCCCGATGTTGTCGGTTTTATCGACAATGTTTCTGTGGCTGACGACATGGA
>JABUUA010000046.1:11802-15436 GCA_021443405.1 Bacteroidaceae bacterium
TCGTTCTCGGCCGCTCGTCCCATGCAGGATTTGGAACTGACCTTGCAATTCGATGCTCCCGCCCTTGCGTCGCTCAATGGTACTTACGTACTTTCCACGCTTACCACCGAGCAACGAAGCACACTGGCTCAGTACGGCGTTGTGCTCCCCGAAGCGGGGACGACCACGGGCAGCGTGGACTTGCGTTCCGTCATCCCCGCGATTTATAATCAGGGCCACGATACGTCGTCGCCCGTCACCCTTCGCGTGAAGGCCAACAACCGTTGGGGAGGCAAGACCGTGACCATGGTGGTCACCCGTCCTGTCTATACCATGCACAAGCAGGCAGAGGGCAACGCGTGGAGTAAATCTATCTATATCGACCCCGTGGCGGCCGAGGATGTCGCCACCGACATCGAGGGGTTAGGTGCCAAGGTGGCCAAGCACATGAGCTATCAAATCTCATCGGATGGCGGTGCCACGTGGGCGGATATCGCCACACCCGTCACCGATGGCAAACCCATGGCGTCGGGTCGCAGTGTCGATAGCGACTACATGATTCGCGGTTGCATCGCTGGCACCAACATTTACAGCACGGATGCATCGACCTATCACACCGAGGCGGAAGTGGCGGTTCCTAACGGTGACTTTGAGTCGTTGACCGAGAAAATTGCCATCACCGACCTTACGATGGGTGGTCTATATGAGGTTAGTGTCGCGTTTTTTATTTATAGTTATCAAAATACACTATCCTTTACAATCAGTGAACCAGTAGGCTGGGGCACTATTAATCACATTACATGTAACTATAATGGTGCGGCTAATAAGAACTCGTGGTTTGTGGTACCATCTACGTTTAATACGAATTGTTATGCGAAGATGTACCAAGACTTTGGCGTGGGCGTAGAAGGCACTACGCATACCGAGGCAGACCATTTTGCAAACAAGACTGCGCAGCATGGGGCCAATGCAATGGTATTGCAGAATGTGGCGTGGTCGTTAAACGGTAATACACCGGATAAGTCCGGAGGTCAGTTCAGTACAACGTACTATTGTAAGAATGCTCCTACCAATGTAAACTACACCCGTTCTGCCGGTCAACTCTTCTTGCAAGACGAGGTTGGTGAAGGTAATGCGTATGGCACGCGCCCCACAGTGCTTAGCTTCTATTACCTCTATGGCAATCAGAAAGACGCTGCAGAGCGTGGTTATGCAGAGGTGGAACTGCTGGCAGGGGACGATGTTATTGGGACGGGTACTTCTTTGCTTTCGGCACAAGGGTCTTACACATTGGCGTCTGTACCTATTACGTACAGCATCATCGACCGCAAGGCGACACGTCTTCGTATCAAGTTCAAGTCGTCCAATGCCTCGAATATCACGACGGCTGACGTGACGGGTTGGGAGCAGTGCTCTTACGGAGCCAGTCTGCAAGTGGACAACCTCACCTTCACCTATGGTAAATAAAGAGGTAAATAATGAATAGCATGAAGAAATTTCTCTATATAATAGCTGCCGTTCTCTGCCTCGTCGCATGTCAGAACGACGCGTTGCAGCCCGAAGGATTCGTTTCGTTTTCTGGTGTGACGAAGGCGCAACAAGAGCAGGTCGAGGTGGTGACACGTGCCGTTGAGACCGGTCTTGTGGTGGACATCATCAATGAAAAGGGGGCCTTGGTCAAGCGTTTGACCGCTGCAGACTCGGCGCAACCGTGCAAAGTGGTGGCGGGTACCTACACTTTGCGCGCTTATTCCGAGGACTACGAATATAGGTACAAAAACTTAGAACCAGGCACGGCTAAGTACTGGGCAGAGACCACCTTCGAGGTGACAGCTGGTGAAACAGCCGCCCCCTCTCTGCAAGTCCCCATGGCAAACATGGGCTTCTTCCTGACTTTGCCCGCCGACTTCAACCAATGGTTCACCGATTGTTCGTTGCAGTTCTCGTATGGAACCACTACCCGCACGCTGAAGCCGGGTGGCACGGTGTACCTCGACGCCACCGTCAACACCGATATCGCCTACACGTTTACCGCGGTTAACATCGATGGCGAGACCATGTCCAAGTCGGGCACCTTCGCGGCGCAGGCCGGCAAACTGCACAATGTCACCTATAAGATGGCCGACCAACAAATCCGCGTGACGTACGATTTCAGATAACATTCTTTCCGTAACGCTACTACTATGTTCATACACGACGACTTCCTTCTGCAGGGCCCGACGGCACGGATGCTCTATCACGAGCATGCTGCCACCATGCCCATCATCGATTATCATTGCCATTTGTCGCCTAAGATGATTGCCGACGACCATCGTTTCCGCAGCATCACTGAATTGTGGCTCGATGAGGACCACTACAAGTGGCGGGCGATGCGGGCCAATGGTGTGCCCGAACGTCTGATTACGGGCGATGGTTCTGATTGGGAGAAGTTTGAGGCGTGGGCGGCCACGATGCCTTATGCCCTGCGCAATCCTCTCTATCATTGGACGCATTTGGAACTGAAAACGTGCTTCGGAATAACCGAGGTGCTCAATCCCGAAAGCGCACGTCGTATCTACGACCGTTGCAACGAACTCTTGGCGCAGCCCGAGTATTCGGCACGAGGATTGATGCGTCGCTACGGCGTTGAGGTGGTGTGCACCACCGACGACCCCATTGATTCGCTGGAGTATCATCAGCAGATTGCGGACAGCCGTTTCGAAAGCAAGGTACTGCCAGCCTGGCGTCCCGATAGAGCCATGGAGGTGACGGACCCTTGCGTATGGCATCAGTATGTCGATACGTTAGCCCAGTTGGCTGGCATCGCCACCGACACGTATGACGGCTGGCTTCAGGCCTTGGAGTGTCGTCAGGAGTTCTTCGCCAATCATGGCTGCACCGTGGCCGACCACGGACTGGGTGCTTTCTTTTATGCCCCTTGCAAACCTTCGCGCGTGCGCGATATATATAATAAGGTATATAATGGTGCCTATCTCGAGGGTGTCGAGGTGCAGCAACTGCAGACCGCAATGCTTCTCGACCTTGCTCGCATGAATGCGCGTCGTGGTTGGGTGCAACAATTCCACTTTGGTCCCCTGCGCAATGTACGCACTACGTTATTCATGGAACTCGGTGCCAATATTGGCGTCGATACCATAGGCTCTCCTTCGCAGGCCGAACCTATGGCGCGTTTCCTCGATTGTCTCGACCAAGAAGGTTTGCTGACCAAGACAATTCTCTACAACATCAATCCCGCTGATACGGAAATGGTGGCGGCCATGGTCGCCAACTTCCAGGACGGTTCTATGCCTGGCAAGATTCAATATGGCAGTGGATGGTGGTTCCTCGACCAGAAAGAGGGAATGGAACGCCAGATGAATGCGCTCTCGTTGCAAGGGTTACTCAGTCGTTTCGTGGGCATGCTCACCGATAGCCGCAGCTTCGTATCCTATCCTCGCCACGAGTATTTCCGCCGCATTCTGTGCAATCTCATTGGTGCTGATGTCGATGGTGGTTTGATTCCCCAAGAAGAATTACCGAGAGTCTGCCAGATGATTGAGGACATCTCTTATAATAATGCTAAGCGGTATTTCGGGTTCTAAACGCTCCCAAAGAAGATTTTTGTCAATATTGTCCTAAATATTTTTTGAAAAAACGAAAAAAGGAAGCTGAAAAA
>JABUUA010000047.1:0-5984 GCA_021443405.1 Bacteroidaceae bacterium
ACGCCCGAAGGCACCAGATCCTAAGTCTGGCGTGTCTACCAATTCCACCACAAGCGCAGATTGCGTGTGCAAAGGTAGCAATTCGCGCGGGAAAAAGCAAATAAATTGGCAGATAGTTGCATGTTGGTTCCTTTAGTTCAAATCCATCTTCAGACCGCGATTCGGGATTATTTCTCGCAGATGATGGCGCCGCCCATGGGCTGAAGGGTCACTTTTAACTGGCCCTTCTTGTCGGCCTTGGCAGTGGTGAGGGCCGACACGGGCAGGTTTTCGCTGCGCTGCTTCGTGTCGTTGTAGAGGCGGAGTTCCTTGCCGCCGAACATCGAAGCGTCGAGCGTGAGCGTCATCTCCTTGTCAGTGCCATTGAGGCAAGCCACATACCACTGGTCGCCATGCCGGCGTGCCAGCGCCACGTACTGGCCGGGATGACCGGCGAGCAAGCGTGTCTCGTCCCACGTGGTGGGGAGAGTGCGCAGGAAATCCAGCTCGAAGGCGGGAAGGTCCTGCAGTCCGTTGGGCTGGATGGCGATGCACTGCACCGAGCATTGGTTGGTGATGCCCGTGGCAATCTCAAACAAATCGGACGTGCGGCGCGTGTTGCCCCGCTTGTTGTCGCGGGCCAAGTGACGATTCATGATGACGCCACCCCAGTCCACGCTGCCCACAGCAGTGCGGCAGAAGGGGTGCATGGTGAGTTCGAAGCCCGCACGGTCGCAGTGATACTGCGAGAAGGTCATGTTCTCGCTGGCCAGTGTGGCCTCGCTGCCCACGAAGTTGGGGAACATGCGTTCCCAGCCGCGCGGCAGGGTGCAGCCGTGGAAGATGACCTGTATGCCGTAGCGATTGGCATCGTAGAGAATGTCCTCATAGAGTTGCATGGTGGCCTGTTTGTCGCCACCGAAGAAGTCCACCTTGATGCCTTTAATGCCTGCGCTCTTCATCCAAGCCATCTCACGATCGCGATGCATGGGCGTGTCCATGCAGTTGAGAGGCCCTTGTGGAGCGTCGTTCACACTGCCGTTGGAGTTGTACCAAAGGAACAGATTCACTCCCTTCGACTGGGCGTATTGGCTCAGTTCGGCCATTCGCTCACGACCGATGTTGCGGTCCCACCAAGCATCCACGAGCACGTATTCGTAGCTCATGGCGCTGGCAAGGTCGATGAACGTCACTTGGTCGTCCCAGTTGCACGAGGCGTCCTGCCAGATGAGCCAGCTCCACGTGTAGCGACCGGGCCGGTAGTCCTGCGATGCTTCGTAGAGCGGTTCCACGACGTCGAACTGCACGGTGGTCTCCACAAGAGGCTTCAGCGTGCTGCCCACCGTGATGGTGCGCCACGGCGTGCTGCCGGGCAGGGAGAAGACAGGCGTGACAGCGCCCAATCCGTTGTTCTCGCCCTCGTGAGGGAAGGCAATGGTGTAGCCCGTCTCAGGCGCGTAGTCGCTCAAGTGCGAGCCGCAGTAGTTGCCAGCCACCCCCGTCTCGCTGACCTGTGCCCAGCCCTTGTCGCCCACACGGAACAAGCAGGGGAAGGTGTAGCCCAGCCCGCGCTGCGTCTTTGCCAACAAGGGTTGCTCCACCTGATAGTCCTCCTCATACGAAGGCTTCGTGGCGGCAAATCCCTCGCGAGGACCCGCCTGCGGCGAAAGATAAGTGGTGGTCTCGCCCGGGAACGCAAAGCCGGTGGCCTCGCGACGGACAACGATGTTCATGGGAGTTTCGCGGGGCTGCTTGGGGAACGAATAGCGGAAGGCCACGTCGTTGCCCGACACGCGGAAGGTGACGGTCATTCGTTTCCCCTTGGCATTCTCCAGCACGAAGTCGGTCTGCGTGGCCACGTAATCCACGTGACTCACCTTCGAGCGACTAAGGTCGTAGCTGTCCTTCACCGTGGTGGTCTGTGTCTCCACAAGTTTCATGCCTTGTGTGAAGTCGCCTATCGAGGTTTCGAGACCGAGAGGCGAGCGGGTGAGAAACTGTTTGCCCTCGCACTCCACCGAGTAGGTGGGCACGCCGCTCTCCACGTTGAAGCGCACGGTGAGGTTGCCGTCGGGCGACGTCACCTGCTGATTGCCGAGCAGTGCGTCGAGCACAGCCTCATCCACGGTGAAGGCCGTGCCGTGGCGAACGCCCTTGGGAAAGGTCACCTGCTCCGACACGTCGGTCCACGTCTTGCCATGGTCGCTGCTGACCACGGCGCCGTAGCGGTGCGAGGTGTAGCAGTCGAAATAGACATAGAGCTTGTCGCCCACAAACAAGGGGGCGGGGCCCTCGCACCAGTAGTCGCCCGTGATGGGGGCGCTCACCTTGGTGGGGAAACTCTTCATGCTGCGACTGCGGGTCACACGTATGTTCTTCTCTGCAGGCGCCGAGTTCTCGTTCTTCACCACCATGATGAGTTCACCCGTCTTCGGGTCGCGCACCACGGCAGCGTCGATGGCCATGAAGTCGGGGTTGAACCACAGTTTGGCCGGCGTGAAGGTCTGGAAGTCGCGCGTGGTGGTGCAGTAGATGCGGTGGTTCCACTGCTTCTCGCTCTCGGAGGTGGGCACGAAGCTGTGGCGACCGGGGATGGACGTGGCCCAGAAGATGTAGTAGGTCTTCGAGGGGGCGTCGTAGAAAATTTCAGGCGCCCAGCAGTTGAGGGCCTCTGTTTCGTGCTCCATCACGGGGATGGCGCGCTGCTCGCTCCAGTTCACGAGGTCCTTGCTGGAGGCGTAACCGATGATGCGGTCGTGCCAACTGGAGGTCCACACCATGTGGAACGTGCCGTCGGGTCCCTGCACGATGCTGGGGTCGCGCATGAGTCGATCGGTGCCCACCACGGGGGTGAGGAACGACTGGTTGTTGTTGAGGGCCGTCCAGGTGAGACCGTCGTAACTGTAAGCCAAGTGCAGTCCGTCCCGCTCACCCACGAAGTAAGAGAACAAATACACCTCACGAGCATGCACGACCAACGCAGTCAATGCTGCCACAAAAACGAAGAGAATTCTTTTCATATCTTGGTACTGGTTTTTAGGTTTCTGGCGTAATGGACCGTCGATACGCAGATGGTCGTTTTCGTTCCGCTGGAGGGGGTCCTGCGTTTTCCTAAGAAAATCGGGCGTTTTTTCTAAGAAAATTGCTAATTTTTCTAAGAAAAACAAATTATTTCCTTAGGCGACGATATTGGCTCACCGTGGTGGTCCAAATCAAACACCCTAATCAATGAGTCGAACAATCGGCCTGACCGCCCTCCGGCGGCGTGCTCCCTCCCGGTCCGGAACGTCAGATGGCGCCCCGGCGGTCGCGGTCCATCTGTTCGAAATCCTTGGCGCGATACACGAAGCTGCGGGTGAGGTATTTGTCGAGTACCACATCGTTGACGGCCAGTTCCTCGGGCGTGCCGTGGAAGAGTATTTGTCCCTCGAAGAGCAGATAGGCGCGATCGGTGATGCACAGCGTTTCCTCCACGTTGTGGTCCGTAATCAGCACACCGATGTTACGCTGCTTCAGCTTCCACACGATGTACTGGATGTCCTCCACGGCTATGGGGTCCACGCCGGCGAAAGGCTCGTCAAGCATGATGAACTTCGGGTTGATGGCCAGACAACGGGCAATCTCCGTGCGTCGGCGCTCGCCGCCCGAGAGCTGGTCTCCCAGGTTCTTGCGCACCTTCTGCAGGCGGAACTCCTCGATGAGCGACTCCATCTTCCAGCGCCGGTACTCTTTGGCCGAGCCCTCGAAACCGGCGGGCTTCTGGCACATCTCCAGCACGCTCATGATGTTGTCCTCCACCGTCATCTTGCGGAACACACTGGCCTCCTGGGCCAAGTAGCCGATGCCACGGCGCGCACGCTGGTACACGGGCAGGCTCGTAATCTCCTCATCGTCGATGAAGATGTGGCCTTCGTTGGGAATCACCAAGCCTGTGGTCATGTAGAACGACGTGGTCTTGCCGGCTCCGTTGGGGCCCAGCAGACCCACTATCTCACCCTGACTCACGTCGAACGACACGTTGTTCACCACGGTGCGCTTGCCATATATCTTCTTGAGACCCTCGCTGCGCAAGGTGGTCTTCGGCTGTGTTATCTGCTCGTTGGTCTGTGCTATCTGCTCCATATCGTTACAAAGGTAATGATTTTTTCGCAAACCATTTGGAAGTCCTTAGGTTTTTTGCTTACTTTGTGCGGAAATAACCATAAAATCCTCAGACAAAATGACACGGACGAAACGCACATGGCTGGCACTGGCATTGCTTGTCGGCACCGCCGCACCCAGTAACGCCTACGATGCCAAGCTGGAGCAGAAGATTGAGAAACAGCTGAAACGGATGACCCTCGACGAGAAAATCGGGCAGATGACCGAGCTCACCCTCGACGTGCTCGGCAGCGGACAAGGCGCCGATTTCGTGCTCGACGAGGCGAAACTGCAGGAAGCCGTGGGCAAGTTCAAGGTGGGCTCCATCCTCAATTCTCCCGCCATCGGACTCACGCGAGAGCACTGGCAGCAGGTCATCGGCCGCATCCAGGAGGTGTCGATGAAGGAGATAGGCATCCCCTGCATCTACGGACTCGACCAGAATCACGGCACCACCTACACCATGGGAGGCACCATCTTCCCGCAGAACATCAACGTGGCCGCCACCTTCAACACCGCGCTGGCCGAGGAGGCGGCCGGCATCACGGCCTACGAGACACGCGCCAGCGACTGTCCCTGGACCTACTCGCCCACCCTCGACATGACGCGTGACCCGCGCTGGTCGCGCATCTGGGAGAGCTACGGCGAGGACTGCCTCGTGAACGCACAAATGGGTGCCGCCGCCGTGCGAGGCTTCCAAGGCCCCGACCCCGACCACATGGACAAGAACCACATCGCCGTGAGCATCAAGCATTATCTGGGCTATGCCATGGCGCGCACCGGCAAAGACCGCACGCCGGCCTACATCGCCCCCAGCGACTTGCGCGAGAAATGCTTCGCACCCTTCCTCGCGTGCATTCGCCAAGGCGCCACCACGCTGATGGTGAACAGCGGCAGCATCAACGGCGTGCCCGTGCATGCCAACCGCGAATTACTGACGGGATGGCTCAAGGAGGAGCTGGGATGGGACGGCATGATAGTGACGGACTGGGCCGACATCAACAACCTCTATACGCGCGAACACGTGGCCGCCACCAAGAAGGAGGCCATAGCCATGGCCATCAACGCCGGCATCGATATGTCCATGGAGCCCTACAGCACCGACTTCTGCACGCTGCTGAAAGAACTTGTGGAGGAAGGTAGCGTGCCCATGAGCCGCATCGACGACGCCGTGCGCCGCGTGCTGCGCGTGAAGTTCCGTCTGGGGCTGTTCGACCACCCCAACACGCACTACAAGGACTATCCCAAGTTCGGTTGCGTCGAATTTGCCGCCAGTGCGCTGAAGGCTGCCGAGGAGAGCGAGGTGCTGCTCAAGAACACCGACGGCCTGCTGCCCCTGAAACAGGGCACTCGGCTGCTGGTGACGGGCCCCAATGCCAACCAGATGCGATGCCTCAACGGCGGCTGGAGCTACACGTGGCAGGGCCATCTTGCCGACCGCTTCACGCAGCAGTACAACACTATCTACGAGGCGCTGGCCAACAAGTTCGGCAAGGAAAACGTCTGCCTCGAGCAGGGAGTGACATACAAGCCCGAGGGCAGTTATGAGGAGGAGAACGCGCCTGAGATAGAGAAGGCCGTGGCAGCCGCCCAGCAGGCCGACGTCATCGTCTGCTGCGTGGGCGAGAACTCGTACTGCGAGACGCCCGGCAACCTCACCGACCTCGCCCTCTCGTCCAACCAACGCGACCTGGTGAAGGCGCTCGCCACCACGGGAAAACCCATCGTGCTCGTGCTCAACGAGGGCCGTCCGCGCCTGATTGCCGACATCGAGCCGCTGGCACAAGCCGTCATCGACGTGCTGCTGCCGGGCAACTACGGCGGCGACGCACTGGCCAACATACTGGCGGGCGATGCCAAGCCCA
>JABUUA010000047.1:8527-20238 GCA_021443405.1 Bacteroidaceae bacterium
GCAGGCCTCGCAGAGCGAGGATGCCAGCGGTTGGATGCTGGTTTCCGGCGGGCGCACCTTCCAGATGAAATGGCTGGGTGCCACCGACAGCAAAGCCTACGTGAACCAGTGGGGCGGCACGGGCGTCGGCACAACCTTGGGTCTTTGGTCTTCTGGCGACACCAACAATCAGTTGGTCGTCATCGACCCCACCAACCCGGACTTCCCCGAATACAAGACCGTGGGCGCTGCTTCGTTTGCGCCGCAGCATCCCCTCACGCTGTGGTACGACCAGCCGGCACCCGCCACCGGCGTGAACAACGTGTGGATGGAGTACTCGCTTCCCATCGGTAACGGACGTCTGGGAGCCAGTCTCTTCGGCGGCATCAAGGAGGACGAGATCCAATTCAACGAGAAAACGCTGTGGACAGGCGGGCCGAACGACCTCGGTTCGTATGGCCAGTACAAGAACTTCGGCAGCGTGAAGGTGAAGAACCTCGGCACGCAGTTCGGCTTCACTTCCGAGAAGGCGGCCAAAGAATACTACCGTTACCTCGACATCGAGAACGGCGTGGGCGGCGTGCATTACGCCACTCCCGACGGTGCTACACAGTACAACCGCACCTATTTCGCCAGTAACCCCGACCAAGTGATTGTGGCTCGCTACACCGCCACGGGCGACCAACTGCTCAACCTCGAAATAGCATTAGAGCCCGGTGACGATATTGGCGAGTCGCACGGCATCATGGGAGCCACCACCGTGGCACCCGGTGACCTGCGCATGTATGGCCACCTGACGACCGTTTACTACCAAGCAAACGTGCGCGTGCTCCTGCCTTCCAAGGGCACGAAGACCGAGAACACCAGCGCCAAGACCATCACAGTGACCGACGCTGACGAGGTCGTCATCCTGCTCGCAGCCGCCACCACATACGACGACGCTCCCGATAATGCCGACTGCAACAAGGGCAAAGCCTCCGACGTTCAGAAGGTGGTGGTGGCCCAACTCGACGCTGCCGCAACCAAGGGATACAGTGCGTTGCTGGCCGACCACACGGCCGACTTCGAGAGTTTGGCGGGTCGCGTGGAACTGAAACTGGGCAACGCTGCCAGCAAGCGCACCACGAACAAACTCGTGGACTACTATAACACGCTCAC
Source organism: Bacteroidaceae bacterium (assembly GCA_021443405.1). Taxonomy (GTDB): domain Bacteria; phylum Bacteroidota; class Bacteroidia; order Bacteroidales; family Bacteroidaceae; genus Physcousia. Next base: position 9,665 of record JABUUA010000047.1, read on the forward strand.
GGACCTCAACAACAACGAGGCGCGCTTCCTTGAACAACTCTACTTTGCCTACGGTCGCTACCTGGAGATGAGCAGCAGTCGCGGCATCAACGTGCCTAACAATCTGCAGGGAATCTGGAACAACAAGTCGCAAGCGCCTTGGAACTCGGACATCCACACCAACATAAACATCCAGATGAACTACTGGCCTGCCGAGCCCACGAACTTGAGCGAGACGCACGAGCCCTTCCTCAACTTCATCATCAAGATGGCGCAGCAGAACAACTACCCGCGTGTCGCCAGGTCGTATGCTGGCGTGCAGCACGGCTGGACCGTGTTCACCGAGTCGAATATCTTCGGCGGCATGAGCACGTGGGGCAGCAACTACTTCGTGGCCAATGCGTGGTATTGCAGTCATCTGTGGCAACATTTCCGCTACACACGCGACGAGGACTTCCTGGCTCGCGCCTTCCCCGTGATGTGGTCGTGCGCCCAATTCTGGATGGAGCGCATGATAGAGGACCGCGGTTACGCCGATCCTTCGTTCCAGCCCGACGGCACGTTTGTGGCTCCGAACGAGTACAGTCCGGAACAGAACGACCACCCAAGCGAAGACGGAACCGCCCATGCCCAGCAACTCATCTACGATATGTTGCTCAGCGTGAAGCAGGCGACCGAGATTCTTTCGCCCGCTGTCACAGGTTTGTCAGCCAGCGACCTGACACAACTCGACGACTATCTGGCCAAGACGGACCAGGGTCTGCACACCGAAGAATATACGGCCAACTCGACCAAGAACAGCGCGTGGACCAATCCGCGCAATGGTGTGAAGAAGGGCGACACCTTGTTGCGTGAGTGGAAATACAGCACATACGACGTGAGTCAAGACCCCAGCCACCGCCACCTCAGCCACCTGATGGCGCTCTATCCCCTCACTCAAATCGACCCGAAGAGCCCGTACTTCACGCCCGCCGTCAATAGTCTGAAGTTGCGTGGCGACGCTGCCACGGGTTGGAGCATGGGCTGGAAGGTGAACCTCTGGGCGAGAGCCCTCGACGGCGACCACGCTCACGTAATTCTGCACAACGCTCTCAAGCACTCCACCGACTACGGAACCAACCAGTATGCCGGCGGTATCTACTATAATTTATATGACAGTCACTCTCCCTTCCAAATTGACGGTAACTTCGGTTGCTGCGCTGGCATCGCCGAGATGCTGTTGCAGAGTCAGACCGACACGCTCATGCTGCTGCCCGCACTGCCCAGCGTATGGCCCGAGGGACACGTAAACGGACTGAAAGCCATCGGCAACTTCGAGGTCAACCAGACTTGGAAGGACGGCAAACTCACCAGCGTGCTCATCAAGAGTAACAACGGTCTGCCCTGCCCCGTGCAGTACGAAGGACTGGCCAGCCACGCCGTCTATTGCGACGGTCAGGAGGTTTCCGTGACAACGAAGGACGCCAACACCATCGTCTTCCCCACGGAGGCCGGCAAGTGGTATGAGATTGACTTCGGTTGCCTCACCGGCCTGCGCGAGGTTCGCGACCTCACCAAACCGGTTTTTAAGATAGCCCGCACTGAGAACTGCATCACGGTGTCGGGCGACAAACTGGCAACCATCGAGGTATTCGACACCACGGGACGCCTCATCGGCCGAAGCACTGGTGCCCCCATCCCGGCACGCCGCGGCATGGTCCTCGTCCGCGTGACCGCCACCGACGGACAGGTCGTCACGGAAAAGTTACGCTGATAACAACAATTAGAAACAGTACTCCCCGTCATCCGGCAAGATGGCGGGGAGTGCTGTTTATCCAATAAATTCGGTTGGGATTACTTAATTTTCCACTTGTCGCCGCGCTTCACCAAGAGGTGCGAGACCTCTTCTGTGGTGCTGTCGCCATAGACGATTTGCACGAAGGCATAGGCCGTGGTGTCGGTCAGCAGCGAGTCGCGCGACACCGTCGCCGCGACGAGACCTCCGTGCTGACTGCGTTCGCGCCCGAGGTAGTCGGCATACACCTCCTGCATCTGCGCCAGATAGTCGGCGGGAGCGCCCTCGGCCCACAGCACCGTCGCCTGCAAATCCTCGAGGTCGCTATCCAGCAAACACTCGTAGTATTGCCGCGCCACCTTCTGCACCCGGGCGTGGTCGGGATTCTCGTCACCGCACGCCACCAACGCCATCGCCAGCACGATGCCTGCCACACAACGCTTCATCACTTCTGACGGATAAAGATGTTGATGGGGCAGCCACTGAAGTCCCAGCGCTCGCGTATCTTGTTCTCGAGGAAGCGACGATAGGGTTCCTTCACATACTGCGGCAGGTTGGCGTAGAACACGAAGGTCGGTACGCGGGTGTCGGGAATCTGCGAACAGTACTTAATCTTGATGTACTTGCCCTTGATGGATGGGGGTGGATAGGCCTCGATGAGCGGAAGCATCTCCTCATTCAAGCGGGTGCTGCCCACACGACGACGCCGATTCTCGTACACTTCCTTGGCCGTCTCCAGCACACGGAAGATGCGCTGCTTCGTGAGCGCCGAGCCGAAGATGATGGGGAAGTCGGTAAACGGAGCCATACGCTCGCGGATGGCATCGACGAACGCGTCCATGACCTTCTGCGTTTTGTCCTCCACCAAGTCCCATTTGTTTACCACCACGACCAGCGACTTCTGGTTGCGTTGGATGAGAGAGAAGATATTGAGGTCCTGACTCTCTATGCCGCGAGTGGCATCCAGCATGAGGACACACACGTCGCTGTTCTCTATGCTCTTGATGCTACGCATGACGCTGTAGAACTCTATGTCCTCGCTCACCTTGTTTTTTCTGCGTATGCCCGCCGTGTCCACCAGATAGAAGTCGAAGCCGAACTTGTTGTATCGGGTGTAGATGCTATCGCGCGTGGTGCCAGCGATGTCGGTGACGATGTGACGTTCCTCGCCAATGAAAGCATTCACGAGGGAACTCTTGCCCACATTCGGGCGCCCGACCACGGCGAATCGGGGAATATTTTCGTCGGGTTGCTCGGCACTTTCCTTGGGAAGGCTCTCGATGACGAGGTCCAGGAGGTCGCCCGTGCCGCTGCCCGTGGCTGCGGAAATGCAGAACGGGTCGCCCAGACCCAGGGCATAGAACTCGGCCGACATATAATATTGGTCGTTATTGTCGGTCTTGTTGCACACGAGAATGACGGGCTTTTTACTGCGTCGCAGGATGCCCGCCACCTCCTGGTCGAGGTCGGTGATGCCGTTGTTCACGTCCACGAGGAAGAGGATGACGTCCGCCTCGTCCGTAGCCACGGACACTTGCTTGCGTATCTCATCCTCGAAGATGTCGTCGCTGTTCACGACCCATCCGCCCGTGTCCACCACAGAAAACTCGTGGCCCGTCCACTCACACTTGCCGTACTGGCGGTCGCGCGTCGTGCCGGCCTCGTCGCTCACAATAGCGTGACGGGTCTTGGTCAGTCGGTTGAAAAGGGTGGACTTCCCCACATTGGGACGTCCGACGATTGCTACTAAGTTTGCCATTCTTTAGTCTAACTGATATCCATAGTTCTTCATCGCGCGCTCGCTACTGCGCCAATCTTTGTCCACTTTTACGAAGGTTTCCAAGAAAATGCTCTTTCCGAAGAACTTTTCCAAACTCTTTCGGGCCTCGGTCGCCACGCGTTTCAGGGCCACGCCCTTATGGCCGATGACGATGCCCTTCTGGCTCTCTCGCTCCACATAGATAACCGCGTTGATGCGGATTTGCTTGTCCGTCTCCTTGAACTGCTCCACGACGACCTCCACGGAATAGGGTATCTCCTTGTCGTAGTAAAGGAGAATCTTCTCGCGGATAATCTCGGTCACGAAGAAGCGCGCGGGCTTGTCGGTCCACTGGTCCTTGTCGAAGTAGGCCGGACTCTCGGGCAGCAAGTCCTTGATACGCGCCAGCACGTTGTCCACATTGAACTTGTGCAAGGCACTGATAGGGAAGATTTCGGCCTTCGGCAGCGCGGTGTGCCACTCCTCGACCTTCGCCTCCAATGCGGTGGGATTGCTGAGGTCTATCTTATTGATGAGCACAAGAACGGGCACTTTCATCTGGGCGACCTTGTCCAAGAACTCTTGATTCTTGTCGGGCGTCTCCACCATATCGGTCACATAGAGCAGGACATCGGCATCCTGCAGGGCGCTCTCGCTGAACTGAAGCATCTGCTCCTGCAGCTTGTAGTTGGGTTTGAGCACACCGGGGGTATCGGAGAACACAATCTGCATCTCCGCGGTGTTGAGGATGCCCATGATGCGGTGGCGGGTGGTCTGCGCCTTGAACGTGGCGATGGAGATGCGCTCGCCCACCAAGAGATTCATGAGCGTCGACTTGCCGACGTTCGGGTTTCCCACGATGTTTACGAATCCTGCTTTATGCATTTTCCCTTATCTTTAGCTTCCGACAGCGCGGCGACGGCGGTGCGTCACCGGGCTGCGTTTGTTCTTTTTACTCGGTGTCTCGGTTCCGCTGCCCGGTCAATCGCGCTGGGCGGCACGCTTCGCATACCACTCTTCGCGGCTGATAGTGCCTTCTTTATAGAAGTCGGCCGGCGACTTTGCCGCCTCATGTGCTCCGTCGTAACCCCAGATGAGGTAGCTGGCGCCCCACGAGAAGCCGGCACCGAAGGCGGTGAACACCACCTTGTCGCCTTTCTTCAGTTGCGGTTCATACTCCCAAAGGCACAACGGCAGCGTGCCGCCGCTGGAATTTCCCATGTGGTCGATGTTAATCATCACCTGTTCCTTGCGGATGCCCGCCTTGTCGGCCACTGACTCTTCTATGTTGATGTTGGCCTGGTGAGGCACGAGCCAGTTCACGGTCTCGGGCGTGAGGTCGTTGCGTTTCATGATGTCCTTCACGACCGTCATCATATCAATCACCGCGTGCTTATACACGGCGCGGCCTTCCTGATAGACGAAATGCTGGCGTGCGTCCACGGTCTCGTGCGAGGGCATGCAGGCACTACCGCCCGCAGCCATGTGCAAGTTGTCGTAGCCCTTTCCGTCCACGTGATAGACGCCGTCCACGAGTCCGAGGTCTTCCGTCGTGGGCTCGAGCATGACGCAAGCCGCTCCGTCGCCGAAGATAGGGCAGGTGTTGCGGTCTTCATAGTTGGTCATCGAGCTCATGTGGTCGCCTCCGCACACCACCACATGCTTGTAGCGGCCCGAACGAATGAAGGAGGCACCCGTCTCCAAGGCATAGAGGAAGCCGGCACAGGCCGCCTCCATGTCGAAGCCGAAGGCATTCGTCATACCGCACTGACCGATGACCAGCGAGGCGGTGGAAGGGAAATGGTAGTCGGGCGTAGTGGTGGCGCAGATGACAAGTTCCACTTCTTCGGGTGCCACGCCCGTCTTCAGCAGCAGCTGCTTCGCGGCGCGGGTCATCATATAGCTGGTTCCGCTGCCTTGCTCGGCCTTCAGAATGTGGCGTGTCTTCACGCCGATGCGCTGCATTATCCACTCGTCGCTGGTGTCCACGATGCGCGACATCTCCTCATTGTCGAGGATGTAGTCGGGCACATATCCGCCCACGCCGGTGATGACAGCATTTAGCTTTTCCATAGGTTAAGCGTTGTAATTAAAAAATCAGCCGCCAGAGTCACTCGGTGGCTCTCGACGGCTGTATTCTTATGTCCATCAGACGAGGGTTAAGCCTCCTCCTTCACGATTGCCACCTTGCCGCGGTAGTAGCCACAGGCAGGGCATACGGTGTGATAAACATAATACTCACCACAGTTGGGGCATACTGCCAGCGTGGGAGCCACTGCACCGTCGTGCGAACGACGCTTGGCGGTGCGAGTCTTCGACTGTCTTCTTTTAGGATGTGCCATAGTCTTTTATTTTAATTATTTAATACTTTCTTCAAGGCGTCCCAGCGGGGGTCCGTGGGGCGGTTTGTCTCTGCGTCGTCGGTGTCGCTGGCGGTCGTGTCGTCGCCGTCGAAGTCGATGTCCGTCTGACACGCCCCGTCGGGATGTACGTGGCGCAAGGGGATGGCGAGCGCCAGCATCTCGTACAGGTTCCATGTCACGTCGAGCGTGCCGTCGGCTTCGGGGATGGTGATGGTGTCGCCATCGTCCTCCCAGGCCTCGCCCAACCGCACGCGCAGGGTGGTTTCCCCTTCGACGGGCTGTTGCATGGGCTCCAGGCAGCGGTCGCAGAGCAGCGTCAGTGTGCCTCGGTAACGGAACGTGAGGTCGTAGGCAGCCGTCAGGCGTTTCACCTCCAGCGTCACGTCCACTGTACCTTGCTGAATCTCTGCGCCTTCGACGCCCGAAAAATAGCTGTCATCCAAGTGCCAGTCGTAGGTGGTGACGTCCGCCTGCTGGTCTTTCAGATTCACGGTCATTTGCTCCATATTCGGTCTTAATTCAGCGTACACATACGCATTCGGACTGCAAAATTACTAAAAAAAACCGAGATAAACTAATAATCAGTCACAAATCTTGCAATTACTTTTGCAAGTTTGTCTGCGGGTGCTCGTTTCGAGACGACCGCACGTGTGGGCTCAGACATACGGACGTGTGAGGCCAGACATGCTTATGTGTGAGCTTAGACATAAGGACGTGTGAGCCGAAACATAAGGATGTGTGAAACCACCCATAGTAACGAGTGATTTCCCGCGAGCGGACGACCGCTCATTTGCGCAACTCGATGCGGAACGTCGTGCCGTGGCCCACCTCGCTGTTCTTCACGTAGATACGGCCGCGATGATACTCCTCCACGATGCGCTTGGCCAGCGAAAGCCCCAGACCCCAGCCGCGCTGTTTGGTGGTGAAACCGGGCGTGAACACCGTTTTCACGTGTTTCGCGGGGATGCCCTTGCCCGTGTCGGCCACCTCCACCGCCACCGTGTCGCCCTCGTCCACCGCGGTGATGGTGATGCTCCCCTGCCCTTCCATGGCGTCGATAGCGTTCTTGCACAGGTTCTCCACCACCCATTCGAACAGGGGTGCGCTGAGCGGTACCATCAAGGGCTCGGCGGGAAGTTGGGTGGTCAGGCTCACCTTGTTGCTGGTGCGTCGGCCGATGTAGCGCACCACGTTATCGATGACCTCGCTCAGCGACTCGGGCTTCGGCTCGGGCAGACTGCCTATCTTGCTGAAGCGCTCGGCGATGCGCTGCAGACGCTTCACGTCGTTGTCCATCTCGGGTATGAGTTCGTCGTCGGGGTAGTTCTCGCGAAGCACCTCCACCCACGCCATCAAGCTGCTGATGGGCGTGCCCAACTGATGGGCCGTCTCCTTCGACAAGCCCACCCACACCTTGTTCTGCTCGGCCTTTTTACTGCTGAGCAAGGCGAAGATGGCCACCACCACGAAGATGAGCACCACGCCGAGTTGCACGTAGGGATAGTAGGCCAGTCGGCGGAGGAGCAGACTCTCGCTGAAGCATATCTCCATGTAGTCGTCGCCTTGCTCGCGGGAGTCCACGTCGCCCAGCGATACGCGGATGGAGTCGCCCGCGTGCTTCATGGCGCGGGCAGCGGCTTGCAGTTGGGCCGTCGTATCGGCGGCAGTGGCGGCACGAAGGTGCATGTTGCGGTAGTCCTGCACTTCTCCCCTGCTGTCCAGCACCACCACGGGGATGGTGTTATTGCCTCCCAGTACGCGAAGCACGAGAGCCAGGTCGGTGGTCTCGTCGGCGCTGTTGAGCGAACGCATGGCCTCGGCCCACACTTCCATCTTGTTACGTTCCTCACGCGAGAGGTCGCGCACCAGAAAATGCGAGATGACGAGCGACGCAGCGGCGATGAGCACGGCGCTGGTCACCAGCACAATCTTGACTTGACGTATGCGGTCGGTCCAAATCATTCTCTATTCTTTATCGGGTCTCAGGCAAGCCCTCTCACCTCCGCCACCAGCTGGTGCGGGCGGCCTCCTCGGTGAGCAGTCGGTGATCCTCGTCGTCGATGGGCACATAGAACGAGAGACCGCTGAAGTGGTCGGGGTCGATGAGCACGGGATAGAAGTGGCCTGTGAACTCCGTCCTCCACGAGTGTGACCCGTGCCGATAGGGCACGGCGGCCTCCAGCGCCGCACGCCACTGGGCATAATGTGCGGGCGAGAGCCAGTGGTACATAGCACTGCTGATGTCGTAGAATTCAGGGAGATAGCCGTTACCGGGCAGACACATGCCGTATTGCTGCACGTCGTCGATGGGGCGCGCCGCCACCGTGTCAAGGCACTGAAGCGTGGCCGTGCGCAGAGCCTCCATGGCGCTGGTCTTCACGGCCGAGATAACCAGGCCGTCGGTGTTCTCGTAATAGTCGTAATAGACGCTGGCGATTTCCTCGGGAGCCCGGCTCGAGAAGAAGGCGGGCATCAGTTCGTCGTAGGGAGCTCCCATGGCGGGAATCTCGGCCGGCGAGCCTATCATCCAGTCGGTCACGTTGCGCAGTTCGTAGGCCACCTCGGCACACTGCATGAAACATGCGTCGAACATCACGTAGCGCCAGTGCACGCCCGACTGTTCCAGCGCCCAGCGCAGTTCGGAAATCTCGGTTTCCTTACCCACGTTCGACGTCCAGTTATGGTCATTGTCTATGCCGATGGTCCTGCGACGCTCGGGTGCCGGCGCCCATCCGGAGCCGTGGCTCCAGAGCACCAGCGAGTAGTTGTCGGCCGGACAACGGCGCACGATGGTCTGCAACGCCTCTTTTATCACCACACTGTCGGTGCTGACTATTTCGTGTCCGTAGCGCTCAATCTCCTGTTCGCCCTTGCGATCGATGGAGAAGATGCGCGGACCGGGCACGGGATTGGCGTCGTCGAGCAGCACCACCACGCGGCAATCCGCCGGGATGTCCTGCCTGGCACTGCGTATTTCTCCAAGGTCGGTGCCCGCGTAACCCGACAGACTGTTCTCGGCCATCATGTAAATCACCAGCACCTCACGGGTGCGGGGCAGAATATCGTCCTCGCGGCGGCACGAAGCCATCAGCACAAGCGCCGCCAACGTCCAAATCATTCGCTTCATGCTGCAAAGGTACGATGAAAGCGAGACAATACAAAATAAAAAACTTTATTTTTGCGTCTCTCGCTCCGTGACCGCCTCCCTCGCCCTATACCTATTATATAATATATACGCGCGTGCGCGAGAATCGCCCGACTTCCCCCGACTAATAGGAGAATTCCCCGCATAATGTAGGACGATTCCGCTTGTCGCCCCCGGAAATATGCGTACCTTTGCGATAGATAAGAACAAGAACATAGTATTAACTCACAAAAACAAAAAGCTATGAAGACGATGAAAACAATGATGATGGCTATGGCTATGATGATGGGTATGACCAGCGCCGCCATGGCACAGAACCAACACGGGCACCCCGACATGAAGGGAAACAACCAGAATCCTCCCGCCATCCCCGCGGTAGAGCACAACCATAAGGACCGCGCCATCCACGACAACTGCCCCGCTTGCCGTCCCGCCAACGGACAAATGCCCGGACAGCACCAGGGTCAGCACATGGGACAAGGCCAAGGGAAGTGCGCTCAGTGCCCCAACCACGGCATGTGCAACGGCCAGTGCAAAATGCACAAACCCATCCAACACACGGACAAGTGCATGAAGCAAATCAAGAAAGGGAAGAAGCACAGCAAGAACTGCAAGTGCGAATGCCACAGACATCCCATGCCCATGCCCGAGAGAGGACACGGACACAACCATGGGTAATCCCACCTACAACTAATAAAAATCACCGCAGGATTTCGCTCTCCTGCGGTGATTTCTTATGTCGTAGCGAAGACGTCGCCGTTACATTCCGTCGAACAAATCGCCTTGCAAAGGATTGCCGTAGCGCGTGCCGATGCTTCGACCCAAGTGCTTGTAAGCCAACTCCGTTGCCTCACGACCGCGGGGCGTGCGCTTGATGAAGCCTTCTTTTATGAGGAACGGCTCGTACACTTCCTCCAGCGTGCCGCCGTCCTCGCCGATGGCCGTGGCGATAGTATTGACGCCCACGGGGCCGCCCTTGAACTTATCGATGATGGCCAGCAGTATCTTGTTGTCGATTTCGTCCAGTCCGTAGCGGTCGATGTTGAGAGCTTCGAGGGCGATGCGGGCGATGCGGAGGTCGATACGTCCGTTTCCCTTCACCTGAGCAAAGTCGCGCACACGGCGCAACAAGGCGTTGGCGATACGTGGCGTTCCGCGGCTGCGGCGCGAGATTTCGGCGGCGGCGTCCTCCTCGATGGGCACGCCCATGATGCCGGCCGAGCGCACGAGAATCTTCTGCAGCGTAGCAGCATCGTAGTATTCCAAGTGCATGTTAATGCCGAAACGGGCGCGCAAAGGCGCGGTGAGCAGACCGCTGCGCGTGGTGGCACCCACGAGTGTGAAGGGACTCAAGTCGATTTGTATGGAGCGCGCCGAGGGTCCCTTGTCAATCATAATATCGATGCGGTAGTCCTCCATCGCCGAATAGAGGTACTCCTCCACCACGGGCGAGAGGCGATGTATCTCGTCGATGAACAGCACATCGTTGGGTTCCAGCGACGTAAGTATGCCGGCCAAGTCGCCGGGCTTGTCGAGAACGGGGCCACTCGTCAC
>JABUUA010000047.1:20243-25911 GCA_021443405.1 Bacteroidaceae bacterium
CCCACGCCCAGTTCGTTGGCGATGATGTTCGACAACGTAGTCTTTCCCAGTCCCGGAGGGCCGTGGAGCAACGTATGGTCGAGGGGCTCGCCACGATATTTTGCGGCTTCCACAAAGATGGTAAGGTTGTCCACCACCTTCTGCTGTCCGCTGAAGTCGCCGAAGTGCAGCGGTCGCAGCGCGTTCTCAAAGTCACGCTCCTTCTGGTTTCGCTGTTCGTGTATGTCGAAGTCTTCCTGCATGATGAAATATTTGTTGGCAAAGATACGAATATTTACAAAAAAACTTGTAACTTTGCTCCATAAAATAGTGTATAGTGTGCCAACTTTAGCCCGCCACACAGCATAAAGAACGGAAACAACTTTTTAGAGAAAAGAATAACTCTACAAATATTATAAACCTAAAACATCCTTTTATGAGAAAACTTTTACTCTCTCTCTTCGCGATGATTTGCGCAGTGGGCATGAACGCTCAAGCCACCATCGACTTCAACGACATCGCGGCGCTCGGCATCACGGAAGCCGACTTCACGACTGTTGAGAACGGTCAAAATCTCAACACCTACTACGAAATCACCAGTGGTGAGAACAGTGTCTGCTCTATTGGCAACGCAGAAGTGACCGTGACCATCGCCCAGAACGCCAGCGGAACGACCGCCAAGATTTGGAAGAACACCGACGGCACTTACGAACTGCGTGCCTACAAGCAGCACACCCTGACCATCACGCTGAAGGACGGTTCTGCCTTTACGGCCATCAAGGGCGTTGGCGGCGCACAGCTCGACTACTCGGGCGAAGCCACGACTTCCTCATCTGCCACTATCTCCGCCACTATCAAAATCAAGTCACTCACCATTACCACCGAGTCTGGTGAAGTGCCTGAAACACCCGAAACGCCCGAAACACCCGTCACACCGGAAGACCCCGACGTACCCGCAGTGACCGCCACCATCGACTTCAACGACCTTGCGTCCATCGGCATCACGGAAGCCGACTTCACTGAATTTGAGCAGAAGGATGGCTCCATCAACACCTACTACGAAATCACCAGTGGCGAGAACAGCACCGGCAGCGTCGGGAATGCCACCGTGCTCGTGACCATTGCCCAGAACGCCGGCACCACGACCGCCAAGATCTGGAAGAACACCAACGGCACCTACGAACTGCGCGCCTACAAACAGCACACCCTGACCATCACCCTGAAGGACGGCACACCGATTGCCCAGATCAAGGGCGTAGGCGGCACACAACTCGACTACTCAGGCGAGACCAAGAGCGCTGTGGAAATCACTCTCACCGAAACAGCCAAGATTAAGTCACTGGCCATCTCATCACAGGCAGGCGACACTCCCGAGCCTCCCACGCCCGAGATACAGACCGTGACCATCGCCGAGGCACTCGCCATCATCGATGCTCTGAACAATGCCGGCCAGACGAGCGAGCAATACATCCTGGAAGGCACCATCACCAACATTCAGGAAGTTTCTACGGAGTACGGCAATGCCACCTTCACCATCAGCGACGGAACCAGCGAAATTCTTATCTTCCGTGCGAAGGACATCGACAACCAAAACTTCACCGACGCCGAAAAGATTAAGGCAGGCGACAAGGTAAAAGTGCAGGGAAAACTGAAGAAATACGTCAAGGACGACGTAGTGACTCCCGAAGTCACCAACGGCTGGCTGCTGTCCATCAACGAGGAAGAAACGGCTGTCACCAGCATCACTGCTGACCATCAGTCTCCCATCTTCGACCTCGCAGGCCGCCGCGTGCAGAAGGTCGCCAAGGGCATCTACATCAAGGACGGTAAGAAAATCCTTTTCTAATCCCATCCTTTTCATCCATACACAAGCAGGGCCGCACGGTCCTGCTTGTTGTTTTTGGGCGCGACACCCAACTTCGCACCGCAGGTCATCGGGGTGGCGAAAATCAGTCACGCGCGTGACAAAGCATTTTCTTCTAAGAAAATTTCCGTTTTTTCTAAGAAAAAGTTCCGCGTCACCTAATAAAATGGTTTTCTACTTCCAGGCGATTCAAAATACCTTGCCCGTCAGCGCCTTGCCTTTTGGCGCTGTTCCAACCGAAAAAAAGCGCATAACGAGGGCAACAACGACTGCCTGACGAACTTTATTCCACAGGCCGACACACAAAAAACAAGGCGCGGATGACGAATTTTGGCGCTTTTTTCGTACCTTTGGAACATGGTTTTGAATTACATTTGGATTGGGTTCTTCCTGGTGGCCTTCGTGATGGCGCTGGGACAATTGCTAATGGGCAACACCGAAGTGTTCCCCGCCATCATGGGAAGCACCTTTGCGTCGGCGCAGACGGCCTTCGAAATCAGTCTGGGACTCACCGGAACGCTGTCCCTGTGGATGGGCGTGATGAAGATTGGCGAACGGGGCGGACTGGTGGACGCACTGGCCCGAGTGCTCTCTCCCGTCTTCACCCGTCTCTTCCCGGAGATACCGGCGGGGCACCCCGCCTTCGGGCACATCTTCATGAACATCAGCGCCAACATGCTCGGTCTCGACAACGCCGCCACCCCGCTGGGCTTGAAAGCCATGGAGGAGATGCAGTCACTGAACCAGCAGAAAGAGCGGGCGACGAACGCCATGATTATGTTCCTCGTGCTCAACACCAGCGGTCTCACCCTCATCCCCGTGAGCATACTGGTGTACCGCGCACAGATGGGCGCCGCCCAACCCACCGACGTGTTTATCCCCATTCTGCTGGCCACCACCGTGGCCACACTGGCGGGCATCGTCATCACCAGCCTCTACCAGCGCATCAATCTTCTCAACCGTGCCATCGTGGGCACGATGTTAGGTCTGTGCCTGTTGGTGAGCGGCGTGATGTGGCTGAGCACGCAAGTGGAGCGCGAGACCATGAATCTCTACAGCACTTCCATCGCCAACGTGCTCTTGTTCAGCATCATCGTTCTGTTCATTCTGGCCGGTGTGCGCAAGAAGGTGAACGTGTACGAGGCCTTCATCGAGGGCGCTAAAGGCGGCTTCGAGACGGCGGTGCGCATCATTCCTTACCTCGTGGCCATCTTAGTGGCCATCGGCGTGTTCCGCGCTTCGGGCGCCATGGACATCGTGGTGGGAGGCCTCACCCGCGGCATCGCCGCCTGCGGATGGAACACCGACTTCGTGGCCGCACTGCCCACCGCCATCATGAAACCGCTGAGCGGCAGCGGGGCGCGGGGCATGATGGTGGACGCCATGCAGACCTACGGCCCCGACTCCTTCGTCGGTCGTCTCTCGTGCATCTTCCAAGGCGCCACGGACACCACGTTCTACATCTTGGCCGTCTATTTCGGCTCCGTGGGCGTGCGCAACACCCGCCACGCCGTTTCGGCCGGACTGCTCACCGACATCGTGGGCGTCGTCGCCGCCATCGTCGTGGCCTACGCCTTCTTTGGCTGACCGCTCGCATCGAACCGTCAACACTCATTCATAAAGAAAAACAGTTATGGCAAGTCTTAAATCATTGCTCAAAGATACGGTCATCTACGGGATGAGCAGCATTGTGGGGCGCTTCCTCAACTACCTGCTCGTGCCCATCTACACGCACTGCATGCCCAAGGAGACCGCCGACTACGGCACCAGCGTCAATATGTATGCCTGGGTGGCGCTCATACTCGTGTTCCTCACCTTCGGCATGGAGACCACCATGTTCCGCTTTGCCAACAAGGAAGGCGAGGAGCCCGACACCGTGTTCTCCACGGCCATGGCCACGGTGGGAGCGCTCACGGTCGTGTTCCTCGGTCTGCTGTTCGGCTTCATGGGCCCCGTCAGCACGGCGCTGGGCTATGCCGAACACCCCGAGTTTCTGGCCATGATGGCCGTGGTGGTGGCGCAGGACGCCCTGCAGGCCATGCCCTTCTCGTACCTTCGTTTCCAGAAGCGCCCCATCAAGTTCGCCTCGCTGAAGTTGCTGTTCATCGCGTTCAACATCGCCCTGAACGTGCTGTTCTTCCTCGTGCTCAAGCGCACGGAGGTCTTCTACGTGTTCGCCATCAACCTGGCCTGCACCTCGTTCATCACGCTCTTCTTCGTGCCCGACCTGCTGCGCATCCGCTGGAAGTTCGACGGTGCGCTGCTGCGCCGCATGCTCGCCTACTCGTGGCCGCTGCTCATCCTCGGCGTGGCGGGCATCCTCAACCAGACTTTCGACAAACTTGCGTTCCCGCTCATCTACAAGGCCGGCGACGCCACGCAGCAGCTGGGCATCTACGGCGCGTGCGTGAAGGTGGCCATGATTATGGCCATGATTACCCAGGCGTTCCGCTACGCCTACGAGCCCATGGTGTTCAGCATCGCCAAGGACAAGGACAGCAAGGGCACGTACGCCGTGGGCATGCAGTTCTTCCTGAGTTTCACGTTGCTGGCGTTTCTGTGCGTGATGGGCTACATCGACATCCTCAAGCGCATCGTCGGCGACTACAGCGAAGGCTTGGCCGTGGTCCCCATCGTGATGGTGGCGGAGATAATGATGGGCGTCTATTTCAACCTTTCTTTCTGGTACAAACTCATCGACAAGACCATCTGGGGTGCTTGGTTCTCGCTGGCCGGCTGCGCGGTGCTCATCGGCGTGAACCTGATTTTCATACCGCAGTATAGTTATATGGCGTGCGCCTGGGCCGGCGTGGCTGGTTACGGAACGGCCATGACGCTGAGCTACCTCGTGGGCCAGTGGAAGAATCCCATCCCGTATCCCATGAAGAGCATTGCCGTCTATGTGGTGCTGACCGCCGCTTTCTACGCCGTCATGCACCTTATCAGCGGTTGGAGCCTCGTGCCGAAACTGACCGTCAACACGCTGTTGATAGTCGCCTTCGCCGCGCACATCTATTGGTGGGACATTCGTCCGCGCCGTGCGTCATCTTTGTAAAAGGGAAAAATCCTAAAAATCACTGTGGCGCCGTCAGTCCGCGCGCCACGCGTTCCATCACATCCACGTTGATGGCATTGCCCAGCGCCTTGTAGCAACGCACAAGGGGGAGGGCGGGCTTGCCGTCGATGTCCCAGCGTAACTCCTGCATGCCTTGCAGACGGGCACACTCGTCGAGGGTGAGATACCGGCCGCAAGGAGGCTCGCCCGGCAGGCGTAGCTCGGGACGGACCGGCACCCACGGAATGAAGGGTGTCTCGCTGGTCACGCAGGTGAGCGTGGGTACATATTTACGGTGCCGGATGCGCACGCCCGAGGAACGGAACTGCACGATGTGCTGATAGATGCCGATGTCGCTGGCCGCCACCTCGCCCAGACGCCACTCCATGCGCTGATGGTTGGGCAACTGCTGTGCCATGCGCGCCGCCCACGGGTCCATCCAGTCGAGGTTGCGCTCATACAGCGCGCGGTTGCTGCGGATGATGCGCCGCTGTTCCACGGTGAGTTTCTTCTGTGCGTAGAGCGGCAACTGGCGCCTGCACACCTCGCGGGTTCGGCCCACAATCGGCCGACCGAAAGCACCGCGACGCCCCCGCAACTGCGCGGCCTCCAGTTCGCACGGCTGCACATCCCAATAGTCATAGTCGGCCCCTAATTCCATTGCCCAGATGGGATGGTTGGGGATGACGCCCTCGCGCTCGTAGAGACGGTGGAGAAACTCGTCCCACAGCGCGAGCGTTCGCCACTTGTCGGGCAGTACGGGGCGCAAC
>JABUUA010000048.1 GCA_021443405.1 Bacteroidaceae bacterium
CGAGCACAATCTGCTTGCCGGTATAAGAACCACCCATGGTGGCATAGATTTCGCATTTGTGCTGATTGTCGAGCACGTTGGGAATCTCGCTCACACCATTGTTGTCGGGGTTACCCAGCACGAGCGTACGCACAGGGTACTGGTTGGCGAAATATACCGAGACACCGGTAACGGGGTCGGGGAACTCCACATCGCTATTGTGACAGGCAGTGAATGCCAGCAACAACGAGCCGAGACCTAAATATGCTAATTTCTTTTTCATATCTTTAGTATTCTATGTTAAATTTAACGCCAACCTTGGTTCTGCTTCAACTCGCTCCACTTGAGCACCTCGCCGCTGGGCAGAGGACCGTGGCACATGTACGAGTTGTCGAAGACACGAGGCTCTACATCGATGCGCTCATACTTGAGGCTGCCGTCGGCGTTCTGCGTGATGTACATACCTGTGACGGTCTCGTCCAAAGGCATCTTCCAGCGACGCAAATCCCAGAAGCGCTTGTTCTCGAAGCAGAGTTCGATGCGGCGCTCGTTGCGGATGAGTTCGGTCATCTTATCCTGATTGCTCTTCACGCTTTCAAGGTAGGCATCGCCATTGGTGACACCCACGCCAGCGCGCTTGCGGATGGCCTTGATGACATCGTAAGCTGAGAAGGCGTTAGTACCGGTGCCGGTGGGGCCCCAAGCATCGTTGGCTGCCTCGGCATAAGTGAGGAACAGCTCGGTGTAACGGATGCGCACGGGGAAGTGATACTGAGCATTGGTGGCGCTGGGGTCGGGGTTACAGTCTGAACGCAAGAGCTTCTTCAGGTAGTAACCGGTGCGGGTGGACGTACTGATGGCGTTCATACCATCGTCGGTCTTGCCATCAGCATCGGCATAGGCGCCGGTGATGATAGACTTGCCGCGGTAGCGAGAACCATTATAAATAATGTACTCCGACAGACGGGGGTCACGATTGAGATAGGGATTGCTCTCGGCATAACCGCTCTGCGTGTCGCTGATAGGATAACCATTGGCAGCGGGGAACGCGTCAACGAGGTTCTGCGAGGGATTGAGACGACCCGAACCATACAGAGTGGGCGGGAAGTTCTTGCGCTCCTGATCGATACCGAGGTCCCAGTCGTCGGTGCCGTTGGTACGGTCGCCACGCCACAGGATTTCGGCGATTTCGCCGTTCTGGATATCGTCAATGGCCGTGGTCTGCATATACCAGCGATGACCCTGAGGGTCGAGACCGGCCACACCACCTACGCGCTGCAGCACGACGGCAGCATAGTTGGCAGCCTGCTCTGAGGTGACGCCTGAGGCATCACGATAAGCGGGGCTGGCAGCCAAGAGAGCGGCCTGGGCACGGATGGCCTCGGCAATGCGACCTGACATACGGCCTTTGTTGGCGTGACCGAACACGAGGTTGTAACCACCCATCTCGGCGTTGATGGCCTGATACTTGGCGGGAATCTCGCTGGCACTCTTGATGTCGGCAAAGTCGGTGGGCAGCAAATCGATGGCAGCATCGAGGTCTGCGAAGATTTGCTTCATGCAGTCGGCAAACGAAGCACGGGGCTGGTTGAAATTGCTACCACCGTCCTCGGGCTGCAGCAGGATGGGCACACCCAGACACTGGCCGTCGGCGGTCCAACCGCCATGGGCCATGAGGAGGTAGAAATAGTGGAGGGCGCGCAGGCCGAGGGCCTCACCCTTGAGTTTGTCCACGAACATCTGCTGACGTGAAGCAATCTTCGACCACTCTACCTTGTCCACGATGCTGAGGAAAAGGTTGTCGTACTGGATGGCGCACTTACGGGCGTCCCACTGCGACACGGGGTTGAAACTGGCCGACCACTGGCCCTGAGCCATGCGGATGTAATCGCTCGACTTGTCGTTGGTCACGGCGTCGTCGGTAGCCACATCCCAGCTGCTCTTGGTCTCATAGGGCAGGATGGCGTAAGCGTAGCCGAGCAGACCCTGAGCGTAGTCGGGCTCGGTGTACATGGCGTCCTCGCCGCGGTTGTTCTCAATCGCGGGATTGAAAACATCGTCGCAAGCAGTGAGAGCGCTAAGCAGAATCGCTACTATGAATATATTGCGTATTTTCATTGTTGTACTACTTAAAAGTTAGAAGGTGGCTTTCACACCGACGGTGTAGAAACGAGACTGAGGTGCACTGCCCACGTTCATCTCCATGTGCTTGCGCTCGGGAGAGAGGGTCAGCAAACCGTGACCGCTTGCATAGACTGAAAGACCCTTGATGACACGCTTGAACATATCCTCGCGGAAGTCGTAGGTCAACTGCACCTTGGTGAGGTCGAAGCGGTTGGTCTTGTAGAGCCAGAAGTCAGAGTTACAGAAGTTGTTGCTGTTACTTGCTGACGACAGGCGGGGATAAGTGGCAGTGGCTGCGGTGGCAGGAGTCCAACGGTCGCGAACGACGGCAGAATACTTGCCATCACCCTGTACCCAGTAGTAAGAGCCGTTCTTGTAGCCGTAGCCGCCGAAGCCTGCAGTGCCGAGGGCGAAGAAGGTGAAGCCCTTGTACTTGAGCGTGAAGTTTACGCCCATGGTAAGAGGAGTGCCATAGTAGCCGAGGCGCTTGCCCAGCCATACCTGGTCCTTGTTATCTACAACACCGTCCTTATTCACGTCCTCGTAACGAATATCACCGGGCTTCACCTGCGTACCGAGGTTCTGGACAGGAGCGGATGCAATCTCAGCATCGTCCTTGAACAAACCCAGTGCGCGATAGCCGTAAGCTTCATCAACGTCGTGACCGACACGGCTCTGGTAAGGCTCGTTGACCACTTCGTCGTACTTCGTCCACGTAGCCTCGTAGAAGGTGCCCGAGAAGCCGAGAGCGGCCTCCACCTTGCGGAACTTCTTCTGAGCACGCAGGCTGAAGTCCATACCCACATGCTTGCGAGCATTGTTGTTGACCACGGGCATGAACGAGCCATCGGGCCAACCGGTCTTCAGGTGTGAAGGGAACGAAGAGGGGGCCTCGATGAGGTAACCCTGCATCTGGTTGTGGAAGAACGAGAGGTCGGCCGTCAGTATCTTGTGGAAGAACTGACCACGCATGTTCACCGACCACTCCTTACGCTGAATGTAAGAGAGCGAGGGGTTGCTACCCTGCGTAGAGTAGGTGTACTGCTTGCTGAAACCATCGTTCCAACCATAGCCGTAGGCAGTTGACCACAAGCCCTCGTAGAGGTAGTACTCCTTGTCGCCCATCACGAGGTCGATATCCTCGTTGACGATGCTATAGGCGGCACTCAGCATGAGGTCGTTGACCAAACCATCCTTATCCTTGATGAACTTCTCGTTACCCAAGCGCCAGCCCACTGAAACAGAGGGAGAGAACTTGTTGCGATTGCCCTCGGGCAGACGGGCTGAGTGAACCTCCGCACCACTGAAGTTGAGGTAGTAACGCTTGTCGTAGTCATAGCCAGCCATGACGCCGAGGTGCGCTGAACCGTTGCGGTGATAAGTGGCCGAAAGGGTGCGCTGGTAAGAGCTAATCAAGGCCATGGCGTTCACGTGATGCTTCTCGGCGAACGTGCGGTCGTAATCGAGGTGAGCATTGAAAGCGATGGTCTGGTTGTCGGTGCTACCACTGATATTCTGCACACCGCTGTGCTGCTCCACATTCTGCTTGGTCAGGCCTACAATCACCTCCTTGCCACCGTAGTTGCTCCACGTGGGAACGTACACGGCGTAGTTGTTGTTGAACGAGGTGTTGTACGTGGTGGCGTAGTCAACGGCCATCATTGCCTTGAATGAAAGACCCTTGGTCACCTTAGCCAAATCGACGTTGACGCCGGCGTCGAACTGGAACTGACGGCTGGTATACTTGCTCTTACCACCCACATAACCAGCAGCGATGGCATTGGTCGAGTTAGCCTGCGTACCTCCGAGGAAGTACTCACCATCGATGATGTTTGACGACGTACCGATGAGGTCCCATGCTGCAGCAGCATTGGGGTCAATCAGGTTCAGAGGAATCAGCGGAGCTGCGCCCTGGGGGAAGTTGGGACGCATGGTGCTGGTTGCACTCCAGAAGTCGCCCATCGCGCTACGACCGTTGTAGAACGTAGCATTGGCGTTGGCGTAAGCCGTGATGAAGCTGTTAATCTCCACATCTACATTACCGCGTACGTTGAAGCGGTCGGTGTAGTTGTTCTTAGCCTCACCAAAGTTGAGGAAATCGCCGTTGCGATAGTAGTTCACGTTGGTGTAGAAGTGAGCGCGCTTAGCACCACCGCTAATCTCAGCCGTGAACTCGGAGCGATTGTACGCCTTCTTCAAATAATCCTTTGAGAAGTAGTTGATGTCGGTGTAACGATAGGGATTAACGCCTGAAGCGTGGTTGTAGATGTCCTGCTGTGTGTAGAGGGCGGGCTTGCCATCGTTGGCAAGGGCCTCGTTGTACAGCGTCATATACTCGGCAGCACCCAGATATTCGGGATAAGCCTTGGCCACTTGCCAGCCCGTGTTACCGGTCACCTGCACGCGAATGCCGTCGTTCTTACCACGCTTGGTGGTGATGAGGATGGCACCCTTGGCAGCCTTCGTGCCATAGAGGACAACAGCCTGGGCTCCCTTCAGGAATGTAATCTGTGAAATTTCGGAGGGCAGCACATTGTTAGCATCGCGAGGCACGCCATCGACAAGCACCATGTAGCCGGCGTTGTCGCCATCCATACCCCAAAGCGAGTTGCCATTCCAACCACCTACATAGCCTTGCATGTCCTCAAGACTATAAGTAGTGTAGTTCTTCTTGGCCAGTTCCTCCATGTTGATGTAAGACACACCGCCAAGGATGTCGCCTGCAGCCTGCTGTCGGTAGGCTACATTCACAACCTCAACCGAATCGGTGGTCTCTTCCTGTGCGCTCGCACCAGCGGGAGCCAGCAAGAGTGCACCGACGAGGAAGAAAGGTATATTATTGTATTTCATGTTTGGTTCGTTTTATAGGTTATATTACCATCCGGGGTTCTGCTCAAACTCTTTGTAGAGATAAACGTCCTTGTCAGGCAGAGGGAACCAATAGTGCTTGGTGTCCAACTGGCGCTTGAAGAGCACTTCCTTGCGGTAGTTGGCTACGCGAGCATCTGCGGGATCCTTGGTGGTGAAGAACGCAGCGTTCTCGAGACGGTCAAACTCGTCGCTGTACTTGGTAGCGTACTCAGGCTCGGTGAGGAGCAACCAGCGCTGGAGGTCACACCAACGGAAGCCCTCGAAAGCCAACTCAACAGCACGCTCGCGACGAACCTCATCGATGAAGAGTTTCTTATCGGCGGTGTACTTGGCGTTGACACGACCCGCCTCACAACGCTCACGAACGCGGTTGATAGCGTCCTCGGCCGTCAAGCTACAAGTAGTAGACTTAGCCTTCGCACCATTCACTGCACCGACGGCCTCGGCATACATCAGGTAGATGTCGGCCAGACGCATATAGGGCAGATAGCAGTGGAGCGAGAAACCCCAGTCGTACATCTTGTCGCCCTCGTTGCACTGGTGAGGGATGAGCTTCTGGCAGAAGTAACCCGTGCTACTTGACGTAGCTACGTCGCGCATATCACCACCGGTGTAGAGACTGCAATACTCATAAGGCTTCTGCTCGGTAGAGAGTTTGTCGGCAGCCAGCACATAGTGGAAACCGTCGAACACGATGTCATGATAGAAACGGGGGTCGCGGTTCTTGTAAGGCTGAGCGGGGTCGAAACCAGAATCAGGGTCGTCGATGGGCAGACCGTTCTTCATACCGTAGGCACGAATCAAGTTGGCCGTGGGCTGATGGATGACGTTGTCATGAGCCACCACCTTGGCGTTCTTGGGACCGAAGACCTTCGAGGTGTTCCAGTTAGAGTTGTTGGCATTACCATCACTATTGGCAGAAGGACCACGGAAGATGGCCTCCACACTACCGGGCATGGCCCAGTTGCTGTTGATGGTGTAGAAGATGTCGGAGTAACAACTGCTTGAACCAGATGCACGCTCGTGGTCGTACACATTCTTATAATTAAATTGTGCGAGCGCGTAAGGAGTCTCGCCATTCTCAACGAGCGTGAGCAACTCACCAAAGGCGTCAGCGGCCTTCGTGCAGAAGTCTGCATCGTAGTCATAGGTCTTGCCACTGGCGATGGCACCGAGCTGAGCACCATTCTTCATCAGAGGAGAACCGGCCCACAACTGGCACTTACCCAAATAGCCGAGCGCCATAATCTTGTTGATGCGCAGCGAGTTCTTACCTGCGGTAGCAGCACCTGCGGCGGTTGCATCCCAATCGATGGGCAGCAGGTCAGCAGCCTTGCGGAAGTCCTCGGCACAACGAGCAGCACACTCTTGGAACGAGAGACGCGGCAAGTTGAGTTCTTCGTCGCTGAAAGCAATGTCAACATAAGGAAGACCGCCGAAGTAGCACATCAATTCAAAGTGCCACCAAGCACGGAAGAAGTAGCACTGACCGAGCAACAGATTACGTTCCTCTTTGGTGCCCACGAGGTTGTCGATGTTCTTAATACCCTGGTTTGCCTTACGGATGCAGTACCATGAATGAGGCCACAGCGAATGATCGAAGGCGTTCAGAGAAGTAGAGTTGCTGGAACTTTTGTACAACCAGTTACCCGTAGTTGACCATGCACGATAGTTACCAAGGTCCACCTGGCGCGTCATGCGGTCGTAGGCCTCGGGGTTAAACACCTCGTCGTCGCCCCAGTTCCACGAAGGACACCAGTTACACTTCTCCTTATCAGGAATACAGTTGTATATTTCCTCCACAAAACCTTGATAGTTTCGAAAGTTCTTGAAGGGGTCTGAGGGTGATACGTCCGTATCGGGGTTCTTGTCGAGATATTCCTCGCATGACGAGAAACCTACCACAGCCACAAGGCCCAGCAAGGCGCCACCCAAGAGATTCTTAATATTATCTGTGATATTCATTGTGATGACTGTATTAGAAAGAAAGTCTGATACCAATGTTGAAACGCTTAACAGTAGGATAAGCACCAAGGCCACCCCAGTAACCACCGAGGTTACCCTCGCGGTCGTCGGGCATGCGTGACCAGAGCCACAGGTTGTTACCGCTGGCGAGCAGCTTCAGGCTACTCAGACCGGCCTTCTTAACCCAACCGTCTTTCCAAGTGTACGAAATCTCCACGTTCTTCAGACGGAAGTAAGAACCGTCGTAAAGGAACTGGGTTCCGTTGTTGTAGCTGACGCTTGACGCCCAGCGAGGAATCACCACGTCACCGCTTGCATCGGTGGGTGAGTACCAAGCGCCCGTGTCGTAAACGGTGTTCAGGCGGCTGGCGAAGCTGGTGAGCGTTACGTCACGCGTCACATTCGTAACGCCATACAACTGTACGTTGATACCGAAGCCCTTGTAATCAAGGCCCAAGGTAGCGTTGTAGGTATTTTCGGGTGTGCCAGAATAAGCGTAGGGAGCCTGGTCATTGACATTGTCAACTACACCGTCGCCGTTAAAGTCCATGATGTAATGGTCGCCGATGAGCATGGCGCCATCGTTGGCGTCGTGATTGGGCGTACCCAGCAACTGGTCGTAACTGGTGATGAAGCCATTGTCAATATGCGAGACGGTCTGTCCCACTGTATAACCAGCAGACTTACGATAGTTGGGCAGCAGTTCTGCATCATCGCGCAGAACGATGACATTACGCGCGTGCGTCATATTCATATTAGCCCACAAGTGAACACCACGCTTGAAGGTCTTGTCCACGCGCAATTCCAATTCGTAACCCGTGGTCTTAACCTTACCCTTATTGACGGTGGGGGCAGTACCGCCGAAGTAAGAGGGTACGGTACGGTCTGTACCGAAGATGAACACGTTTGAACGGTCGTCGCGGAACAAATCAACACTACCGCGCAGCAAACCGCCAAAGAAGATGTATTCGATACCGAAGTTCTTCTTGTTCACAATCTCCCACGAGATATTCTCGTTACCGATAGAAGTCTCGCGATACCACTGATAGATGCTCTGACTGCTGGGGGTCACGTCGATGCGGCTGGCACCGCCATAAGCCCACTGGCTCAGATACAACCAGCGACGATTGGAATCGTACGCGTTGCCGAAAGCATCGCTACCTACCGAACCGTAAGAAGCACGGAACTTCAGCATATCCACATACTTGCGGATGGGAGTCCAGAACTTCTCCTCAGAGATGGTGTAACCGATAGCGCCTGAGTGGAAGAAAGCGAAACGATTGCCGGGAGCGAACTTTTCAGAACCTCTGTACGAACCGTTGTACTCCGCAAAGTAACGGCCGCCATAGTTATAGGCTGCACGGAAAACCCAGCTTTCGTTACGGGCGGGAACCACACTACCTTGCGCACTCTCCTGACGCTCAAACACGCCCTGAGCCAACACGTCGTGTGCACCGAACTTACGAGCGTAATTGAGTTGCACGCGGTAATTCATACTACGATAGGTAGCGCCATTGTTCACATTACCACCCATGGTTGACCATTTGATACCTTCGGTCCAGTCGTAACCGTCGTAAGAGTCCACCTCGTGGTTGAACAGAATCTGGCCCGTCTCTGGGTCGATGTACTTACGCTGCGTATCGTTATAGAGGTCGTTGATACCACGGCTATTCTCCTGGAACGTGTTATCCCACGAGATGGTGGCCGTAGCACGCAAACCGGGAGTGATGAACTTCAAATCCTGATCGAGGGTGAAGTCGGTGGTGATGCGGGTGGTGGTGGTCTGCGTCATACCTGCCGTAGCAAGGTTCTCTGCAGAGTTCGACACGTTCGAAGCACTGGGATAATAACCCCAGCTGCCGTCCTCATACTGAGGAACGAACACGTCGGGCGCGATGTTATAAGCACCTGCCCAGCGCTGTGCCTCCTGCCAAACATCACCTTGGTTGGCGAAGGGAGCCTTCTTGATTCCGTTCGAGCCAAACAAGTTAGCGCTCAACGTTGTCGTCTTGGTAAGTTGGAAGTCCAAGTTACTGCGCACGTTGAGACGGTTGTAAGTGTAACCGCCCTTATAGCCGCGGTTGTTATCGTACATCTTACTCAGGTCGCCTTCGTTGGCAAAATCGAAAGCCACGAAGTACTTCACGAACTGCGTACCACCGCTGATGTTCATGTTGGCATTGTACGACATAGCGTGATTGTTGAACAATGCGTTCTGCCAATCAACGTTGGGATAACGCTCACTCAACAGCGTGCCAAACTCATCACGAAGGTTGCCCTGGTTGCGATAGTTCTGGATGAACGACATGGGCTTTACGTATGCCCAAGACTCGGGGCTGATTGCCAGTTCGTTCTCCACCGCCATGTTGCGGTACACCAATGCATCGTAAGAATCATACTTACCCGGCAGACGAGAGGCCTGCTTAATGACGGTGTTGAAACCGACATCGATGCGAGCCTTACCGTCCTGACCACGCTTGGTGGTAATCAAGATAACGCCGTTAGCACCCTTCACACCATAAACAGCAGTTGCCGAAGCATCCTTCAGCACTGATACGGTGGCAACCGAGTTCACATCTACAGAACTCATAGGACGCTCGATACCGTCCACCAGCACCAGCGGCGCTGAATTGCCGTTCCAAGAAGCAGCACCACGAATGGTGATTTCGGGCTCCTCTTCACCAGGCTGACCGCTTGATGCTACGGTGACCACGCCCGGAAGGTTACCAGTAAGGGCGGAACCTAGGTTGGTGACACCGGCAGCGCGCTCCAGCACTTCGCCCGTAGTCTGGGTGATGGCACCCACTACCGAGGCTTTCTTCTGCTGGCCATAGCCGACCACAATCACTTCCTCCATTTGCTTTTCGTCGTCCTCCAGCGTTACAGAGAAACGCTTTCCTGCAGATACGGCCATTTCCTTCGGGGTCATACCTACCATTGAGACAACGATTGTGCCCTTGCTCTTGGAGAGACTGAGCGAGTAGTTTCCGTCAATGTCGGTCACGGTGGCAGACTTAGGATTGCCTTTCTCCATAACCTTGGCACCAATGACGGGCTCGCCGCTGCTGTCAACGACCACACCTTTGACGACGTTACTCTGGGCAAAAGCCACCGAGGTCACCATCGAAAGGACGAGACAGCAGAGAAATCTACGAAATGTTTTCATCGTATTTTCCATTGCACGGTTGTTTTAGGTTTGTATTAAATTATTTATTAGTTTGTCCGATATGCAAAGATAGGGAAAAAGACGTTGCAATAAAAGTAAAAAGACAAAAAAAAGCGAAAAAACATTAATAAACGTGAAATAATATGCTATACAACATATTTTGTTAATGTATTATCAACAATTACCCCACCATTCACAGACCGTTTCCCAATATAATGTACTTTTCACAATTTCAATCCTCGTGAAGGTTCGGATAATCATCGAGTCGGTCGCTCCACAAATAGAGACGAGTTTCCCGTACTACAACCCCACTCAATAGCAGTACACACAACAAGTTAGGTATTGTCATAAACGCATTGAGCAGGTCGGCGACATTCCACACCAAATCGAGCTGAGCAACGGAGCCAATAAATGTCAGAATGATGTAAACAAAACGATATGGAATGCGGCTGCGATAACCCACTAAATATTCCATTCCTTTCTCGCCGTAATAGCTCCAGCCAAGGATGGTGCTAAAGGCAAAAGTGACGATTCCAAAGGTGAGTAACGGGGCTCCAACGACAGGAATTTTCGTGAAGGCCACCTGCGTGAGCGCCGCATCGTCGTTCCACGTAATGTCGGGATAGGCGACCACGCTGCTAACCAGCACTAAACCCGTGAGCGCACAAATGACGACCGTGTCCCAGAACGTGGCCGTGGAACTCACCAAGGCCTGACGAACAGGATTGCGTGTCTGGGCCGCCGCGGCCACGATGGGCGCACTTCCCATTCCGCTTTCGTTGCTGAAAAGACCACGCGCAATACCGTAGCGCGCCGTCATCATGATGGTCGTCCCCAAAAAACCGCCGCCAGCGGCTTGCGGCGAGAACGCACTGCGGACGATGAGACAGAGCGCCTCCCACACATACGCATGGTTAACGCACAGAATATACACACAGCCAACGATATACAGCACGGACATAAAGGGTACGAAAGCCGTGCAGACGCGGGCAATCCCCTTCACACCGAACAGCAGTACCAACGCCGCCGCCACCGAGATGATCAGCCCCGACTGCCACTGCGGAATGGCGTAGGTTTCCATGCACAGCATGCTGATGGCATTGCTCTGCACCATGTTCCCGATGCCGAAGGCCGCAAAAGCAGTGAACGCGCTGAACAGCAACGCCATCCATCTCAAGCCAAGACCACGCTCGA
>JABUUA010000049.1 GCA_021443405.1 Bacteroidaceae bacterium
ATTGTGAGTTAAGTATCTTGTCATATATGTAATTTTGATGCAAAGTTAGTGTTTTTTTTGTTTTGGGTGAAGAGCCTGACTACGCTCGGGAAATCAAAAGCGAAAACCTAATGACTGATTGGGGGTGATAGTGCTTACTCCATATCGTATTCCGTACCTGTTGCCGGACCGTAGGAGGTGAGGCCATACTGACGGAGCAGTGATTGGCTAATCCCTAAATCGTCGTGGCGGGGAAGCCACTTGGGAGGACGGTATCCGCCGAGATCAGCTCGAAGGTAGGGAGCGGCAGCGCCGGGAGAAACGAGGCGGAAGTCGATGGTCTTGACAATGCTGCGGCGGTTGGGTATTTCCAGCACGCCATCCACTGCCGTAATTCCCCATGGGTTTCGCATCGACCAGAGGTAGAGGTCGGGTTGGGCGGTGTACATCAGCGTGAACGCATGGCCCGTGATGCTGTTCAGCGTTCCGCAAAGCAGGTCGCCTTGGTTGAAACCTCCGATGCTAATCATCCCGTTCTGCATCGCCCAATCGACCACCTTCTGCATTTCAAGATTGAACAAAGTGCCCGGACTGAAGCTGAAACTGTCGCCACATCCCGTGAAGGGAGGAGCAGCGTGTTCGGTGCCAATACCGCCGATGCCGTTACATTCATAGACGCTTTCCCACTTCATGAGCGCTTTCTCCAGGATGGTGGCCCACGTGATGGCGTTGTTTTTGCCGGTTAATTGCACAACGTTGCCATTGTCGTCTAAGAGAATCTTGTTGTCCACCGCTACTTGAACAGGTTGTCCTTGCGGGTCATACATGTCTATGGTGTAGTTTGTTCCGTTGGCGTGGATAATGTTTTGGATGAAGTCGGGATAGAGATAAGCCATCGAGGCCAATACGGCGCACAGACAGCAGTCGCCGATGGCGTGCTGATTGACGTCGGCAGGTTGGGGCGAATCGAAAGGATATAGGTTGACAGGTTTTGCGCCCCATTTCGTGAAATTGTCGGGCAGCCATGTGGGCTGGTTGGCGGCGTTGGCCAGCCATGCGCGGTCGCTGTCGGTGGTCACATGGCGGTTCTCGAAGTGCTTGCCCATGGGCGTTACGGTGGAATTGCTCACGCCGCCCTTGAGTTTCAAGATTTTTTCTATGTCGTCGTATTCTGTCCGCGCGGGGAAGGTTTCCATCTCCGCGTTGTGAGCTGCCTCGGGCGATTTGTAAAAGTAATAGACAAACGACCCGTATTTCAGAACCAGCAGTTCGTCTTCTATGGCAACGATGGTGAATTTTGCAGTTCTTTCTTCCCCCGAACTGTTGAAGTAGATGCCGCTGAACGACCGGTTGTCTTCGTCATAGACGAGTTGATAGTTCGTTTCGCCGGTCGTTTTTGTCCACGTGAGTGTCGTCCCTCTGAAATCGAGCACCTCTGTGCCATCGTAGTGCGTGGTGGTGTTGTTCAGCACACGATAGCCAAGATACCATCGCCCAAAGAGTTCGCCAGGCGCTCCGGCCGGGTAGAAATTGATTTCTTCCACGCCCGACACGTCGTAAGAGATGACGGAGTGGTCGCGTAGTGTGATGTCCATTCGCTGTGCCCAAAGGGAAGTACCGAGTAGAATAACCAGCATGCTTGCATAGATTTTTTTCATGGGGTTTTCGTGGTGATTAGGTTGTTTTCGGTAACAAATATGCAAAATTATTCTTGGATGACCATATGTTTATACAACTTTTTTTGTACATTTGCATTGTAAACTTTACAATATCAATGAAGAGACTGATTGTTTTTGCCACGATGTTCGTGAGCTTGTTGTCGGTGGCTTGTGCTCAAGAGAGTGAGCCGGAGTTGGAATTTGTGCTGCAACTCAACGTAACGTTGGGTGAGAGCTATGGGGTGGGGCAGACGCCTCACGGCATCCGGCATATTATCCCCATCACGGGCGGAACGTTCGAAGGGCCGAATATCAAGGGCGAAATTTTGGCCGGTGGGGCGGACTATCAGCTCATCAACACGCAGCTCAACCGGACAGAGCTGGAGGCCATCTATTGCATTCGCACCCACGACGGCGTGAACATTCATGTTCGCAACACCGGAATCATCGCTCCCCAGACGAGCGGCGCTTACTTCTACACGTCGCCCAAGTTCGAAGCGCCCGTAGGCAGTGCGTATGAGTGGCTGAACAATGGCATTTACGTTTGTCGTCCGTCGGGTGGCATGCAGAACGGCATCTGCTTGAAAGTTTGGAAGATTCGCGATGCTTATGATTTTCGAAACATCGTCGCGCCCATCCCCGGCATTCCTGATGCAATTCGCCAACCAGCACAGAAACAAGGTCGGATAGAGACGGTGTGGTATGACACGGAGCGCAACGGGAAAAAATTGCACAAGCATGCTCGTGTTTATGTTCCCTACGGCTATAACAAGCGGGACAAGAAGAAGCGTTACAACGTGATTTACCTCATGCATGGAGGCGGCGACAATAGTCTCTCGTTCCTCACTCCTCCGCAGAATTGGCTCCCTTTGTCGCAAGTTCTCGACCACCTGATTGCGGAGGGACAGATGGAGCCCGTGCTCGTGGTGACGCCCACTTTCTATGACGACGACGAAAACATCGGGGTCAATCGAATGGAACACGCCATCGACCTCACGCGACACTTCCACTGGGAGTTGGAACACTCTCTCATTCCTGTTGTGGAGCGGCAATACAACACGTATTTGCAAAAGACCGACAGCGCCAGCATTGCCGCCACGCGTGGCCATCGGGCGTTTGGCGGCTTCTCGATGGGCGCGCTCACTACTTGGTTCCAACTGGCCTATGGCAATGACGTGGTCCGTAACTTCCTTCCCCTGAGCGGTGATTGCTGGGTCTATAATGAGAAGAATGAGAAACAACCGGCCGATGTAGCCGCCGCTTGGCTGGTGAAGCAGTTGGAGGCGTCACCTGTGGGCAAGGATTTCCAGATTTACGGTTATTCGGGCACTGATGATATAGCCGGCACGCCTCAGACTCAACTGGTGGAGGCGCTTTCCAAGCATCCCGAGATGTTCCATTACGGGCAACCCGATGAAAATCTGCGTTTCTCACTGCGCCAAGGAGGCCAGCATTTCTACGGCCATATTAACGAATATCTCTACCACGCACTGCCTTTGATTTGGCCAAAGGCGACTGCTGAGTAATTCGCCACGCCGATTTCATTCCCCGGCTATGAATTGCTGGGGAGTGAGTTGCGTGTGCGCCTTGAAGAATTTGGAGAAGAAACTGTGGTTGGGGAAGTTGAGCTGATAACTCACTTGCTGAACTGTGATGCCAGGCTGGCGCAGTAGCATCTTGGCCTCTAGAATCACTTGGTCGCAGATAATGTCGTAAGCCCGTCTGCCAGAGGCTTGTGTGACCGAGGCCCCCAGATATTTTGGCGTGATGAACTGACGGTCGGCGTAGAACGTCAGGTTGCGTTCCGTGCGGAAAAACTGTAACACATCGCGAATGAATTGCGCATAAATTTCGTTGCGACGCGGCGAACGCTCTTTCCCCTTTCGCACTTCGGGCGAACTGCAAAGACGGAGCTGGCACGACAGTATTCGGGCACAAGCGCTTACGGCTTCCCTCCGTTCCTCGCCCACGGGCATGGTCGCGCAACTGCGGACGAGTTCTATCCACTGGGCAAAGAAGTCGAGTTGCTCAGGAGTGATGCAGAGGCGAACGGGGCGGACGAAATCGACCGAATCGATGAACGAGGTTTGAATCAACCGCATGTCCGACGCAATATCTTTGGTGCCGGCAATGAGGCAGGCCTGCGTGGAACGGGCCACTTGCAGCGATTCGATGGTGGTTCCGGGCAGCAAGATGAGTGCTTCGCCCGCCTGAACAATATGTTCCTGCAAGTTGCAACGAACGGTGAGCCGACCGCTGCGGCAGATGAAAATAAGACCCATCATCAGTCGCATCGGTTTTTGCAGGTACTGACTGAAGGGCTTGTCGTCGTCGATGACGTTTTCCTTTCCGGTCAGTGTGCCGTAAACCGCCAGTCCACCTTCGTAGAGCACGCCGTCGCTTCGTTCGGGCAGCATGAAGAAGTGGAGCGGATTGATGGGGTTGTTGGTTGAATTCATGATGACAAAGTTACGATTTAGCGGGTGATTCTCCAAATAAATAATGGGAAATCCGAGCGTGATTACCTTCGAAACTCTTCAGACAAAGGCCGTCACGAGCGTGGCGTTGCCCGTGAGATGCATGACGTTATCGCACGCAGGAACCAGCAACGTTTCGCCTTGATGGAACGGAACGCCGTTGACGCAACCCTCGCCGTCCATGCACATCACCACGATGAACGAGTCGCAACGATAGTTGATTTCCGCCTGTTCCTCATATTTCACGCGCAGTACACGGAAGTAGGCACAAGTGACCAGTTCGGCGACGGGCGCATCGTTGTCGTAGTAACTCTTATAAGTGGGATGCACGGTATAGTCGATGACGTCCTTCGCTTCCTCGATGTGCAGTTGACGCGGCTGGCCGTTACTGTCGAGACGACCGAAGTCGAACAGGCGATATGTAATATCGCTCGTCTGCTGAATCTCGGCCACCAGCGTGCCGGCTCCGATGGCATGGATGCGGCCCGCGGGCAGAAAGAAAATGTCGCCCGGGATGGCGTCGTGGCAAGCGACCACGTCTTCGAAGGGATTTTTCCCGGTGACTTTGGCCTCATGCGCCCGTCGACTGCATTCGTCGGCGTCGATTTTGCGCGCCATTCCGCTATAGATAGTAGCCCCTTCCTCGCTGTCAATGACATACCACATCTCCGTCTTACCCATGCAGCCGTGGCGCTCCATGGCCTGCTGGTCGTTGGGATGGACCTGAAGACTCAGATTGTCGTGGGCGTCGATGAACTTGACGAGCAGGGGGAATTGCGAACCGTGACGGGCATAGACATGCTGGCCGATGAGGAGGCCGCGGTGTCGTTCGATGAGTTGGGACAGGGTGAGTCCGACGTCTGAACCGTCGGCCAGACCGCCGTCGCTCACGACACTCTCGGAACCCGGCACGGCGCTGATTTCCCAGCTCTCGCCCACATGGTGCTGATCGGTGGCAAGACCTTTGAACGACGCAATGCGATCTCCTCCCCAAATGGTGGTTTTGAGTTGCGGAGCAAAGTGATAGGGCGCAATAGACATTGGCGTGACGGTTAAAGATTCCATAGTTCCCAACTGGCCTGTGCCTGCAAGTGGAGCATCTCCAGTCCGTTCTTCACGACGGCGCCCTGGGCTTGTCCGCGTTGCATGAACAACGTCACCTCAGGATTGTAAACCAAGTCGTAGAGCAGATGCTTCGTGGTGAGCGACTCGTAGGGCAAGGGCGGACATTCGTTGTAGTGCGGATGCATGCCCACGGGACTGCAGTTGACGATGACCGTGAACTCGCGCAACACCTCCGGCGTGACGTCCTCGTAACAGAAATGTCCTTGGCGCGGTGTGCGACTCACATAACGCCACTCCAGTCCGAGTTGCTCCAGTCCGAGGCAGATGGCCTTGGATGCTCCACCTGTTCCCAGTACGAGTGCCTTGTGGTGGTGGGGCTGCAACAGCGGCCGGAGACTTTTTTTGAAGCCGATGATGTCGGAATTGTAACCCGTGAGACGCCCTTCCCGAATGCGAATCACATTCACGGCGCCAATGCGCTGGGCTTCGGGGCTCAGTTCGTGAAGCAACGGGAGGATGGCTTGTTTATGGGGAATGGTGCAGTTGAGTCCGCGTAGGTTAGGGTGTACTCTCACAATGTCGAGTAACTGGCGGGCGTCCGGAATTTCGAAGTTAAGGTAGGCGGCGTCGATGCCTTCAGACTGAAATTTGTCGGTGAAGAACTGTCGACTGAAGCTATGTCCCAGCGGAAAACCGATGAGACCATACAATATCTTGGCGCTTGGGGCGGTATGTATGTTGGTGGACTCGCTCATTTTTGTGCAAGATACATGGTGCAGATACCAAATGTAAAGCGTTTCCAATAAATATCGGCAAAGCCCGCCTTCCGCAATATCTGCTCCATCACTTCGCCTTGCGGAAAGGCTTTCATGGTGGCGGGCAGATAAGTGTAGGCCTTGTCGTCGCCACTGATAAGACGGCCGATAACGGGCATCACGACGTGGGAATAGAGCCAAAACAACTGACGCATGGGGAAGCGGGGCGGTGTGGCAAGCTCGACGATAAGTAAACGTCCGCCCTTTCGGAGAACGCGGTGCATTTCGAGCAGTCCGGCATCGAGATTCTGAAAGTTGCGGACTCCGTAGGCCACCGTCACAGCGTCGAATGATTCGTCGGCGAACGATAGTTGCATGCAGTCCTCATGTTGAAAGCGAATCACGTCGGCGAGGCCTCGTTCATCCACTTTATTGCGCGCCACCTCCATCATTCCTTCGCTGATGTCGGCACCCACTATTTCCGCGGGGCGGATGCGCTCGGCAGCAAGAATGGCGAAGTCGCCTGTGCCGGTGGCAATGTCGAGGATGCGCTGGGGATGATAGGTCCCCAGACGGTCGATGGCTTTACGGCGCCATCCTTTGTCGATGCCCCAGGCAAGGGTGTGGTTGAGCAGGTCGTAGGAGTGAGCTATCTGGTTGAACATTTGTTCCACCTGCTCACCCTTACGACCGTTGTCGCTGTATGGTTTGATTATTTCCTGCTCGTAAGCCATGCAGTTACGTTCTTGGCAATACGCTCTTCGATGTTTCCTTCGCTGTCGGCCGGTGTAAATTTCTCGCCGACAATATGCTCATAGAGCTCGATGTAGCGCTCGCTGACGCTCTCGGCATAGGCGTCGGTGATTTCGGGCATCACCTGGCCGGGCTGGTTCATGAAGTTATGTTCGATGAGCCATTGGCGCACAAATTCCTTGGAGAGTTGCTTTTGCGGCTCGCCCTTCGCGAATTTCTCTTCGTAACCTTCGGCGTAGAAGTAACGGCTTGAGTCGGGGGTGTGAATCTCGTCGATGAGAATCACCTTGCCATCGCGTTTACCGAACTCATACTTGGTGTCCACGAGGATGAGCCCCTTCTTGGCGGCAATCTCCGTACCGTGTTGGAAGAGTGCGCGGGTATATTGTTCCATCACCTCGTAATCTTCCTTGCTGACGATGCCCTGGGCGATGATTTCTTCCTTGGAAATGTTTTCGTCGTGGCCCTCGTCGGCTTTGGTGGTGGGGGTGATGATGGGCTCGGGGAATTTCTGGTTTTCCTTCATTCCTTCGGGCAGACGTACGCCGCAGAGTTCGCGGCAGCCGTTTTTGTATTCACGCCATGCCGAGCCCGTGAGGTAGCCGCGGATAATCATTTCCACGCGGAAGCCCTCGGCCTTGAGACCGACCGTCACCATGGGGTCGGGGGTGGCCAGTTTCCAGTTGGGGACGATGTCGGCAGTCGCGTCGAGGAACGAGGCGGCAATCTGGTTGAGCACTTGTCCCTTGAAAGGAATGCCCTTGGGCAGAATCACGTCGAAGGCCGAGATGCGGTCGGTGGCGACCATCACCATCAGGTCGTTGTCAATGTCATACACGTCACGAACTTTGCCGTGGTAAACGCTCACCTGTCCGGGCAGGTTGAGGTCGGTTCTTGTCAGAGCTTTCATTGTTGATAGTTATTTCGTATTATTTTCTGTGGCTGAATTACTTTCGCTCTTGGCGTGGGCGGCGTCATAGGCCTCCACGATGCGTGTGACAAGGCGGTGGCGCACGATGTCTCCCTTGTTGAGATACAGCATGGCGATGCCTTCCACATCCTTGAGCACACGGATGGCGTCCACGAGTCCCGAGCGCGTCTGGCTGGGGAGGTCGATTTGCGAAATGTCGCCGGTGACAATCATCTTGGTGTTCATACCCATGCGGGTCAGGAACATCTTGAGTTGCTGCACCGTGGTGTTCTGCGCTTCGTCGAGAATCACTACGGCGTCGTTGAGTGTTCGGCCGCGCATGAAGGCCAGCGGAGCGATTTGGATAATCTTCTGGTCCATCATCTCCTGCAGCTTGGCAGCGGGGAGCATGTCCTCCAGCGCGTCGTAGAGCGGTTGGAGATAGGGGTCGATTTTGTCCTTCATGTCGCCCGGGAGGAAGCCGAGTTTCTCGCCAGCTTCCACGGCTGGACGCGATAGGATGATTTTTCGCACTTCCTTGTTTTTCAGCGCCCGAACCGCCAATGCGATGCTCACGTAGGTTTTACCCGTACCGGCAGGGCCGATGGCGAACAGCATGTCGTTCTCTTCGTAGGCCTTTACCAGCGCCTGCTGGTTGCCCGTGCGCGCTTGGATGGGCTTTCCCTGCACGCTATAGACGATGACACCCGTGGCGCCGTCCTGACTCACTTTCTCGCCTTTCAGGATGTGCAGGATGTCTTCTTCGGTCAAACTGTTGTATTTCACGCAGTGGCGGCGGAGTTTCTCCATGTTCTCCTCGAAGTCGGCCATCTGCTCTTCGTCGCCCATAACCTTCACGATTTCACCGCGTGCCACGATGCGTAGTTTGGGGTAAAGGGCTTTTATCATCTGCATGTTGGAGTTGTTGACTCCGTAGAATACCACGGGGTCCACATCGTCCAATACTATGTGCTTCTCTATCATCTTTACGAATTATAGGCACAAATTTACGAAAACTTTTTGGCTTTACCCACTTTTTATATAACTTTGTTGGAAAGTTTGCGAGGCCATCGTTGGTTGGCCGAATGCTGATTATGCGACTGAAGAAAAAGATATTCTACGGATTCACGGCCACTTGTGTGGTGGTGCTGGGTGCTGTTCGCCACATCTGGCCCGAGGTGATGGGGCAGTCGGCCGAGTGCGAGCCCTCCGTGGAGTGCGTTCAGGAGGAGGCTGATGAGGTGGCACCGCCAGGCCCGCAGACAGGAGCGCTCGAAAGTTCGCCAAGCGGGTTGCCCGCCGGTGTGTCGTACGACAAAAAGCCCCATCGCATTGTGGGGGTATTGGGCAGTTATGCCCAGCATTTCCCTGATTTGCAGGATGTGCACATCGTGGCGGCGCGGCGGTGGGGTGTTTCGCCCATCGCGGACCGTGCGGAGGCGGAGCGGCGCAAGGACGAACTGGTCTATGTAGGGTGCAGTCCCTATTATTCTGTCGATGCGGCCATGAGCACCAGTGTGCCGTATCTCGTGCCGCGGGCTGCCGAACTGCTGCAGACCATCGGGCACAATTTCTTCGATTCCCTCTATGTAAAGGGCGTTCCCCTCCATCGCATCATGCTCACCAGCGCCCTGCGCACTGAGCAGGACGTGAAGAAGTTGCGCCTGCGCAACGGCAATGCCACGGAGCAGAGCTGCCACCGCTTCGGCACGACCGTGGATATCACCTACGTCCGCTTCGAGCCCGTCTGCCCCCCAGGCGACGACCGCCGGACGGTGCGCGATGACACGCTCAAATATGTGCTCTCAGAAGTGCTACGCGACCTCCGTCAGGCGGGGCGATGCTACGTGAAGTACGAGCGAAAGCAGAGTTGTTTCCACATCACCACACGGTAGGAAAGGGATGTATGCCATATTCGCAACGACAGTTAAAGAAACTATTTAATAAATAAACAGAAAATATATGAAAAAGAGTCTTGTAACATTGTGCGTATTGGCCGGTCTGGCCATCATCGTGTTTTTCTGGGTCAAGGGAATCTACAATAACTTTGTAACCCTCGACGAGTCTGTCAACACCGCTTGGTCGCAGGTGGAGAACCAGTACCAGCGCCGTGCCGACCTCATCCCCAATCTCGTGGCCACCGTCAAGGGATATGCCGCTCATGAGAAGGAGACGCTGGAGGCTGTGATTGCCGCCCGCGCCAAGGCCACGCAGACCACCATCGACCCCAGCAACCTCACCGCCGAGCAACTGCAAGCCTATCAGGCAGCCCAGGGCGAGGTGAGCAGCGCACTGAGCCGTCTGCTGGTGACGGTGGAGCAGTACCCTGACGTGAAGGCCAACGAGAACTTCAAGGACCTGCAGGCGCAGCTGGAGGGCACGGAGAATCGCATCGCCACCGAGCGCAACCGCTTCAACGATGTGGCCAAGTCGTACAACATGGCCATCCGTTCGTTCCCTGCCAATCTGCTGGCCGGCATGTTCGGTTTTGAGAAGCGCCCCTACTTCGAGGCCGAGGCAGGTGCCGAGAAAGCTCCTACCGTAGAGTTCTAATCGCATGAAGGACAGTCTTCGCCGAGGCGCAGTGGCGCTCTATGCCCTTGCTGTGGCGACACTGGCAGGCGCGAAGGTATGGACGTATGAGACCGTCCCCAACACGCGCCTGCAGAGCAACGAGATACACGTCGCCAACCCCGACGGCATCCTCTCCGCTGCGACGGAGGACAGCATCAATGCTGTGTGTGCGTCCGTTCGCTCGCGCGCCGATGTTTTTGTGGTGGTGCTTGACTCCATCGACAGTGCCGAC
The DNA here is from genome assembly GCA_021443405.1 of Bacteroidaceae bacterium. Taxonomy (GTDB): domain Bacteria; phylum Bacteroidota; class Bacteroidia; order Bacteroidales; family Bacteroidaceae; genus Physcousia. The sequence goes on from JABUUA010000049.1 coordinate 10,404, forward strand.
GAGGCCGACTTCGCAACTCGTCTGTTCGCCCACTGGGGCATAGGCGACAGCCGCGAACGTAGCAATGGTGTGCTCCTGCTCATGGTTCGTAGCACCCACTATTTCCGCATCGAACCCGGCTACGGCATGGAGGGCGCTCTCACTGACGCGCTCTGCTCGCAGATTGCCCGTCATGAGGCGTTCCCGCGGTTCTGGCAGGACGATCTCGACGGAGGCATGCTCGCCGCCACCAAGGGCGTGGTGCGTGGCATAGAGGCCGACAATGTGGACGAGGCACTGGATTATTATCAGCAGGACGATGACGACGACAGCGTGACGGACGCCCTCACCGGTCTGGGCGTGGGACTGGGCATTGGCGGTCTCGGTCTGGGCGGCTATTGGGTGGTGCGCCGTCGCCCGCGCCGCTGTCCGGTGTGCGGTCGTAAGATGCGCTGCCTCAGCGAGAAAGAGGAGGATGAGTTCCTCTCCGAGGTGCAGCAGAGCGAGGAGAAATTCAACGCCAAGGACTACGACGTGTGGCTGTGCGAAGGTTGCCACCACACACAGGTGCTCGACTATACGGCCACGCGCACTGCGCATTTCCGTACTTGTGAGAGCTGCGGGGCCCGACTGAGCGAGGCCGTGGATACGGTCATCACCCGCTACCCAACCCAGTACCGCGAGGGCAGTCAGCGTGTTACCTACCGCTGTCGCCACTGCGGGGCGGAGTACTCCATCACACAGGCGCTCGCTCGCAAGACCGATGCTGTGGTCATAGGCGGCGGCTTCGGCGGCGGTGGCGGAGGTTTCAGCGGCGGAAGCTTCGGCGGTGGCATGTCAGGCGGCGGCGGTTTTGGCGGGC
>JABUUA010000004.1 GCA_021443405.1 Bacteroidaceae bacterium
ACTTTGAACCTGCCTGTCTTGTAAACCTGCCCGCGCATGCTGGTGATTCCTCGGTCTGTCTTCAAAATGAACTTAGTGGCGAAATTGCCCAATGTGACTATTACATCAGGCATTATGGCCTTGGTCTGGGCACGCAGGAAGTCTGCGCACTGCTCAATCTCCTCCGGCCTTGGATTCCTGTTTGAAGGCGGCCTGCATTTCAGGACATTTGCAATGTACACATCTTCACGCTTCAGGCCCGCCTCAGCCAAAAGCTCGTTAAGAAGCTTGCCTGCAGCGCCCACAAACGGCTTGCCCTGCAAGTCCTCGTTTCTCCCGGGAGCCTCGCCGACGATCATGACCTTGGCATCAGGAGAGCCATCGCCGACGACAACATTGGTGCGCCCCTCGCATAGCTGGCATTTCCTGCAGCCCTCTACCTGTATTGCAATCTCTTCTAAATTCATTACCTGTAAACCTTTGGAAGCCTTGACGTCCCAAACCCTATCAATATCTCATCGGGTGTGGATCCAGCCATGCGGGCCATCTCCTCGACAGATGCGTATGCATTGCCCTGCGCTCCGATGATGACCACATTGTCGCCAACCTTCCGGCCTTTCTTCACTTCGATGTGGATGCCGTCGCTCAGTCCCGTGGTCACTTGCCGGCGTTCGAAGCGCGGTTTCGGTAGCGAATCGGTGAGCAGATATACAAAGGTGCTGTCGCCCTTGAACTCCAGCGAGGCCTCGGGCACGCTGACGACCTTGTGGGCAGTTTCCAACACGATGTGAGCGTTGGCGCCGTAACCCGAGCGAAGCGTCACGCCCTTCGGGGTGGAGATTGCCGCCTTGATTTCGAATTGGTTAGCACCATTGGACTCGACTCCCTTGGGAGAGATGTACTCGAGTGTGGCTTCGAGCTTCAAGTCCTGCACGGCCCCCACCGAAATGGTCACGGGCATTCCCTCCACCACACGCCCCACCTCGGTCTCGTCAATCTGACCTTGGAAGATGAGCTTCTGCATGTCGGCCACGGTGGCGATGGTAGTTCCGTCGTTGAACGAGTTGGAGAGAATCACCGAATTACCCACCTTCACGGGGATGTCGAGTATAAGTCCGTCGATGGTGGAGCGGACGAGCGTCGTGGACATCTTGGCGTTGGAGAGCGAGACGCCCTCGCGAGCGATGTTCAGGTTGTCCTTGGCCGCCGTGAGTTGTTGTTTCGCGTTCTTGAGGGCGACCTCAGCTTTCTCGAAATCCTCGGCGCTCACCACCTTGTCGCCGTAGAGATTCTTCATGCGGTCATAGTCGGTCTGCGCCTGATTGAGCGTAATCTGTGCGAGTTTCACCTGCGACTCGGCGTTGCTGAGACTGCCCATGTCGGGGATGACCTTCACCTTGGCAATGACCTCGTCCTTGCGGACCATCTCGCCCGCCTCCTTATAAAGTTCCGAGATGATGCCCGAGATTTGCGGCTTTATATTCACCTCGTCGCGCGGCACAATCTTACCGTTCACGATGGTCGTCCTTTCCAAATCGCGCAGCGTCGCCACGTTGACTTCGTACTGCGGTTCCTTGGGCTGCGACTTCTGGTAGAGAAACACGAACGTTCCCACGAAGACGAGGGCCACGGCGGCCATAATCGCCCATTTGATAATCTTTCTCATATTGCGTTATTTTTTTAATTTCTTTGTTCTTTGTCTGCACGTTACGCGGTCGGCTCAGTCCTCCCGCATGGCCTCCACGGGCTTGATGTTCATGGCACGAAGGGCGGGAGCGAGGCCGGCAATCAGACCTAACAGCGACAACAACAGCGCGGCGCCAACGGCCAGACTGAAGGAAATCTGGAACCCCTCCTCGCCTGCGCCCCGCTCCACGGCATGGAGCAGACCCGCGGCAAAGGTGATGCCGCTCATACCCGCCACAAGCGTGAGCACAAGGCTCTCGGCCATAATCATGACTAATATGTTGCGCGGCGTGGCGCCGATGGCACGACGGATGCCAATCTCCGTGGTGCGCTCCTTCACGGTCACTATCATGATGTTGCTCACGCCGATAGCTCCTGCGATGAGCGTGCCCAGACCAATCATCCAGACTAAGATGCTCACCCCCACAAACAAGCTGTCAATCATGGAGAAGACTGCCTCCGTGTTGACCTTGATGACCGCTTGTGTGTCGTCGGGGTGGATGAGATGGCGACGCTTGAGCAAGGACTCCACCTTGGTCTGTACGGCGGACATGGGGACCTGCGACTTGGCGGTGAGGCAGAGAATATCCACCTCCTTGCCGCGGTTGTAGGTATGTTGCATGGTGGAGTACGGAAGGTGGACTATCGTAGTCGCGCTGCCGCCGATGGTAAGGCCGTTTTCCCCCTTGCCGCTCACGCCCACGATGCAGTAGGCCACGCCGTCAACCTTGATGAAGCGTCCGCAGGGGTCGCCGTCCGGTCCCAAGTCCGGGAAGAGTTCCGTGACGATGCGCGAGCCCACGACACACACTTTGCGAGCCTGGGCATCGTCTATTGCGTTGAGCCCTCGGCCGATGCGAATCTTGGGGTCCTCCACCGCGATGTAGTCGGCACGCTCGCCCGACACCTGCACGCCGATGGCTCGATTGTCGGCAGTGGCCGTGGCGCCCCACCTGCGAATGGAGGGCGTGCAGACCTCCACCTCGGGGACACAGTTGCTGACCGCCGCCACGTCGTCGAGGTCGATGGTCCACGCGCGGTCGCGGGCCAGCCCTTTGTGCGGTTTCGACGTAGTGTTGGCAATCATGAAACCCGCATTGCTGGCGAAGCCGCCCAAGTTTTGTCCGAGCATCGACTGCACGCCCTTTCCGCCGCCCATCAAGAGCAAGAGCATGAAGACGCCCCAGAAAATGCCGAAGGCCGTGAGGAAGCTGCGCGCCTTGTTCCGCGAGAGGGAGTCGAAGATTTCCTCCCACAAGTCCACATCCATCAGTTTCATCCTCGCAATGCTTCTATAGGTTTCACTTTCACCGCCTTGCGGGCAGGGAAGAAGCCCGCCAACGCCCCGGCGATGATGATAATGACGGTGGCCCGGACACAAGTGAGCAAATCGACGGTCGGGTCCACGAAATACGTGGTCTGCATCACGCCGATGTCGAGGGTCTGACTGCCCAAGCTATGGTCCATCCACTCACAAAACAGGATGCCCAACACCATGCCTGCGTAGCCGAATAAGGCCGTGATGACCACGCTCTCCAGCATCACCATGCGAACCACGCTCCAAGGCCGGGCCCCGATGGCGCGGCGGATGCCGAACTCGTGGGTACGTTCCTTCACGGAGATGAGCATGATGTTGCTCACGCCCACAATGCCGCTGAGCAACGTGAGCAGACCCAGCACCCAGAACGCGGTGTGGAGCAGGCTCATGGCCGTCTGCATCTGGATGTTGTCGCGCGCTTGATTCCATATCCACAAAGCGCGGCGGTCGGTGGGGTCGTAGTTATGCAGGGCCGCCGAGGTGCGGTAATAATCGTCGGTGAACTGCTCCATCTTCGCCTCGGAAGGGATGTTCTGGATGGTCATGGTCAGTTGGTCGATGAACTCTCCGCGGTTGTAGATGGCGGCGAGTGTGGTGTAAGGGACATAGAACTCGTTGGCGTTGGACATCTCGTTGGCCTTGAACACGCCCACGACCGTGTACATCACGCCGCTGACGTTCAGTGCTTTGCCAATGGGCGACGCGTCGCCGGGGAAGAGATGATCGCAGTTGTTGCTCCCGACAACCACGGACTTGCGCGTCTGCTGCAGGTCGATTTCGTTGATGAACCGCCCCTTCAGCATCTTGACCGCCATCGTCCGACGGTAGGCGGGATAGACTCCGATGAGACTTGGGCTGGCGATGTGGGCGCTGCCATACGAGGCGGATGGGGGGGTCTGCGTGAGTGTGGGCAGCACGTCGCCGACGCGACCGGCGAAATTACGTTCCGACATGCGCACGTCGCGCTCGTCCAACTGGATGCGCCGGCCCTCGCGATTGCCGGCATACGGCTTCGTGGTCATGCCGCCGTACACATGGATGGCGTCGAAGGCAAAGTCGCCTAAGTTCTGCTGAAAGGCGTGGATGAGCCCGTTGCCCGCACCCAGCAGCACGATGAGCAGGAACAGTCCGCTGGTGACGGCAAAGCCGGTGGCCAGCGTGCGCAGTCGGTTGCGCCGCAGTTCGCCGTAGATTTCTTGCAAGGTATCTATCATCGTGACTTACTTTCTGTTATAAGTTGTGTCGCACCCAAGGTCGTTTCACGCTTGTTGCTCGCACTCCTGCCCCTCGGTCGTGCCGAGCACCACCTGCCCGTCGATAATATGTATGATGCGGTCGGCCTGCATGCCCACGTCGAGTTCGTGGGTCACCACCACGATGGTCATGCCTTGCCGGTGCAGGTCCTTCAGCAGGTCGAGCACCTCGACGGTGGTCTTGCTGTCGAGCGCGCCCGTAGGTTCGTCGGCCAGGATGATTTTGGGGTGGGTGATGAGTGCGCGGGCAATGGCCACACGCTGGCGCTGACCGCCCGACAGCTCGCCGGGATAGTGGTGGGCCCAATCCTTCAGCCCCACCTTCTCCAAGTATTCCAAGGCCAGCGCGTTGCGCTTGCGGCGACCCACACCTTGGTAGAACAGCGGCAGGGCCACGTTTTCCACGGCGTTCTTGAACGGGATGAGGTTGAACGACTGAAAGATGAACCCAATCATACGGTTGCGATAGTCGGCCGCGCGCGTCTCGCTGAGGTTCTTGATGAGCGTGCCGGCCAGCGTGTACTCGCCCTCGTCGTAGTCGTCGAGAATGCCGAGGACATTGAGCAAAGTACTCTTTCCCGAGCCCGAGGCGCCCATAATGGCGACAAACTCTCCCTCTTTGATTTCCAAGTCGATACCTTTCAGCACGTGCAACGGCTGCGCACCTTGGTAGGTCTTATGTATGTTCGTCAAACGTATCATGTCTGCATCCTTAATCACTTCTTTGACACAAGTCACCACGAATTTACTAAAAAAAAACGAGACTTTTTCCGCCCGTCGCGCTTTTTTTTCGCCGAGCCGCTGGATTGGGTCCGCAGAGGCCTCCCGGAAGACGTGCGGACGTGCGGGCTGAGACAATAGGTCGTGTGGGCTCAGACATAAGGACGTCTGAGGCCACACATAAGGACGTGTGAGGCGAAACATAAGTATGTCTGAATCGACCCGTCGGCAGGTGTGTGCGCCAAGGTCGGGAGGAGCCAGTGAACACATCTGGTCCATCCACCCCTCCCACCACTGCTAACGCACTGACGCAAAGCGACATCAAGGCAACCGTCACCCCACCCCGCTCGGATTTTCTATTGAAAATTTTGGAAAATCTCGCGCTTCGTCGTATCTTTGTACCTAAATTAAAGCAACTATGCGCATCGACATCATCACCGTGCTGCCCGAACTGCTCGAGTCGTTCCTCACACAGAGCATCCTCGGACGCGCGCAGAAGAAAGGACTCGTCGAGATACATCTGCACAATCTCCGCGACTACAGCACCAACAAATGGCGCCGCGTGGACGACTATCCCTTCGGGGGATTTGCCGGGATGGTGATGCAGTGCGAGCCCATCGACCTTTGCATCTCGAAGTTGACCTCGGAACGTCACTACGACCAAGTCATATTCACCAGCCCCGACGGAGAGCAGTTCGACCAGCCCATGGCCAACGAACTCTCGCTCTGCGAAAATATCATCATCCTCTGCGGACATTACAAAGGCATAGACTACCGCATACGCGAGCACCTCATCACCAAGGAGATAAGCATCGGAGACTACGTGCTCACGGGCGGAGAACTCGCCGCCGCAGTGATGGCCGACGCCATCGTGCGCATCGTTCCCGGCGTCATCGGCGACGAACAGAGCGCGCTCTCCGACTCCTTCCAGGACAACCTCCTCGCCGCTCCCGTGTACACCCGGCCCGCCGACTACAAAGGCTGGAAGGTACCCGACATATTGCTCTCGGGCAACGAGGCCAAGATAAAGGAATGGGAACTGCAACAAAGCTTCGAGCGCACCAAGGCGCTCCGCCCCGACCTACTGAAGAAATAACGCAATACGTAAGTTCATTCGCTATGGAAGAAAAGAAACTCAACCTCTACATCATCGCAGGTTGCAACGGAGCCGGCAAGACGACGGCCTCGTTCACCGTCCTGCCCGAGATGCTGGAGTGCCGCGAGTTCGTCAACGCCGACGAGATAGCACGCGGCCTCTCCCCCTTCAACCCCGAAGGAGTGGCCATACAGGCAGGCCGACTGATGATTGAACGCGTGATACATCTGCTGAAGGAGGGCGAGACCTTCGCCTTCGAAACCACGCTCTCCACGCGCTCCTACGTGAAACTCATCAAGCAGGCGCAGCGCCGCGGATACTTCGTCACGCTCCTTTTCTTCATGCTGGCCACGCCCGAACAAGCCGTCAAGCGAGTGGCTAAGCGCGTAAGTCTCGGCGGGCACAACATTCCCACCGACGTGATTTACCGCCGCTACGAAGCCGGACTGAAAAACCTCTTCCAACTCTACATACCCATCTGCGACTACTGGTCGCTCTACGACAACAGCGACTGCCCCTCACAGAAAATCGCCTGCGGTTGGAAAGACCAGCAGATACTCGTGCTCGAGGCCGACAAATACAAAGAACTGCAAGACAAATACGACATAGAAGATGAGCACCATACACAAGATGACTGACCAAGAGGTGTTTGCGATGCAGCAACGCATCGACCAGGGAATTCGCCTGGCTCACCAGCGCCTTATCAAGCGAGCGATACATGACAATCTCTCCCTCATCGTCTATCGCGACGGAGCAGTACGCGACATCCCGGCCAACGAGTTCTGACCATGCAGGTAGGAGACGAATACACCAGCCACCTCACCATAGGTCACCTGCACCTGGCACGTACGCTGGGTAGCGGCGACTTGCTCGTTCTCGCCACACCTGCCATGCTCGCGCTCATGGAGAACGCCGCCATGCAATGCGTCGCGCCCACCCTTCCCCCGGGCTCCACCACCGTGGGAGGCCACATCGAAAGTAGCCACCTTCGGCCCACCCCGATGGGACGAACCATCAGCGCCACCGCCACGCTGCGCGAGATAAAAGGGCGCAAACTGACCTTCGACGTAGAGGCGTACGACGGCGAAATTCTTATCGGCCGGGGCACACATCTCCGCTTCATTGTGGACAGAGATGCTTTCGTTCAGGACCTCTGACCGCTGTCTTCGCCCGCACACAAAAGCAAGATTTCCCCGAAATTCCTGCACCGCTACTGACCTTCATGCAATGGAATGACCGATAACGTCGTTCCGCAACACGGCATAAAAACGAAGGTAAAACCAATGTCTCCCTCACGCGCGCGCGTATATATATAAGGTATAAGCACCGTTTCTGCGCCGAGCACTTACGGCTTCGTTGGGGAGAGAGCAAAGCAACCTCCCTTCGTCCCAACGACAGAGTTTGGACAAAACACCACGACTCCCCGAACATTATACCTTATGTTCGGGGAGTCGCGTTATCTATTTCAAGTTTATTCTACCGTTCCGATAATATCATGCACCGACGCAAATCCGTGGCAGTCCAGATAATCATTGATTCCTTGCGCCACTTTCACCGTTATAGCCGGGTCGATAAAATTGGCCGTCCCTATCTCAACGGCCGAAGCTCCGGCCAGCAAGAACTCGACAGCGTCCGTGGCACTCATGATGCCGCCCAGCCCCACGACGGGAATCTTCACGGCGCGCGCCACTTGATAAACCATGCGGAGCGCCACAGGTTTCACGCACGGTCCGCTCAGACCACCCGTGCCGATACTGAGCACGCGCTTCCGCTTCTCCGCATCAATGGCCATACCCATCAGCGTGTTGATGAGCGAAACACTGTCTGCGCCCTCGGCCTCCACGGCACGTGCAATCTCACATACGTCCGTAACATTGGGCGAGAGTTTAACAATCAAGGTCTTGTGATAGGCTTTTCGAACCGCCTTCACCACACTCGCCGCCCCTTCGGCCGTAACGCCGAAGGCCATACCGCCCTGACGAACGTTCGGACACGATATATTGAGTTCGATGGCAGGAATGCGGTCCAGAGCATCAATGCGCGCCGCACACTCGGCATAGTCCGCAGGCGAAGAACCGCTCACATTCACTATCATGTTCGTCTTTATATCGCGGATGGTGGGGTAGATGTGCTCACAAAAGTAGTCAACTCCCTTATTCTGCAGGCCCACACAATTCAACATTCCCTTGGGCGTCTCGGCCATTCGGGGGTAGGGGTTGCCCTGACGGGGCTCCAAAGTTGTACCCTTCACGATAATGCCACCTATATCTTCCAAGTTGACAAAGTCCGCAAACTCAAGGCCATAGCCAAACGTTCCGGACGCCGTCATCACGGGGTTCTTCAGTTCCAACGCCCCGATGTTTACTCTTAAATCTGCCATTTCAAATCCTCCATATTAAAGACGGGACCCTCCTTGCACACGCAAACGTGCCCTTCCTGCGTATCTTCCACACAGCACAGACAGGCGCCCACGCCGCAAGCCATCATATTCTCGAGCGAAACCTCGCAGGCAATGCCCGCACTTTTCGCAAACCGTGCCACCGCCACCATCATAGGTTTCGGACCACACGTGCTTATGCGGTCGAACTGACGTTCCCTGAGCACACTATGTTGCGTCACGAAGCCTCGCTCCCCGGCCGTGCCGTCTTCCGTCGTCACAAACACGTCGCCTAAGCGTTGAAATGCCTCCATCTGCAACAAGTCGCCCTTACTTCGGGCCCCCAACAAAAAGGTGGGTCGGCATCCCATAGCCAACATCTGGCTTCCCATATAAAGTAAAGGAGCCGTTCCTACGCCGCCACCCACCAGCAGAACACGCTCTGCCGACGTCGCAGGAAGCGTAAATCCATTGCCAAGCGGAAGCACGGCATTCAACATATCTCCAGTCTGCAGGCGCGCAAACGAGCGAGAACCCTCTCCCACCGTCTGGATAAGGAACCAAACTTCATTGGCCGTCACATCCACAAAGTTTATACTGATAGGGCGGCGCAAAAACGTGTTTGGGGCCAAATCTGCTCGCAACTGAGCAAACTGGCCCGGACGCATCTCCGGCAACGGCCCGGCAGGATTGGTCGCGCGCAGCAGCACATAGCGCTCATGAAGGCGCTCCACGCTCACAATGCGCAAATCTATTATTTCTTTCTTCATATATATAAATAAGGTATGACCATAGAAACCTTTACTTGTTCGGGAATACTTCGTAGGTACCGTCATCGAAAAAGATGCGAATCTCCGTAATCTTTCGTTGTGGTTTGTCAATATATTTAACCACCTCTTTCGGGATGATAGTGGGATGCTCCGGCTCTTTCTCGGGCATCTTCACCGGATCAACCCGGCGCACAGGTGCTGGCGTATAATCCGTACCAAAGAAATCTTGCTGGTCAAGCGACGTGGAAACTGCAGGAGTAGCCGCAGACGTTTCCGGCGTTTCTCCAGATTCCTGGGCACTATTCTGAGCCGGCGTGACACACGGCTCGCCGTCACCAAACACCAGCCATTGAAAACTATATTGGGGGAAATGCTTATACACAGCCTGACACTGTGGGAGGGTCGCCGTAGAACGACCATTCAAAATTCCTGACAAAGTAGATTGACTAATTCCTGTTTTCGCGCAGAACTCTTTTTGGTTCATGCCTTGTTCATCCATAATGATGCGAATGCGATCCTTCATACGAGCTAATATTTGATAGGGGATGACCCTATTATTGCGATTTATTTCTTCACAAAGGTAACAAAAACAATTCACATTTACAATATTCATAATAGGAAATCACTTTGAATTCGCGCAATTCTCAATTCCGTATCACAAATTCAACAATTCGATATCAAAAGCATCTTTCTTCCGATTCATAAATTCGAACGCAGCAAATCACCGAAATGTATCCTATAGCTTGCAATATAATTATTCATCCTAATTTATTAGTATATAATAGGGTAAAAGGACAATTTAGTACATAAATCCGCTAAAGTCAGTCCAAATTTCAATATCTTTACATATAAACGTGCACAGCATTTCCTTCTATCAGCACTATAATATTGGCATTTCGTTATTTATATTATAGAAATCTGTAATAAGAATAAATCGATTTTATTATTTGTATTCATAATTCTCGTTTTGAAATTCTAAATTCAGCATCCCGATATGACTGTGCGAGCTACCAAATATTCTGTTATTCGAATCACTTTGATTTATTGTATCGAATTTAGAATTTCGAAATCCGGAATCATAAATCTAAAAATATATTAAAGAGCCGTCTCGGCTCTCTTTTCAAGGCTCAAACACGAAATAACGGCGTATTTGCGTACAAACGTGCACGCGAATGATTCTGCGCGACGTTTAGCGCACCATATTTCCATATAACGTTCTAAGATTTAGAAAATAATGGATAAAAATAGATTCCCTATCGAGAGGTAATCTAGAGTAAAATCAATGAAGAATGAAGAATATTAGCTCCTGAAGAAGCTCTCCGGGCGACGTTTTACAGCCCCCTACCCCCTTCGATTTAGCGTCAGTTTCACGAATTCGAGCTAATATATTCACTACTTTAGTGCCCTGGTAAGAACGACGGGCAGGAATAAGGGCTTGCTTGGCCACCCAAGCGTTCTTACCTAAATAGTCAGCAATACCTTCGTCGGACTGACTCGGCGCGTAGTATGCCAATAGAACGTCAGAGAAAAATCCGAACAACGAGGAAAGCACAGGCGGTAAAGCAAACGATTTTGGATTTGTGTTGAAATATTTTACTATCCTCATCGCCTTCTCTGCATCATGATGAGCAAGCGCATTTTGGAGTTCAATAGTATTGTAATCCTTACTTACGCCGGTTTGCTGTTCCACAAGTTCTGCCCCCACCCTACGGTCTCCCGCAGATGCCACCAACAACTTATCCATCTCACTGGCCAAACGAGATAAATCGCACCCCACATGGTCGCAGAGCATTTGCACGGCCTTTGGCTCGATGGCTGCGCCTTGCGCTTTCATATAGCTATTGACAAAAGCAGGCAGATGATTTTCATAAAGACGTTTCGACTCAAACAAAACGCCGGATTTCTTAATTTCCGCCGCCAAAGCTCGCCGTCTATCCAATGTTCCATGTTTATAGCACAGGACGAGAACCGTGGTGGGACACGGATTCTTGCAATACGCAGCCAAAGAATCTCGGTCGCTCATGGCTTGGAATTCCCGCACCACTACTAAACGACGGTCGGCCATCATCGGAAATTGGCGCGCGATGTTCACGACATCGCTTGCCCGAGATTCGCCGCCATACAACAAGTCGTAATTGAAATCACGTTCTTCCGGCTTGACGACAGCCTCTGTCACCAACTTTTCTATGCGGTCGATGTAGTAATCTTCATCGCCCATCAGGCAGTAAACAGGGGCGAAGACTCCTGCTCTTACGCGCTTTTCTATCTCCTCGAAAGTTATGCCGTTCTCTTTTGTTGCCATTAGTAGTCGAATTTAAGGTGACGGACAGTCTGCTTCTCTTCCATAATCATCTCCAGTGCTTGGATGCCCATCTGCACATGATTTCTCACGTAGTTGGCCGTCACTTGATTGTCGCTTTCAGTAGTTTTCACCCCCTCAGGCGTCATCGGATTATCGCTGACAAGCAATAATGCACCCGTAGGAATATGGTTGGCAAAACCGCACGTAAAGAGGGTCGCCGTCTCCATATCCACAGCCATGGCACGTGTCGTGCGCAGATATTCCTTGAACTTCTCGTCGTGTTCCCATACACGACGGTTCGTTGTATAGACCGTGCCCGTCCAATAATCATGTCCTAAATCGCGGATAGTGGACGAAACAGCGCGCTGCATCATAAACGCAGGCAGGGCTGGCACCTCTGGCGGGAAATAGTCGTTGCTCGTTCCCTCTCCGCGGATGCCTGCAATCGGGAGAATCAGGTCGCCTTTCTTTGTTTTGTTACTGATGCCGCCGCATTTGCCCAGGAACAGACATGCTTTGGGATGAATGACACTCAGCAAATCCATAATAATGGCCGCATTCGGGCTTCCCATGCCAAAGTTAATGATGGTAATCCCTTCGGCCGTAGCAGTGCGCATGTTCGCGCTATAGTCAGGACGGGCTATCCCAAAGTGCTCGCAAAAGATATCCACGTAGTTATTGAAATTGGTGAGCAAGACATACTTGCCAAACTCCGAGAGCTCCCGATTCGTGTATCGGGGCAGCCAATTTTCCACAATTTCTTGTTTGGTTTTCATAAATTCATTACTTTTGCATCAAACTACGAACAGCATGCTGACACTCAATCTTCCCGAAGCCCCCTTGCGGTTAGTGTGCCGGAAGGACCGCACCATGGTATTCGACATATTGCGACACCGCTACATAACGCTCACTCCCGAGGAATGGGTGCGTCAGCATTTCGTGCACTTTCTTATAGCACACAAGGGATATCCCGCTGCCCTGTTGGGAAACGAAATATCCCTTGCGCTGGGAGATACGAAGAAACGATGCGATTCCGTGCTTTACGACACGCAGGTGCGGCCGCGTATGATTATAGAGTACAAGGCTCCTCACATAGAACTGACACAAAAGGTGTTCGACCAGATTTCACGATACAATATCGCGCTGAAAGTCGATTATCTCATTGTCAGCAACGGCCTTACGCATTACTGTTGCCACGTGGACTACGCCGCAGGCACCTACACATTCCTCCCCGATATCCCCGACTATTGCAATCTATGACCGGGCCAATTACTCGGCCGACTCAGGCTTAGCAGCCTCCGCCTTAGCGGCAGCAGCCTTACGAGTACCGGTACGACGTGTGCGCTTGGGTTTCTCCTCAACAGGTGTATTCACCTGTACGCCTGCCAATTCGGGGTCAACCATGATGCGACCGCAATATTCACACACGATAATCTTCTTGCGCATGCGGATGTCAAGCTGACGCTGAGGGGGAATCTTATTGAAGCAACCACCACAAGCATCGCGCTGAACATACACAACACCCAGACCATTACGGCTGTTCTTGCGGATGCGCTTGAACGCTGCCAGCAAACGAGGCTCGATAGTCAGTTCCACATTCTTGGCACGCTCGCGAAGCTTATCCTCTTCAGCTTTGGTCTCTGCGACAATTTCGTCGAGTTCACTCTTCTTGATGTCGAGGTCGGTACGACGGTCTTTCACGTCCGTGGCGCAACGAACTTGCTCCTCACGCTGCACCTTGAGCGCCTCCTCTGCCTCGTGAATTTTCTTCAGATGAGCCTCGGTGTCCAGCTTCAGATACTCAATTTCCTTGCACAACGAGTCGTACTCACGATTGTTACGCACGCCATTCAACTGCTCCTCAAAGCGCTGAATGGAAGTCTTTGCACTCTCGATAGCGCCGCGACGGTCCGAGATTTCACGCTCCAAGTCAGCAATCTCGGTCTGAATCTTATCGATACGAGTCTCCAGACCGGCAATGCTATCCTCAAGGTCCTGAACCTCCAAAGGCAGTTCGCCGCGCAAGGTTTTAATCTTGTCAATCTCCGAATTCAATGTCTGCAGCGCATACAAGTTCTTCAACTTCTCCTCTACGGTCAGTTCTGCAGGGTCTTTTGCTTTTGCCATTTTTATTATAAGTATTTAATAGGGTTAGTGTCGATTTGTGTCACGAACAACGGCATCTCGGGAGCCACTTCCCCAATGATTGAATAAAATATTTCTTTCGTATATTGTTCGCTTTGGTAATGACCAAGCACTGCCAGTTGTATTTCCTGTTCGTGGCCGAAGAACTGATGATAGTTCATCTCGCCAGTGACGAAAGCATCCGCTTCCTGCTTAATGGCCGCGTCAACAGCGAAAGCACCCGCCCCTCCGCACAAAGCCACGCTCTGTATGGGTCGATTAATCATCTCGTTATGTTGCAGACACTCCACGTGGAAGGCATCCTTCAAACGAAGCAGGAACGCCAATGAATCCTCTGGTTCGCGCAAATAGCCCATCACGCCACCGCCCTCCATGGGAACTACATCCAGCAGGCCAATCTTCTCGGCCATCTTGTAACTGACTCCGTCCTCCGCATTGTCGAGGTTCGTGTGGGCAGCGTAAATAGTGATTTCATTCTGAATAGCGAGACGCACGCAACGCTCCACTTGCGTCTGATCCGTCACATGTCGTAAGGGGCGGAACAGCAGCGGATGGTGCGCAACTATCAAGTTACAACCAAGATATATTGCCTCTCGCACCACTTCCTCAGTGACGTCAAGACACAACAAAGCCCCTGATGCTTCCGCCTCTGTCAATCCCACTTGCAAGCCAGCATTGTCGTAGCTTTCTTGCAGGGGCAGGGGCGCGAATCGTTCAAGGGCGTCAATGATTTCCTTTATCTTCACGCTTCTTTCAGTATGATATGATGCGCAAAGTTACACATTTCCCCCGTTACTTGCAAGTTTTGCCGAGAAAAACTGCAAATAACGGGGGAATATACCTTATTATATATAGGGGACGTCAAATGCTGCGGCGGTACGCAGCCATCTTGATGGCGGTCACCGCACATTCGTCGCCCTTGTTACCCAGCGCTCCACCGCAACGGTCAAGGGCTTGTTGCAAGGTGTTGCAAGTGAGCAGACCATAGATAACGGGCACGGTGCCTTCAGTATTCAGTGCGGCGAGCCCTTGCGTGGTGCCCTCGCAGATGTAGTCGAAATGAGGCGTGTCGCCGCGAATGACGCATCCAATGGCAATCACTGCATCGATGGCCTGACGATGTACTAACCGTGCCGCCCCATACACCAACTCAAAGCTGCCGGGAACGGTAATCACCTGAATATCCTCCTCACGGGCTCCATGGAGCTTGAGTGTGCGCACAGCACCTTCGAGAAGAGCGCCCGTGACTTGGTCGTTCCATTCGCTCACCACGATGCCGAACTGCATGCCTTCGGCCGAGGGAACGGATTGGAAGTCGTAGTCGGAAAGATTATGAAGGCAACTTGCCATATTCTTGTCCTATAGATTACTTGCCTGCCTTGATACGCTCGATGTATTTCTCCACCTCGTTACCCTGCACGCTACCGCGATAGTTGTCGCGAATCTGCTCATAGAGCTTCAGTGCCTTATCGGCGTTACCCAGTGACTCATACACTTGGGCGGCCTGAACTAGGAAGATGGGAGACACCAGGCTGTTGTCGGCTTTCGAGGCAGCCTTCACCAGCGTCTCGGCACCCTTTTCATTCTCGCCCAGTTGAACATACACATTGCCCAAGGCACCCAGAGCAGCAGGAGAAATCAAGGCGTCGTCCTTGGTGTCGAAGTCTGACAGATATTTCTTGGCCTCCTCGAACTGCTTCAGATTGGCATAGCTCAGACCTGCATACAACTTGGCAACATTGCCCGTCTTGCAACCGCCATACTGCTTGACAACCTCCAGCAGACCCACGCAGTTGGCGCCGTCGCCCTCGAGAGCTTTCTGGTAATTGCCAGCCTGGAACAACTGTTCACAAGGGAAGAGAGCCTCGGCTGCCTTCTGATTGCGCTTCTCGGTCCACGCATTCCAAGCAATCACGCCCAGAATAGCCACGACCACTGCCGCACAGGCAACACCCAACTTCTTCCAGTTTCTCTGCAGGAAGTTCTCCTGCAAGGCAGCCTCTAATTCCGAGCTACCCAAGTTCTTAATTTCTTTAGCCATATCTTTGTTTATTATTTATTCTCGCACATATTGGCTTGCAAAATTACGAAAAAAACGCCGTTTTCCGAAATTTCCACCGCATTATTTTTCCCATGCCGCAGAATTTCGTTACCTTTGGGGCGCTAATTTTGTGCACATGCTATGATATTGCGGCATATCGACATACTCAACTATAAGAACATCGCCCACGCCGAGCTCGACCTCGCTCCCGGCATCAACTGCTTCATCGGTAACAACGGTGAAGGCAAGACGAATCTGCTGGACGCTGTCTATTTCCTGTCGATGTGCAAGAGTTCCACCACATCTCTCGACCGTAACATCCTGCGCCACGGCGCTGATTTTCTGATGTTGCAGGCTCAGTACGAGCGGGAAGATGGTTCGCCCGAAACTATCCACTGCGGAATGAAAGCCGGCCAGAAAAAGACGTTCCGCCGAGGCGGGAAGGCTTATCAGCGCCTGACCGAGCACATCGGGCTCGTTCCCCTCATCGTGGTGTCGCCCGACGACCAGTCCCTCATTACGGGCGGCAGCGAGGAACGGCGCCGTTTTATGGACATCGTCATCTCGCAGTGCGACCCGTTGTATCTCGAAGCGTTGATGCGCTACAACAAGGCTTTGCAACAGCGCAATGCTTTGCTCAAGATGGAAGAAGAGCCCGACCCGGAACTGATGCTCTTGTGGGAGGAAAGCATGGCGCGCGAGGGCGAACTCATCTACCAGCGCCGCACAGCCTTTGTCGAGGGGTTGATTGCGCCCTTCCAACACTATTACAACATCATTGCTCGGGAGCATGAAGTAGTGGGACTGCGCTACTCCTCTCACTGTCAGCGAGGTCCGTTGCTCGACGTCATCTCACGCGACCGCTTCAAGGACCGCGCTGTGGGCTATTCGCTGCACGGCGTCCACCGCGACGAACTGGAGATGACTCTCGACGGATATCCCATGAAAACCGAGGGCAGTCAAGGACAAAACAAGACCTTCCTCATCGCTCTCAAGCTGGCTCAATTCGAGATTTTGTGCCACACGGCCAGTCATACCACACCCCTTCTGCTCCTCGACGACATCTTTGATAAGCTCGACTCCACCCGTGTCGAGCAGATTGTGAACATCGTTTCGGGGCAGGACTTCGGGCAGATATTCATAACCGACACCAACCGCGACCACCTCGACCAAATCTTGTCGTGCGTCAGCGGAGAGCACAGAATCTTTCACGTAAACCAAGGCGAAATAATCCCATGCGACGCTGCAAGCCCACTTTAATCAAAGAACTCGTGTATGCGATGCTTCGCCAAGAAGGACTCGAGACACCGCTCAACGAGCACCGCGCCCTGCAAGCGTGGCCCGAGATTGTGGGGCCGCGCCTTTCCCGATTTGCTGAAGCCCAGAGGATTCGGGACGAGAAATTGTATGTAAAGGTATCGAAACCCGCACTGCGACAAGACCTTATCATGGGGCGTGCAGAGCTTGTCCGCCGCATCTGCGAGCAGGTGGGCGCCAACGTCATCACCGACATTGTTTTCTTTTGAGAGAGACATACGCACGAGTGAACTCACACATAAGCATGTTTGGGCTCAAACATAAGCATGTCTTAAGTCACACATAAGTATGTCTGATTTCACACCCGCTATTCCGTTGCCGGAAACCACCAAAAATCATTGAAAGGACGACCGCCTATCCAGCCACCACCTCGTCCATAAGGATGTCGTGAGGCTCCGACGGCACGCTGGGGAAGTACTGGAAGGGAAAGCAAATTCCCATAATATAAGCCCTCGGAAGGCGGGGCAACAAGCGGTCGTAATACCCTTTGCCGCGCCCCACACGACGACCGTGAACGTCGAAAGCCATACCGGGAACTAAGGCGAAATCTACCGACTCATAGTCCGTGAAATCGGGACCTGTGGGCTCAGAGATGCCGAACACATCCACCTGCATGACAGCACCTTCACGATACTCCCTCAGTACAAGGTCGTCACCGACTACCACAGGAAGCAGCACCCGTTTGCCCAACAACAAAGCATGCCGAACCAACGGTCGCACATCCACCTCGTCAGGCAAGGGATAATAGAGCAGCACCGTTCCCGCCGAACGCCACAATCCATCGGCCTGCACGCGCTGGCAAAGGCGGTCCGAGAGCGCGGGCAACTCGTTCTCGTGAGTGCGTTTCCACTGGCGAACCAGCTGACGCAGCTCCTTTTTTGTCTGGGGAATCTCCACCGTCCGACGGCTTAATACGATTTCTTAAACTGCCGGGCGATGTCGCGACGGTCCTCTTTTTCCTTCAGCGTCTCGCGCTTGTCGTACTCCTTTTTACCGCGCGCAACGGCGATGTCGAGCTTGGCACGCCCGTTCTCGTCGATGAAGAGCAGTGTGGGAATTATGGAAAAGCCCGGCGACTTCACCGCACTTTCCAACTTGCGTATCTCTTTGCGATTGAGCAACAACTTGCGGTCGCGACGCTCCATGTGCTGGTTATAGCTTCCATACTCGTAATGAGCCACGTACATATTCTTGACCCACACCTCTCCATGATGGATAAGACAGTAGGTGTCCACCAGCGAAGCCTTACCCGCACGTATGCTTTTAATCTCGGTGCCGGTAAGGACAATACCCGCCGTGTACGCGTCGAACAGCAGATAATCAAACGATGCCCGCTTGTTCTTGATGTTTATTTTGCTCTTGAAGGCCTTGTCTTTTCCCATGATTTCTTAGTTGTAGCACGCCGAGTCCTCACTTCACCACAGTGGCGAAGTTCTCGATGTGCTCGTCGATATACCGCGCGACAAGCTCAGTCACTTCTTCCTCCGTCTCCACAAACTCGTCGTCGAGGTCGTCGAACTCCGGGTACTGTTCGAAGAGGGCCATAAACTCTTCGTCCGAACAGTCCCGTGTCAGTTCCTCAGCATACTGCTCGTATAGTTTGCGTCCCTTGTAGATGAGTTTCTGGAAGTCGTGAGCCCCCCACAGACGCATCGCCTTGGCAAAGGGATTGAGAAAGATGAAAGGACCGTATCCATTATGAATCAACTGGATGAAACCACCGTCCATCACCTCCTCACGAACTATTTCATACGCCAGGAGCGTTATTTGGTCAGCATTGAGCTTCGCCATGGACTCGGCAGTAAGTTCGCCTCCGATGGCGTCCATAATCGCATTACGGAACACCGCCACAAAGGCGTCCATACCCGCTTCTGCGGCCGCCACAAGCTGTTTTTCTTCTATCTTAATTTCCATACTGGGCACAAAGATACGACTTTTTTTGGCCTTCCACGAAAAAAGATGCGCAAATGTTTTGGTTGTCTCCCTTATTTTAGGTATTTTTGTGTCAAATAATTCTTATTACTTATTATTTAATAAATAACTGTAAACTATGGTTTATTCACACGAAGTACAGAACATGTGTTGTGTGGCCAAAGGCCCCAACCATGGCCCCGCCCCCATTCCCGAAGAGGGTAAGTGGGTGCAGGCAAAGGAAATCAAGGACATTTCGGGTCTGACTCACGGCATTGGTTGGTGCGCTCCCCAGCAGGGTGCTTGCAAGCTGACCTTGAATGTGAAAGAAGGCGTCATCGAGGAGTGCCTTGTTGAGACCATCGGTTGCTCAGGCATGACTCACTCAGCCGCTATGGCCAGCGAGATTCTGCCCGGCAAGACTATCCTGGAAGCCCTCAACACCGACCTTGTATGCGATGCCATCAACACGGCTATGCGCGAGCTCTTCCTGCAGATTGTGTACGGTCGCACCCAGTCAGCCTTCTCTGAAGGTGGTTTGATGGTGGGCGCAGGTCTCGAGGACCTCGGCAAGGGCCTCATCAGCCAGACCGGTACGCTCTACGGTACCAAGGTCAAGGGTACCCGCTATCTCCAGCTCACCGAGGGCTACATCACCAAGATGTACCTCGACAGCGACGACCAGGTATGTGGTTACGAGTTCGTTCACATGGGCAAGTTCATGGACGCCATCAAGAAGGGTGTGCCTGCCGACGAGGCCCTCAAGAGTGTTACTGGTACCTACGGCCGCACCAAGGCCGAGGATGGTGCCGTGAAGAGTATTGACCCCCGTAAAGACTAAAGAACTATGATACGCGAAGTAAAGTTTGAAAGCCAAGACAGAAGAATGCCTCAGATTCTCGCATGTCTCGAGAAGCACGGCATCAAGTCTATCGAAGAAGCCAACGCCATCTGCGACGCTGCAGGTCTCGACCCCTATATGACTTGCGAGGAAACTCAGATGATTTGCTTCGAGAACGCCAAGTGGGCTTACGTTGTAGGTACCGCCATCGCACTCAAGGAAAAGGCTAAGGACGCCGTAGAGGCCGCCAACTACATCGGTGAAGGTCTGCAGAGCTTCTGCATTCCCGGCTCTGTTGCCGACGACCGTAAGGTAGGTATCGGCCACGGTGAGCTCGCAGCTCGCCTGCTCCAGCCCGAGACCAAGTGCTTCGCCTTCCTGGCCGGCCACGAGTCGTTCGCCGCAGCTGAAGGCGCTATCAAGATTGCACAGATGGCCAACAAATCA
The DNA here is from genome assembly GCA_021443405.1 of Bacteroidaceae bacterium. Taxonomy (GTDB): domain Bacteria; phylum Bacteroidota; class Bacteroidia; order Bacteroidales; family Bacteroidaceae; genus Physcousia. The sequence goes on from JABUUA010000004.1 coordinate 20,204, forward strand.
AGACCAGCCGACAAGCCGCTCCGTTGCATCCTCAACGGTCTGGGCAAGGACGCTGCCATGATTATCTCTCGTATCAACGGTTTCACCTATGTGCAGACCCAGTTCGACTACTTCACTGGCGAGCTGAAAGAGGTGAAGCGCACCGCTTATTCTAACGGTCCCCGCGCTGCCGTCAACTGCTATGGTGCCGATGATGTGCGCGAAGGCGTTGCCATCATGTGGAAAGAGGACGTAGATGTCTCTATCACGGGTAACTCAACCAACCCCACCCGCTTCCAGCACCCCACGGCAGGAACCTATAAGAAAGAGCGCACCCGCGCCAGCAAGCCCTATTTCTCAGTGGCTTCTGGTGGCGGAACGGGCCGCACACTGCACCCCGATAACATGGCTGCAGGCCCTGCTTCTTACGGTATGACCGATACGCTCGGCCGTATGCACTCAGACGCCCAGTTCGCCGGCTCTTCATCAGTTCCCGCTCACGTGGAGATGATGGGCTTCCTGGGTATCGGTAACAACCCCATGGTTGGCTGCTCGGTTGCATGCGCTGTTAACGTTGACCTCGTGCTCAACAAGCAGTAATCTGACGTAAACATTAGTAAGAATGCCTCTCTGGACCCAGTTGTCTGGAGAGGTTTTTTCTTTCTTTTGTCCGTTGCATCGCCGCTCATCATGGGCATGACCGTGGCGCTCTGGACCGATTACGGGCTCACCGAGTCGCTGTTGCACGAACGAATGTACCCCCGCATCTATCCGTTGGCCGAACAGATGTGGTGATAAAACTCAATGAACATCCGCATGATTACATGGACAGATAAATCGTACGAAGAACTGACGAAAGACGAACTTTACGCCATTCTGCGCCTGCGTTCCGAGGTTTTTGTGGTCGAACAGGACTGCGTCTATCTCGACCCCGACGACAACGACCGCCACTGCCGGCATATCCTTGGCACCGAAGAAGGGCGACTCGTTGCCTACATGCGCATTATCCCCTTGGGAGTGGAGAGCGAAACTGAGGGCAGCATCGGCCGCATCATTGTAGCCGCCGACCACCGCAACCGCGGACTGGGCCACGAACTGGTGGAGCGCGGCATTGCGCTCTACAATCAAATGGTGGGGAAGGAGCACCCGATTGTCATCCATGCTCAGTCGCAATTGGAGCGTTTCTACGCCGAACACGGGTTTGTCGCCACGTCGTCGCCCTTCCTATTCGAGGGTCTCCCCCACACCATCATGCGGTTGGAGCAATAAGGACGACGGCTCGCTGATAGACCGACAACCGCACGCAGCCGCCCTCTTTTCGGCGGACATTCTCCCCCGCGCGAGCGTCCTTCCAGAAAGGCGTCCAGCGGTAGCGGTTCATTTTACTGGATGACGGAGCCTTTTTTCTTAGATAAATCGGCGCATTTTACTAAGGGAAAAGATAATTTTTCTTAGGCGCCGCAATGAAGACGTCCGGACGACCTCCCAACGCTCTGCCGACACCTCGATGTTTTCTCCCAGTGCTAACAAAAGTTAAATACAGACGCTTGACCGCATTTTTATAATAGAATATTTGACTATATGTAAAGAATACTTTACTTTTGTCCTATCAAGCTTGATAAATCGTATTGTTGAATCTAATTAAACGTAGTTACACGATGAATCAAAAATCATTTTTATTGCCCTACCGCTGCCAGCAGGCCGGGTGGTGGTTGTTAGGACTTTCGCTGGCCGGCTTCGTTATCTTCCTGGAGTTTATGGCGGGCAGTTTGGACACCATCCTCCAACAAATGCCCGAATGGATGCAGGAACCCTTGGTGTGGACATTCTATGGACTGCCGCTTGTCGCCCTGTTGCTCATCTGCCTTTCACGGGAGAAAGACGAGGACGAGTACATTACTCACCTGAGGGGTCGCGCCGTCTTCTGGGTAGTGGTCGTGGGTTTCATTGCCGCCCTGTTTAGTCATCTCTTTGTGATAGTGGGCGGACGTTTGTACCCCATCTCTACCGTCAGTCGGTTCCTGGGCTACGCATTTTATTTCAAAAGTCCCGTGGTGTTGAGTATTGTATTTCTGCTTATCTTCAAGGGGACAATAGTTGTAAACCGAATCACCACTCGCCACCATGGATAACAATCTCCGCGTTGAACGCGCCGTCAACCGCATTAGTCAGGCGCAACTGGCCGAGGCCATCGGCGTCAGTCGTCAGACCATCTTTGCCATCGAGAACAATCGCTTCGTGCCCAGCACCGAGCTCGCGCTGAAGCTGTCGGCCTATTTTGGCAAGACGGTCAACGAATTGTTCTGGCTGACCGACTGAGCGACGGCCCCGCCACCCCTATAGGTAGAATCTCATTTAATCAATCAAAACAGATGGACCAACCGATGAAACACCCCGGGATCCGCCTTTCCGCTGACCACCGTCTCCCCAGCCTCCGCGCCTCGCGTGCGCTCCACCGACTGCTGACGACCGCCGTACTGGCCGGGCTATGTCTGCACATCACCGCCCAACGCCAAGTATTGTTCAACGACGACTGGCTGTTCACGCTCGAGGGAAACACCCAACTCCAGCAGCAACACGTCACGTTGCCCCACGACTGGAGCATAGGACTTCCCACCGACCGACGCGCGCCGATGGGCAACGACGGCGGCCACTTTGTGGCCGGGAAGGGCAAATATATGAAGACCTTCACGGCGAAGTCCGCATGGAAAGGAAAGCGCAACTGGCTCTGTTTCGAAGGCGTCTATATGAACTGCCGCGTGGTGCTCAACGGCAAACAAGTGGCCGAGCACGCCTACGGCTGGACGCCCTTCGAGGCCGACATCACCGAGGCGCTGCGCTACGATGCGGAGAACGTGTTGGAAGTGTACGTCGATAACAGTCGGCAGAAGAACTGCCGTTGGTACACGGGTTCGGGCATCTACCGCAACGTGTGGGTAAAAACGCTGCCCATGACCGACGCCATCGGTGACTACGCCGTGCACACCACGAAGCAGGGAAGCGATTATCGCGTGGACGTCGATTGCCGGACGGCCGTCACGGCCCGCCTCACCGACCCCGACGGCCGCACGGTGGCCGAGGGACAGTTGCCCTTGACCGTCCCGTCGCCTCGCGAATGGTCGCCCCAGTCGCCCGCACTCTACACCCTCCATCTGCGCTCGACCACTGACGAGGTCGCTACGCGCATCGGCTTCCGCACCATAGAATACTCGGCCGAGAAAGGCTTGTTGCTCAACGGAAAAAGCATCGAGTTGTCCGGCGCCTGCGTACACAGCGACAACGGCGCGCTCGGAGCCTGTGCCTACAAAGGCGCGGAGACGCGGCGCGTGAAACTATTGAAAGAGGCGGGATTCAACGCCGTGCGCACGAGTCACAACCCAGCCTCCACCGCCTTCCTCGACGCCTGCGACAGCCTTGGTTTGCTCGTCATCGACGAGCTATACGATGGTTGGCGCACCAGCAAAACGACCTACGACTACGCGACACTCTTTGACGACCACTGGAAGGACGACGTGGATGCGTTTGTTCGACGCGACGTCAACCACCCCTCCATCTGGTGTTGGAGCATCGGCAACGAGGTGATAGAGCGCACAGAACCCGAGTGCGTCATGACCGCCCGCCGACTCGCCGGCCGCATCCATAGCCTCGACCCGTACCGACCCGTCACCAGCGCCATGTGTTCGTGGGGACAAGGTTGGTCGCGCTTCGACACGCTCATGGCCGAACACGACATCTGCGGCTACAATTACTACTTGCACGAGGCCGAGAACGACCACCAGCGTGTGCCCAGCCGCGTCGTCATGCAGACCGAGTCGTACCCGCGCGACGCCGTCCGCAACTGGCAGACGGTGACGAAACATCCCTACGTCATCGGCGATTTCGTGTGGACCGGCATCGACTACCTGGGCGAGAGTGGCATCGGACGTTACTACTACGAGGGTCAGACACCCGGCGAACACTGGGAGCGCGACCACTATCCGTGGCACGGAGCCTACTGCGGCGACATCGATTTGCTCGGTTGGCGCAAGCCCATCAGTTACTTGCGCGACCTGCTTTACAACCGAGGCGACGGCGTTCACATAGGCGTGCGCGAGCCCGACGGTTACTACGGAACCATCAAGGAGACCTCGTGGAGCGTGTGGCCCACGTGGGAGCGCTGGACGTGGCGAGGTTGGGAGGGACGGCCCATCGACGTAGAAGTCTATTGCAACGCCACGTCGGTCCGCCTCTATCTCAACGACCACCTCGTGGCCGAGCAACCGGTCGCCGACTGCACCGCGCGCTTCTCCCTCCCCTACCAACCCGGCACGCTCCGCGCCGAAGCCTTTGCCGACGGGCGCCGCGTGGGCACTGCTGTGCTCCGCACCGCGGGCAAACCTGCCAAGGTAATTCTGGAGAAGGACGAATACCCCGACCTGACCTTCGTCACAGCTACGGTGGTGGACCGCCACGGAACGCCCGTCCCCACGCCCTGCGAACTGACCTTCACGGCCAATTCCGAGATTCTCGCCACCGCCTCGGCCTGTCTTACCGACACTATACCTTATAATATACGCACGCGCGCGACGTGGAACGGCATGGCGCAAGCCATTGTCCGCACGACCGAACGACTGGACGTGAAGGCCACCTTCCGTGCACTGCCGTCCGCCAATCCCCCGAAGAAATAAGAAACACCATGCGCATCACCCTCCTACAGACCGATATACAGTGGGCCCGGCCCGCCGACAACCGGCAGGCGGCGGAAGCACTCATGATCACCGCCGCCCCGACCGATGTGTTCATTCTGCCCGAAATGTTCTCCACAGGATTTGCCACCGAGCCCGAAGGCGTTGCCGAAACGGCCGACAGCGACACGTTGCGCTGGATGCAACGTATGGCCGACCGCTTCGACGCGGCCGTATGTGGCAGCGTGGCCGTCGCCGAGGCGGGCCGCTACTTCAACCGCTGCTACTTCGTGAAGCCCGGCGGAACCGTCGTCGCCTACGACAAGCACCACCTGTTCTCCTACGGAGGCGAGAACCGTCGCTTCACGGCGGGCGAGCAACCCTGCCGCGTGGAGTGGCGCGGTGCGACGTTCCGCCTCTGCGTCTGCTACGACTTGCGTTTCCCCGTTTGGTCGCGCAACAGCGCCGAAGCGCCCTACGACGTGCTCCTCTACGTGGCGAACTGGCCCGAGACGCGCCGCCGCGCGTGGGACGCCCTGTTGCGAGCCCGCGCCATCGAGAACCAGTGCTATGTGGCGGCGGTCAACCGCGTGGGGACCGACCCCTGCTGTCGGTACGACGGCGGTTCGTGCGTGACGGACGCCTACGGAAATGTCGTCTGCCAGGCGACGGACGGACAAGCGGGCGCCGTCACGGCGGAGCTGGACTTGGAGGCGCTGCACCGCTTCCGCCAGAAGTTCCCGGTGCTGGCCGACGCCGACGCGTTCCGTCTGCTCGGAGTCCCCGACAAACCATCGTCCATCCGCTAACCCATTCACCCTCATAAAAGAACAACCATGGTCCATTCCTTCGACCTCCCCTACTCGCCCGACGGTTCTGCCCGCCGCATCCACCTGTATCTGCCCGACGAATACGAGCACACCGACGAGCGCTACCCCGTACTTTACATGTTCGACGGGCACAA
>JABUUA010000050.1:0-5787 GCA_021443405.1 Bacteroidaceae bacterium
AGACCATCGAGAAGGACGAGGTTATCGCCATCAACACCCGTTCGATGACGGAGGCTGTTCTCTCAGTGGCACCTCAGACCACCACTGCCGGCGGCATGGCTTGCGACCTGTTGCTCACCTTCAATGGCGACAAGTGCACCGTTTCATCTGCAACCCAGGGTGTCACGGCCCAGGGTGAAGGTCTTTTTGTCACCAAGGGCGAGAAGAAGGCCTGGGGCGACAAGGACCGCGATGCACTGTATCTCAAGTACAGCATCGACTACGGCAATGTGAAGGTGGAAACCACCGACACACTCGTTTTGCAGACGCGTGCCACCAACCAGAAGGTTACTTTCTCACCTAAGTATATTCAATAATCACGGATGACTATGAACATGGAAAAACTTTTTTCTCGAGTTCTGTGTGCAGCCGCCGTCTTGTCATTTGCTGCATGCGCCGACGACAAGGTTGCCGACTTTCCAGTGACTCCCCCTCCCGGCACCATCGTGGACAATCCACTGGATGCCTACAATCCCGTCAAGAGTTATGTTGACCGGACTGCATATCCCAACTTCAAGATTTCGGCTGCCATTGCCGGCGACGAGTTCAACCAGCGTGGTTTGGTTCACGCCGCTGCCGTGGGCAACTTCGACGAGATTGAACTGGGTAACGAAATGAAGTATGCCTCAGTGGTGGGCGATGACGGTACGATGAACTTCAATACCATCAACGACGTTCTCGCCAATGCCGAGAAGGCGGGCGTCAGCGTCTATGGTCACACACTGGCTTGGCACGCTCAGCAGAACACCACGTGGCTCAACAAGCTGCTGGCTCCCATTGAGATTCCCGTGCAACTCATCACCGACAAGACCGTGGACTACACCACGGCCACCTCGTTCGACGGTACTATCACCAAGGCGGGTACGGTGAAGATTGAGGGCGGTGCTCTGCACGCTGTCAAGGGCGTGAAGTTCTACCTCATCGAGGGCTTCCCTGTAGAGGGCGGCCGCGAGTACGAAATCAGCTTCACGGCCAAGGTGGACAAGACCGTCAACCTCACTCTGAACTTCTGCGGCACCAAGCTCGACACCAAGGTGAAGATTGAGCCCTCGGACTGGAACGGCATCACCGTGAAGTGCAAGGCACCCGCCGACAGCGACAACGGTTACCTCGAGGTTGACCCCTCGCCCATGTACGGAGGCAATGTGTACTACTCTGATGCAAGTGTTGCTCACTATCCCGACAACACCCGCCCGCAGACGGCCGAAGAAATGCGTGACACGCTCACCAGCGAGATGAATCGTTGGGTCGATGGCATGATGTCGGCATGCGCTGGTCGCGTGCAGGCTTGGGACCTCATCAACGAAGCCATCTCTGGCGGCGGTAACGTGAACGGTTACTACGACCTCCAGCACAGCACGCCGGGCAGCACCGACTTCTTCTGGCAGGACTACCTCGGCAGCGAGCAGTACGGCCCCATCGTGGAGCAGGCCGCCCGTAAGGCATGGGCCAAGTACGGCGGGAAGCCCGAAGACCTCAAACTCTTCATCAACGACTACAACCTCGAGAGCGACTGGGATCAGAACAAGAAGCTTTCATCACTCATCTACTGGATTGGTGTTTGGGAGAAGAACGGCGCCAAGATTGACGGTATCGGTTCTCAGATGCACGTGTCGTACTACGCCAACGAGAGCATTATGCGCAGCAAGGCCAAGGCTATGGTCAACATGATGCACATGATGGCCAACACTGGCAAGCTCGTGCGCATCTCCGAGCTCGATATGGGCTACGTCCGCGCCGACGGCACCGAGGCCACGGCTCTCGACATCACCGCCGAGGAGCGTCAGCAGATGGCCGACTACTATCGCTTCATTATTCAGATGTATCTCAAGATTGTGCCTCCCGCACAGCAGTATGGCCTCTGCCAGTGGTGCCTCACCGACAGCAAGCCCGGCTCAGGCTGGCGTGCTGGCGAGCCCGTGGGCCTCTGGACCACCGACTGGGTTCGCACCGTTTGCTACGCCGCTTACTGCGATGCTCTGTCACAGCCTCTGCCTGAGACCGAGGACTTCTTCCAGTACATTGCTAAGTAAACCACACAACACGTTCCCGGCGCCTCGTGCGTCGGGGACGTGCTTCGCCTTTTGTGCGAATCGAATCAATTTTATAAATAACTTATTTACTAACTTCAAACAATTTCTATTATGAAGAAATTTTTTACTCTTGCTACTCTGCTTCTTGCAGGTCTGACTGCAAGTGCAAAGACGGTAGAAGACGGTTATGTCGACTTCTCTTCCGTTACCTCTATCCCCTGGGCATCTGATGAAGCTGCAGCGCGTATCTCATTTGCCGACGGTTGCTTCGTTTACAGCAGCGAAGAGGCTACTGCCAACAACTGGGATGCCCAGTACTGGATTATGGGTAGCATGGCATTCTCGCCCTCTTACACCTACACCGTGACCATGATGATTAAGGGTTCTGTTCCCGGCGTTATGGGTAACCTGAAGCTTGGTAACTGGTCTATGGGTAAAGACAACTACGAGGCATTTAGCTTCACCGACGAGTGGGCTGAGCAGTCTATCCAGGTGTCGGAGGTTGACGGCGGCGACGGCATCATGCTGCAGACCGGTGCCTTTGTAGGTGAGTTCCAGATTAAGTGGATCAAGGTGACCCACGAGGAGAAGGAGCAGACCACCGAGTGGATCAACGTGCTCGAGAACGGCGACGCTTCGGGTGAGTACGGTGAGGTTCCTTGTGCTGTATCTAAGATTTACAGCGGCGTAGGCACTGCTTCTAACGACATCACTCCTTGCGAAATCGTTAACGACAACGGCACGAAGGCTTTCATCGTACGCGCTGCTGCTGTTAATCCTAATGATTGGGCGGAAGAATCTGATAAAAATGCCTACATGTGGGCCAACCAGTTCTGGATTCAGTCACCCCAGGCTTTCCCTACCGGCGAGATTATCAAGATATCGTTCGACTACAAGGCCTCTAAGGCTACCTCTGCTCCCACGCAGGCACACGGTGCTCCCGGCGCTTACCACCACTGGGAACTGCTGGGTAGCGTTGCCTTCACCACCGATTGGCAGCACTTCTCTAAGACTGTGACTCTGACCGCAGACCAAGCTAAGGCCGAGGGCATGAGCTCAATCGCCTTCAACCTCAACGACCAGATTACTGAAGCTGTTGACTTCTACTTCACGAACATGAAGTGGGAAGTGATGAAGCTCGAGGAGGGTTGGTTCGTTTGTGGCGACTTCAACGACTTCGACACTGACTCATCTGTAGCTCTGACCGAAGAGGCAGGTGATGAGTATGTTTCTTACACCGGTACTGTTGGTACTGCCGACAAGCCCGCTTCTGTAGTCCGCATCTCTACGAAGCGCGGTAACGACAGCGCCTTCGATGCTAACGGCATCAAGCTGTCTGACGGCGCTGTTACTCCTAACGAATATCAGGAGTACGTTGCCGGCTACCAGAAGATTGAGTTGCCTGCAGCTGGTGTATGGCAGATTACTGTTGTTCCCGAGTACAGCATGATTGTGTTCACCGACTCTGAGTACGACGCCATCGAGTCTGTAGAGAATGGTAACGACCATGTTATCTACTACAACCTCCAGGGTGTTCGCATCGATGCTCCCGCTCACGGCCTCTTCCTGAAGAAGATGGGTAACAAGACCGTGAAGGTTGTGAAGTAAGCCATCCGCTTCCGTATATACTTGCCCCGGGCTTCGGCTCGGGGCTTTTTCGTTTCTTGAGGCTGGGGTGTTCGGTGCGTCGTGGCGGACCGATTTCCCGTTCTCGCCGGGGCGTCAGTGGCGCGTCGTCTGCACGTCTCAAAATAGTCACGCGCGTGACAGAGAAATTTTTCTTAGGTGACGGAACCAGTTTTTCTGGGTGAATGACCTTTTTTTCTAAGAAAAAATCTGTATTTTTGCGGGTGAATATTTTCCGACACTCTATGAAACACCCCTTTGTCACCCTTTTCCTGCTGCTCGTCACCTGCGTGGCGCAGGCGCAGGGCACCGCCGCCGAAGCCGCGGAAAGCAAGGCTCCCACCATGGGCTGGAGCTCGTGGAACTCCTTCGGCGTGAACATCAGCGAGTCCATCATCAAGCGGCAGGCCCTGCTGCTCTACAACAAGTATAAGCGCTACGGCTACCGCTACGTCAACATCGACGACGGATACTTCGGCGGACGCGACGAGGCCGACGGCCATTTGCTCATTCATCCCACGCGTTTCCCCAACGGCATGCAGCCCGTGGTGGACTATATCCACGGCAAAGGCCTCAAGGCGGGCATCTACAGCGATGCCGGTCACAACACCTGCGGCTCCATGTTCAACGGCGACGTCATCGGCAAGGGCGTGGGCCTTTATACCCACGACCAGCAGGACTGTGACCTTTTCTTCCGCGACCTTGGCTTCGACTTCATCAAGGTGGACTTCTGTGGCGGCTCCTACTTCCACAACGAAGACCACCTCGTGCTCGACGAGCAGGAGCGTTACACTGCCATTTGGCAAGCCATGCAGAACACGGGACGCACCGACCTCCGCCTCAATGTTTGTCGCTGGGCCTTCCCCGGAACGTGGGTCCACAACGTGGCCACCAGCTGGCGAACCACGGGCGACATCAACTGCAGCTGGGGTTCTGTGAAAGGCATCCTCAAGGAGAATTTCAATCTTTCGGCCTATGCCACCGACGGACGGTTCAACGACATGGACATGCTCGAGGTGGGGCGCGGACTGAGCACCGAGGAGGACCAGACGCACTTCGGCATGTGGTGCATCATGGCCTCGCCGCTGCTCATCGGCTGCGACTTGGAAAAGGTCAGCACCACCGCCTATAAGCTCATGACCAACCCCGACCTCATCGCCCTCAATCAAGACTCGCTCTACCTGCAGGCCTACGTGGTGAAGCGCGACGGAGAGGCCTACACGCTGGTCAAGGACATCGAACAGCGCAACGGACTCGTGCGCGCCGTGGCTCTCTGCAATCTGGGCGACGAGGACAAGGAGATGACGCTCACCTTCGCCGACGTGGACCTCGACGGACCAGTCGCTATGCGCGACCTCTGCGCCAAGAAGGATATTGCCGAGCCGCAGGACGGGGCGTTCACCGTCACTGTCCCGGCCCACGGCACCCGCATCTACCGTCTCCAAGCCGAGCGTCGTCTCGAGCGCACCCTCTACGAAGCCGAGACCGCCTACCTCTCTGCCTATCAGGAGTTGCAGAACAACCAGGCGCTCCCCAGCGGCATCTATGAGGAAAACGACAACTGCTCCGGCGGAGCCAAGGCCGGTTGGCTGGGCAAGTCGGCCACCAACGACCTCCAGTGGCGCAACGTCTATAGTCCCACGGGCGGCAAATACACCATGACGCTCCGCTACCTCTGTGGCGAGAGTCGCAGCGTCACCCTCGAGGTCAACGGAAAGAAGCATAGCACCGCCTCGCTCAATTCGGGCGGATTCGACAAGATTGGCTCCAAGGTGTTCACCATCGAACTGCAGAAGGGCGACAACGTCATCCGTCTCTACAACGCCACGGGTTGGATGCCCGACATCGACGGCATGACGCTCACCCTCAAGTCACTGCCCGCGTCCATCGTCACCCCCAAACCATCCCACCGCACCCAGCGCTTTAACCTCCATGGCCAGCGCTTCGAGCGTCGCGCCACTTCGTCCATCGTGGTCACCGATGGCCGCGTGCAGGTGGCGCAGTAATGGCCCTGCTTTTCTCTCATTCCGTTTTATTGCTGTCCGGTAAAACTTTTTTGATGGCATAAATTTAGGGCTGACACTTCTGA
>JABUUA010000050.1:7099-18341 GCA_021443405.1 Bacteroidaceae bacterium
TACTGGGCTTCGGGGCAACGAATTGTGCTGTTTTGAGTTTTACCGGACAGCAATAATTCCGTTTTCATAGAGCGACCGCACCCCGTCCCACTCCGGACAAGGTGCGGTCGTGCCGTTTCAGACATACGCACGTCTGGCTTCACACGTCCTTATGTCTGGCCTCACACATAAGGACGTCTGCGCTCATTCGTCCGCATGTCTGAATCAGGCAGAAAAAAACAATCTCCCAACGCTTGCGATTGTCGCCTAAAAAGCGTACTTTTGTGGGTGTATTGCAAATGCTTGTATGCAAAATGACTTATCTAAACGAGTATCATCGCAAGACAGTGGAAGCCAAGTTGAAGGCGATTGCCGAAATGCAGCAGTCGCCGATTGGTTGCGAAGAGGCAGTGCGTCAGGCTCGGCTGAATATCACCGGGCAGCACTTCTTGAATCAAGATTAGAGGGCATCGAGAGCCGTCTGGCCGAACTTTATGCTAAGGAGCATAATCAGTTGTCGCCTACTATTGCTATTCCATCGTATATCGTTGATTAGAAGGTTGTAGGTGATGATGTAAGTAAACGTTAAGCACAAATCTTCTCACATCTTACTGACGCCCGTCCAACCTTTTGAAGTGCAAAAGGTTGGACGGGCGTAGGGTAGAAATGACTGCTTTTCGCTTGTTTCTTGGTTTGCGCGCTAAGGCGGGTCATTTACCGCACGACGGCAACAAATCCACCGCGGGCGCGGCAGGGAATGTCGGTACCCAGTTGCGTGGTGGTGATGTTGAAACTGCGGTCGGTGGGACCGTCGGCAAAGAGGGTGACGTGGCGCTTGCCCTTGACAAAGCGAGGGAGCGTGAGTGTCTGTTCCTCGTCGAGGCCGTTAAGACCAGCCACGAACCACACGTCGCCCTTGCGCCGCGCAATGACGACGGACTTGCCGGGGGCGCCGGAGAGCAGACGCGTGTCGTCCCACGTGCTGGGCAACTGTCCGAGGAACTCCTGCACGGCGGCGGGCTGGGCGAGGAACGACTTGGGTCGGTCGGCCAAGTGCTGAAGCCCCGACTCGAAAGCGACGGTGAGCGCCAGCTCGTGGGCGTGGGTGGTGATGTGCGGATGCTGCGAGTCGCTGAAGGCGCAGGGCGTGTAGTCCATCGAGCCCACCACGTTGCGGGTGAACGGTAGGGTGGTGTTGTGACGGGCGGCACGCGGTGTGAGACGGTCGTTATTGTTGTACCACTCAGCGCCGTACACGGCCTCGGCCGACATCATGTGGGGATAGGTGCGCTGCCAACCGCGGGGGATGGTGGCGCCGTGGAAGTTGACGAGCAGGTGATGCTGGGCGGCGTCGCGCAGGATGTCGATGTAATAGTCCATCATCTCGCGGCTGTCGCCCGCAAAGAAGTCAATCTTCACGCCCGCCACACCCCAAGAGGCAATCTTCTCGAACTCGCGCAGGCGGCTCTCGCGATGGAGCAGCACGTCGGTGCCCGGCGCGCCATTGGTCCAACCCGTCCATGAGTTGTACCATAGCAGCGGCTTCACACCCTGCGACAGCGCGTAGCGAACGGCGTCTTGCACGTTGCCGCCGTTGCTCATCACCTCCCATTCCCAGTCGATGAGCACGTAGGGAAGATGCAGCGTTGCCGCCATATCGACGTATTGTTTCACGAGTTGAAAGTCCTTCGACCCGTGGTTATGCGCCCAATAAATCCACGACACTACCCCCGGCTGCACCCACGAAGCGTCGGGCAGCGTGGAGGCCGGACTGACGTCGGTGACGAGGGTGGACTCCACCACGTCGGCCAGCGTTCCCATCATCATCACGCGCCACGGCGTACTCCATCCGGAGGCCACGTCGAGGGTGGAAGTGCCCCACTGAACGTCGAAGGCCGAAGTCTGGCGCTGGGTGTTGAGCCAAGAGGCGCATCGACCAGCCTCCACGCCAGCCTCGGTGACGAGAAGATAATCGCCGTGGAGCGTCTGGAACAGGGCAGGGTAGCCCCACTGACCCGATAGGTCGGCCGGTCGCTCGGGATAGAACTGCTCGTAACCGCTGTCGTACTGCTGCATCCAACTGGTGGTCTGCGGCGCCAGATAATAAGTGGTGTGCTCGCCCGTGACGTGGGAGGCGCTGGGAAGTTCGTAGCGGAAAGCCACGCCGTCGTTGTACACGCGCAGACGGAGCAGTTGTTCCGCCCCGTTGTCGTCGGTCAGTCGGTAGAGACACTCGGTGCCTTCGTTGTGGCACTGGCTTCGCTTTCCCGTCATCATGGTGTAGTGGTCGCTGATGCGTCGGCGCTCCACCTCCGCGATGCTGGCGAGTTGTCCGCGCCCGTCGAACTGGATGCCGCGGGCGGCGAAGGTGGCGATGGTATGCTTCTCGCGGTCGGTGACGGTGAACTCACCCCCGTTGCATGCGGCCGTGAAACGACCGTTGGGCGCGGTCACCGTGCTGGTGCCAGCGACGACCGGCGTCGGCGTGGTGAGCACATCGAGCTCGGCACAACCGAAATCGCCCCAGCCCTTGCTGTTGCGCAGGGCGCGGAAACGGAAGTAACGCGCCTGCACGGCCTGAGGGAATTGCACCACTTGCCACAGCGGATTGTGGGCGATGTTGGAGAATTCGCCGTCGCTCACGGTTTGCCACTGCTGCCCATCGGTCGAGACCGCGAACTCGTAGTTGGTGACGATGCCGCGCAAGAAATAGTCGCCCTGGTCGGGCAGGTAGCGGAATCCCGTGAGTGTCTGCTCCTGCTTCATGTCGATGACCACGTCGTATGGGAAGCCCTTGTCCGTCCAGTACATGGAAAGTTTGTTGCCGTCGAGCATTTGTCGTGCGGCGGGGTCGTCGGGCTGTAGCACTTGCCACAGGCTGCGGTCGAAGGCATAGTGCTCGCGGTCGACCGTCTCCTCGATGGCGGGTGCGTAGTAGAGTTGTACACTGGAAAGGTGGCGTGCAGCGGTGGTCACGCGAATGGCCTCCACCTTTTGCTCGGGCACCTTGATGATGCGCTTGTTGCCCACTGTGGTACCGTCCCCGATGTGTTGCCACTGGCCCTGCACGCGAGCCTCTACAGAGAACTGGCTGATGTGCTGGCCCTGACGCAACTCCTCGCGCAGTTGCACGAGGTTGATGGTGGCCGGCCGGCGCAGCGTGAGCGTGTATTGCGTGTCGGTGCGCGTGACCTTGGCCTTGCGGGCAAAGTCGGTGCTGAGCACGGACTGCAGGTAGTACTGGAAGTTGATGATGGCCTCGGCGTCGCGCTCGTGGATGAGGCCTCGGCGGTCAACGGGGAAGTTGAGCAGCCAGGTGGAGTTCTTGCCCACCGATGCGAGGTAGATGTTCCATAGTTTGCTGACCGACTTCACCTTCTGGTCCTCGAACTCGTGATAGAACCATCCCGGGCGGATGGACACGTTCACCTCCGAAGGAACAAAGTCGGTGCCGTCTTTTTCCCCTTGCGTGAGCGAGTGGTTGTCGGGCTGTCCCGGCACGTGAGCGCTGTAGTTGTAGCGGCTCCAGTTGGTGTCGCTGCCGGCGCCGAGCTCGTTGCCGCACCAGCGGACGTCGGGACCCACCTCGTTCCAAATGATGCAGTTGGGCTGCAACTGGCGGATGAGTTTCACCGTCTCGGGCCAGCCGTAATATGTGGCGCGGTCGATGTTGCGGTTTTCACGTGCTCCACCGTAGTAGCCCCAGCCGCCGTTGGCCCCGTCGAACCACACCTCGAAGATGTCGCCGTACTCGGTGAGCAGTTCTTTCACCTGGTTGCGGAAGTACTCCACATAGGACGGCTGACCGTAATCGGCGCGGTTGCGGTCCCACGGCGAAAGGTAGATGCCCATCTTGAGACCGTATTCGTCGCACGCCTGACGCAGTTCGCGCAAGACGTCGCCCTGGCCGTTCTTCCACGGAGAGTTTTTCACCGAGTAGTCGGTGTACTTAGACGGCCACAGACAGAAGCCGGCATGATGCTTGGCCGTGATAATGATGCCCGTGAGACCACCCTCTTTGCAGACCCTCGCCCACTGGCGGCAGTCGAGTTCGGTGGGGTTGAAGAGGTTGATGTCCTCGCCCCCGTCGCCCCACTCCTGGTCGGTGAAGGTGTTGGTGGAAAAGTGGATGAAAGCGTAGCGCTCCATCCCCAACCAGTCGAGTTGCGATTGCGAGGGAACGGGCACAAGGCTCTGCGCGCTCCCCATCAGCGCGGTGAGCAACAGAACACAAGTAAGAAGCAAGTGTTTCATGGTAGCTAAGGTATGTTTATTCTTGGAACAGGATGCGCGTTTTCTCCGTTTCAAATTCGTCCTGCGTCAGGGCGCCGCTGTCGAGCAACTGTTTGAGTTTCTCTATCTGCTCGGCGCGCGAAAGGGTGGACGTGGGCTGAGCCGTGACCTGCTGGGCGGCCTCGTCCTTGCTTACGTCCACGCGGTCGTATTCGTCCATGGCACTCTGGATGGCCTTGCGGAACGCGTGCGGGTGGTCCATCTTCGGGAGCTCGGTGGTGGTGGAACCTGTGCCGCTGAAGGTGAGTGTGCCGCAGGCGAACAGACGCTCCCAGAAACCCTGCTCCACGGATACCGTCTCTATCTTCTTGAGATTGTGCTCCGTGGTCTCATGCGCAAAGATGCCCTTCTTGATGAAGATGCGTTGCGTGGTGACGGCGAACTCGTCGAAGCCGCGCTTCAGATACCAATAACCGAAATAGATGAGGCTGACGAGCAGCAAGATACCCGACAGAATGAGCCAGACGTAAGAAGGTTCGGTAGCGGTGTCGTTGGCGAAGAATACAAAGGCGGTAACGACCAGCAGCAGGCTCAGGGCGACAGCCATAGCAGGCTTTATCCAAACCGACCAGTGGTACTTGGCTTCATAGACGATGGATTCCCCAGGAATCAAGTTCTTTTGTACGTAATTTCCCATGATGTTTGATGAAAATAGGATTGTTTATTTGGGTTGTTAATTCATTAAATCTACGATGATGGCGTCGCTCACAAAGAGCCCTTGGAGGGTGAGACGCAGGCGGTCGGCCTCGCGACGCAGACGTCCCTCCTGCACATGTGGCGCGGCTTGACGTTCGCAGGCGCGGCGACGCTCACGGCCGAAGTCGCGTTCCAGCGCATGGAGGTCGAGACCTTCCCGCGTTCGCAGCGAGAGCATGATGCGCTCGTTGAAGCGCTCGTTGGCGGAGAGACGCTCCACTTCGGCCGCCTCGCCGGCGATGTATCGCTGCACATCGGGGCAGTTGGCGGTGCGGACAGCGTGCCCGTCGTAGCTGTGCGCCCCAGCACCTAGACCGAGATAAGGCAGTCCCTGCCAGTAACTGCTATTGTGGCGCGAGCGGAAGTCCGGGCGCGCAAAGTTGCTGATTTCGTAGTGCCCCAGTCCTGCCTCGGCGGTGAGGTTGATGAGACGGTGGTAACACTGAAGCGATAGCTCCTCGTCGGCCTCCTTCACTTCGCCGCGCTGGCGCATCTGCCACAAGACCGTTCCCTCCTCGAACTGCAGGGCGTAGGCACTCAGGTGCGGGATGTCCAGCGACAACACCCGGCGCACGTCTTGTTCAAAGAGGGTGAGTGACTGGCCGGGGAGGCCGTAGATGAGGTCGAGGGAGAGATTGGTGTAGCCCGCGTCTTGCAGTCGATACACCGCGGTGACGGCCTGCTGGGCGGTGTGTCGGCGGCGCAAGAAGCTCAGCACATGGTCGTCCGTGGATTGCACCCCCATGGAGACGCGGTTGACGGGCGTGTCTTTCAAGGCAGCACCGAAGTCGTCCGTCACGTCGTCGGGGTTGGCCTCGAGTGTGATTTCTGCCTCGGCGGGCCATGAGAAATGACGGGCGAGGTGGTCGAACAACCGGATGAGTAGGGCAGGAGAGAGTTGCGACGGCGTGCCGCCACCTATATATATAGTACGCGCGCGAGGGTCACCGTGCTCGTGACAGCGCCGTTCCATCTCCTTTGCCAGCGCTGCAAGGTATCGCTCTTTCCAGTCGTCACCAAGCGTGGAGGAGGCGAAGTCGCAGTACACACAGCGGCTCTTGCAGAAGGGGATATGGATGTAAACGCCTGTCATAACTGACACAAAGATACAAAAAAATGAGAAATTGTTTGGTCGTATCGGTAGAAATTGCTAAATTGCACTTTGAAAACTTGAAATATACAATAAACCTAAACGAATAAACACCATGAAAGTCTACAAAACGAATGAGATTAAGAACATTGCCTTGCTTGGCAATGACGGTAGCGGCAAGACGACTTTGACCGAGAGTCTGTTGTACGAAGCAGGAATCATCAAGCGTCGCGGCCGCATCACTCAGCACAACACTGTCAGCGATTATTTCCCCGTGGAGCAGGAATATGGCTACAGCGTGTTCTCAACTGTTTACCACGTTGAATGGAATAATAAGAAACTGAACATTATCGACTGCCCGGGTAGCGATGACTTCGTGGGCGCAGCGCTGACCGCTCTGAACGTGACCGACACCGCCATCCTGTTGCTCAAAGGCGCTAACGGCGTGGAGGTGGGCACGCAGAACCATTTCCGCTACACCGAGAAATTGGGCAAGCCCGTTATCTTCCTCGTGAACCAGCTCGACGATGAGAACACTGACTACGACCGCATTCTGGAGCAACTGACCGACATCTATGGCTCAAAGGTGGTGCCTGTGCAGTATCCTTTGCAGACAGGTCCCAACTTCAACAGCCTGATTGACGTGCTGCTGATGAAGAAATACTCTTGGGGTCCTGAGGGTGGCGCACCCACCATCGAGGAGATTCCCGCCGAGGAGATGGACAAGGCCATGGAGATGCACAAGGCACTTGTGGAGGCTGCGGCTGAGCACGACGAGACGCTGATGGAAAAATTCTTCGAGACCGAGAACCTGACGGAGGACGAAATGCGCGAGGGCATCCGCAAGGGTTTGGCCGCTCGTGGCATGTTCCCCGTGTTCTGCGTTTGCGCCGGTAAGGACATGGGTGTGCGTCGCTTGATGGAGTTCCTGGGCAATGTGGTTCCTTTCGTGGACGAGATGCCTAAGGTATTCAACACGCGTGGTGTGGAGGTGAATCCCGATCCAGCGGGTCCCACCAGCCTGTTCTTCTTCAAGACCGCCGTTGAACCCCATATCGGTGAGGTACAGTACTTCAAGGTGATGAGCGGAACCGTGCACGAAGGCGATGACTTCACCAATGCCGACCGCGGTTCGAAGGAGCGCATCGCTCAGATGTTCTGCTGTGCAGGTGCCACGCGTATCAAGGTGGACGAACTGGTGGCTGGCGATATCGGTTGCACCGTGAAGCTGAAGGACGTGAAGACGGGCAACACCCTGAACGATAAGAACAGCGAGAATCGCTTCAACTTCATCAAGTACCCCAACGCCAAGTACTCGCGTGCCATCCGCGCCGTGAACGAGGCCGAGACCGAGAAGATGATGAACGCGTTGCAGAAGATGCGCGAGGAAGACCCCACATGGCAGATTGAGCAGTCGAAGGAACTGAAGCAGATTCTTGTGCACGGTCAGGGTGAGTTCCACCTGCGTACCTTGAAGTGGCGCATGGAGAACAACGAGAAGATTCAAATCGTGTTCGACGAGCCAAAGATTCCGTATCGCGAGACCATCACGAAGGCAGCACGTGCCGACTATCGTCACAAGAAGCAGTCGGGCGGTGCCGGCCAGTTTGGTGAGGTGCACCTGATTGTAGAGCCTTACTACGAAGGCATGCCCGATCCCGATGTTTACCACTTCGGCAACCAGGAATATCGCATCAATGTGAAGGGTAAGGAAGAAGTGACGCTCGACTGGGGCGGCAAGGTTGTCTTCATCAACTCTGTTGTGGGTGGTGCTATTGACACGCGCTTCATGCCCGCCATCTTGAAGGGTATCATGCAGCGCATGGAGCAAGGACCGCTTACGGGTTGCTATGCTCGCGACGTGCGTGTGATTGTTTACGATGGTAAGATGCATCCCGTTGATTCAAACGAACTCTCGTTCATGCTAGCAGGTCGTCAGGCCTTCGCCGAGGCCTTCCGCAACGCAGGCCCCAAGATTCTGGAGCCTATCTACGACGTGGAGGTGTTCGTGCCCAGCGACAAGTTAGGTGACGTCATGAGCGATTTGCAAGGTCGCCGTGCCATGATTATGGGTATGACCAGCGAAGCCGGCTATGAGAAGCTCGTGGCCAAGGCTCCTCTGAAGGAAATGAGTTCTTACAGCACGGCGCTGAGCAGTCTGACGGGTGGCCGCGCCAGCTTCATCATGAAGTTTGCCAGCTACGAACTTGTGCCCGCCGACGTACAGCAGAAGCTCGTAAAAGAACACGAGGAAGAGAATGCTGAGTAATATACGGCACATAGATTAAGCAATTTTTATTAATAAAGTAAAAAAGGAGAGCGCTTTTGGTACTCTCCTTTTTACTTATCTGTGGCATTCCTTACCTTTGCGATATGAAACGTTACATGTCATGGATCATTAGCGCCCTCGTGGGAACCAGCTTCCTGGTGCTGCTGGGCTTGCAGATCAATCACGCTCGCATGATGGTGCAGATGCGCCGCAACCAGTTCGACGAGAATGTGAAGCGCAGCCTCGACCGCGCCTCACGCGACCTGGAACGAATGGAGACGGCCAACTATCTCAAGGAGGTGGTCAACGAATATGGCGACGAATTGATGGGCATCGACTCGCTCCGTCACCCGAAAGTGCACACGGTGCTGGGCAACCCCATGCTGCTGGGTGTGATGCACGACAGCCTTCCTATTCCCGATTTCAGCGTGAAGCCGCTCGACCGTCGTCCTCACATGCCTATGACGCTCACCATGCGACCCTCGACCACGATTGCGGAGTCGGCCCACAATTTCCAACAGGCCGTGCGCAACGCCTACCTTTATCAGAAGGGCGTGCTTGAGGAAGTGGTCTATTCCATATTATATAACGCGAGCGAAAAAAGCTTTGAGGAGCGCCTCAATCCGCAGGTGTTGGATGCTTGCTTGCGCCGCTCGCTGGAACGTAACGGCGTGACCTTGCCGTTCCATTTCACCATCAACGCGGTGGACGGACGCGAGGTGTACCGCTGCAGCGACTACGAAGAGAAGGGTAGCGACCACATGTTCACGCAGACCCTCTTCCGCAACGACCCGACCCAGAAGATGGGTGTGGTGCGGGTTCATTTCCCAGACCTCGGCAACTATGTCTATAGTGAGGTGCGCCTGATAGCGCCTGCCACGGTGTTCACCGTCGTGCTGTTCCTCACCTATCTGTTCGCTGCCTACCTGGCGTTACGCCAGCACAAGGTGGACGAGATGAAGACGGATTTCGTGAACAACATGACGCATGAGTTCAAGACTCCGCTCTCGAGCATCTCGCTGGCCTCACAGATGTTGGCCGACAAGAGCGTGCCGAAGACTGAACAGAGTTACGAAAACCTCGGAAACATTATCGGCAGCGAGACGCGCCGCCTGCAATTCTTGGTGGAGAAAGTGCTGCAGATGTCGCTCTACGAGCATAACAACATTGCGATGAAGCCTACCGAACTCAATGCCGACGAGCTCATCGACTCGGTGGTGGACACGTTCACGCTCAAAGTGAAGCAGTACGGCGGTACCATCGACGCCCGTCTCGAGGCTGAGAATCCCTTTGTGAATGCCGATGAGATGCACTTCACCAACATCATCTTCAATCTGATGGACAACGCCGTGAAGTATCGCCGCGACGATGAACCCCTGAAGTTGCGCATCCGCACCCGCAATGTGGGCGACAAATATCAGATACGCATCATCGACAACGGCATCGGCATAAAGAAGCAAGACCTGGGCAGCATCTTCGATAAATTCTATCGGGTGCACACAGGTAACCAGCATAACGTGAAAGGATTTGGCCTCGGCTTGTCCTATGTGAAAAAGATGATAGAACTGCACCACGGCACTATCAAGGTGGCGAGCGAACTGGGCCGCGGTACAAAGTTCACGATAACATTAGCGAGTATTAAAGACTAAATTGGAAAATTATGGAGACAAAATTGCGCATTCTTCTGTGTGAAGACGACGAGAGTCTGGGCATGTTGCTCAGAGATTATCTGCAAGCCAAGGGCTACGACGCAGAGTTGTTCCTCGACGGTGAGGCCGGTTATCGTGGTTTCATGAAGGCCCACTACGACCTGTGCGTGCTCGACGTGATGATGCCGAAGAAGGACGGTTTCGAACTGGCCAAGGATATTCTGTCCGTGAAGCCCGGGACGCCTATCATCTTCCTCACGGCCAAGAACCTGAAGGAGGACATCATCGAGGGCTTCAAACTGGGTGCCGACGATTATCTGACCAAACCCTTCTCCATGGACGAGCTCGTGTTCCGTATGGAGGCCGTGCTGCGCCGCACCGTGAGCAAGAAGCCGACCACGAGCACGGTGTTCCGTCTGGGCAAGTTCGTGTTTGATAGCAAGCGCCAGATTCTCAGCATAGGCGATGAGCAGAAAAAGCTCACCACCAAGGAGAGCGAACTGCTCACCATGCTCTGCAACCACGCCAACGAGGTGCTGCAGCGCGAGCTCGCACTCAAGACTATCTGGATTGACGACAATTATTTCAATGCACGTTCGATGGATGTGTACATCACCAAACTGCGCAAACACTTGCGGGCCGACGAGAGCATAGAGATAAACAATGTGCACGGCAAGGGCTATCGTCTGATTGTGCCCGGTGGCACCTATATGGAATAACCGGCCGTAAAGCAGCAAAAAAGAGGGAACGCCTGGGCGCTCCCTCTTTTTTGTGACTGCAAATGACCTAGTCGCGTGTGCGACGGGCAATCACGATGTGGGCGATGAGGCCGGCAATCATGAGGCCGAGACCCGTGAACTGCACGCAGTTGTAGTCAACCCACTGGGCAAAATAGCTGACTGTCAGCAGAATGGCGCCCAATACAATCAAGAGGATTCCTAAGTACTTCATAACTTATCTTGTGTTTAATTCATTATTCACACTATAACGAATACAAATTAACGAAAAAAAAACGAGACGGCGAAACAATTATGCGAAAACTTGGTCACGCCCGTATCAAAAACTAAAAACCGCCAGTTTCCTTGCGTATGTACGAGAAATTTAGTAACTTTGCACCGCTTTAAGCATTAACATTTATTTATTAACAATTCAACGTATTATGAATCAGTACGAAACCGTTTTCATTTTAACTCCCGTTTTGTCTGACGATCAGATGAAGGAAGCGGTCGCTAAGTTCAAGGGCATTCTCGAGCAGAATGGTGCCGA
>JABUUA010000050.1:18647-25244 GCA_021443405.1 Bacteroidaceae bacterium
TGCCGTTTCAAGAAGAGCGGTATCAAGTATATCGACTACAAGGATCCCGAGTTCCTGAAGAAGTTTCTCAATGAGCAGGGTAAGATTCTTCCCCGTCGCATCACCGGCACTTCACTCAAGTACCAGCGTCGCGTGGCTCAGGCCGTGAAGCGTGCCCGCCACTTGGCTCTGCTGCCCTTCGTAACCGATTTGATGAAATAAATAACAGAGGAGATAAGGACTATGGAAATTATTCTTAAGGAAGATGTTATCGGCTTGGGTTACAAGAACGATATCGTGAATGTGAAGTCTGGTTACGGTCGTAACTATCTTATCCCCACTGGCAAGGGCGTTATCGCCTCGGAGTCTGCCAAGAAAGTGCTGGCTGAGAACCTGCGTCAGCAGGCTGTGAAGCTCGCCAAGATCAAGGCCGACGCTCAGGCTGTCGCCGACAAGTTGGCCAACGTGGCTCTGACCATCACCGCCAAGGTGAGCAACAACGGCACCATCTATGGTAGTGTGAACGCTGCCATGATTGCCGACGAGCTGGCTAAGCTGGGCTTCGAGATTGACCGCAAGCTCATCACCATCAAGGACGTGAAGAGCGTAGGTGAGCACAACGCCGTTGTGCGTCTGCACAAGGAGGTGGCTGTCAACATCCCCGTGACTGTAGTTGAGGAGGGCGTTCCCGCCGAGGCTCCCGCCGCAGAAGAGGAAGTTGCCGCTCCCGTTGCCGAGGCAGTTGCTCCCGTTGCCGAGGAAGAGACCCCCGCTGCTGAGTAATCACAATCAATAGCATAAAGCAAATAATCCCCCGTTCCTTAGTTGGAGCGGGGGATTATTGTTATTGGTGTGCGCTGCTCGCCGTCCTTTGAGAGAACCTTCGCGCTATGAACTAATCGCGCATTCGCTGGTAAGTGATTTCGTAGAAGCAGGGATACACGCCCTTAGTGGCGGCAGCAGTTCCCTTGTCGTGGGGAACAATGAGGCGCACCTTGGCGATGCCTTCCTCCGCAGTGGTCTGTCGGCCGATGTTGATGTATGTGAGAGGAATGGTCCACCCTTGGGGAACGGCCGTGCTTTCGTAGGTCATGTACATAGCGCCACCGCCGTTCACGTCGGTACTGAAGGTGGCGGTGATGGTGCCGCTGTTGTTATCCACATCCATGATGTCGGGGTTCGTCATCCAGTAGGGTGTGCGGTTGGTGGTCTGCAACGTGTCCGTGAGGATGTTATACTCCCAGTAACGGGTGATGATGCGAGCGTGCTGTTGGTGTGCCAACTTCTCGCCGACGCCCTTGCGAACAATCTGCATATAGACACCCGTATTGGCAAAAAGTACGTATTCGTTCTTGCTGACGTCGGTCGTGGAGTCTTGTGCTTCAAACTGCTCCACTGAGATTACGTTGATGCCCGACGTGTAGAGCAGCGTGTCGCCGCTGGTGCCCATGAGCAACAGAGGGTCGCGAGCCAGGAAGGCTGCCACGGCGTTACGCTCCTTTTCCTTTTGCTCGGCGTAGGTTTCCTCGTCCTTGCAGGCGGTCATCATCAAGCCGATGGTCGTAACGAGCAAGGCAAAATATCCAAATTTCTTCATATTAACTACAAAGGTACGAATAAGAGCAGACAATACAAAATAAATTAATTTATTTTTGCGCTTGCGCGAAAGAGGTTTCCTTCCGGAGTTTCCTGATTTGGGTTTGTGGGAATCCGTGTCCATTTGAGAGCGTGGGCAAACTTCGTTGTCTGTGGGATGTTTGCCCGTCTTCGTAGTGCTTCAAAATGGACGACTGGACATAGAGGTGCTTTTTCTTAGAAAAACTTGATGATTTCTTTAGAAAAAAATGATTTTTTCTTAGGCGCGTGACGGTCTCCTTGCGGGTGAGGGACGATGAGGGATGCGGTGAGGGGGAGTTGTCGACTAGGTCTTTTCTATTTTCCGTACTTGGCGATGGCCTTTCGGGCGATGTCGGCAGCCTCCTCGAGCGTGCACATCAGTGAACCGCCGGCCGCATTCTTGTGGCCGCCGCCGTTGAAGAACTCGGCACACATCTCGTTGCAGGGGATGTCATCGACGCTGCGAGTGGAGACGCGAATCTTGCCTTTCACCTCGGTGTCTTCGCGGAGAAAGACACTCAGATTGATGCCGTCAATCTCCAAGGGAATGTTGACGAAGCCCTCGGTATCGCCGTTCTTGAGTTTGAACTGCCGGTATTCCTGGTTGGTGAGCGTGATGAGTGAAGCGTGGTGACGGTGGAGCAGTTCCATCTTCACGTAGAGCAAGTAGCCCATTATGCGGTAGCGCCCTTCGGTGCCTGTCCAGAAGACGTTGCGGTAAATCTTGTCCTTGTCGATGTGGCAGCGCAGGAGTTGCGAGATGCACTCGTACACTTCGGGGCGGCTCGAGGCATACGTGAAAGCGCCCGTGTCGGTCATCATGCCCACGTAGAGGCTGGTGGCCTCGTCGTGCGTCAAGCCTTCGCTCCAGCCCATGGCGTTCATCAGGTGGAGAAGCACCTCGCAGGTGCTGCACATTTCGGGGTGCGACACGGTGACGGCACAGAAGTCGGCCGGGTCGAGGTGGTGGTCCACCATCACCATCTTGGCCTCGCTTGTGGTCAGGGCTGTGCCCATCTCGTCGCCCGTTCGGTGGGGTGCGTTGTAGTCGAGACAAAACACAAGGTCGGCCTTCGCGAGCAGCGCCGCGGCCTCGTCGGCCTGTTTGTTGCAGCGCACAATCTCGTTGGCGCCCGGAATCCAGCGGAGAAAGTCGGGGAAGTCGTTGGGCATCACGATGGTAGCTTCCTTGCCCAGTCGGCGCAGCACCTGCTGCAGGGCGGTGGTGCTGCCTACAGCATCGCCGTCGGGATTCTGATGTGCGGTGATGATAATCTGCTGGGCGTTGTTGAGCAAGCCTTGCAGAGTGTCGCGTTCGGTGGGGGATATGATGGGTGCCATAGGGTTGTTCTTTACCGTGCAAAGATAGCACTTTTTTCCCTCCCGAGCGCAGGTTTCCGATTTTTTCTTTGTATTTTTGTGGTTAGAAAAGCAAAACGAACCCATCATGGAGAAAGTAATCACGCCCGTTCTGCTGATAACGGGCTATCTGGGCAGTGGAAAGACCACGTTGCTCAACCGTATTCTGCAAAACAAGAAAGGCATAAAGTTCGCCGTTATCGTGAACGACATCGGCGAGGTGAACATCGACGCCGACCTCATTGAAAAGGGAGGCATCGTGGACCAGCAGGACGATTCGCTGGTGGCGCTGCAGAACGGTTGCATCTGCTGCTCGCTAAAAATGGACTTGGTGGAGCAGCTCCAGGACATCATCGCCCTGCATCGCTTCGACTACATCGTGGTGGAGGCGAGCGGCATCTGCGAACCCGCCCCCATCGCACAGACCATCTGCTCTATCCCGCAGATGGAGGAGCGCTACACCGACGCGGGTGTGCCCGTACTGGACTGCATTGTGTCGGTGGTGGACGCCCTGCGCCTGAAGGACGAGTTTCAGGGCGGCCTCGACCTACTGCGCGCCGACTTGGAGAGCGACGATATTGAGAATCTGGTCATTCAGCAGATAGAGTTCTGCAACATGGTGCTGCTCAACAAGGCCGCCGAGGTGACGCCCGAAGAACTGGGACGCATTCGCCAGCTCATACGCACCTTGCAACCCAAGGCTGAGATTGTGGAGTGTAACTACGGCGACGTAAATCTCGACAAGTTGCTCTGTACCGGACTGTTCGACTTCGAAGCCACAGCCACCTCGGCCAAATGGGTGGAGGCGCTGGAGGAACATGCCGACGAGGAGCATCATCACGAGGGACATCACCATCACGACGGCGACGAGGAGGAGCACGACCACCACCATCACCACCACGACGGCGAGGCAGACGAACATCGTCACCACGACGGCGAACATCACCATCACGAGCATCCCGAAGGCTGCACCTGCGGACATTGCCACGACCACAATCATGGCGACGAATACGGCATCAGCACGTTTGTGTACTATCGCCGCCGTCCCTTCAACATGGGAATCTTCGACCATTTCGTGGCGAAGAAGTGGCCCAAGAGCGTCATCCGCGCCAAGGGCATCTGCTATTTCAAGAACGAAGAGGAGATGTGCTATTTGTTTGAGCAGGCGGGCAAGCAAGTCTCGCTGAAAGGGGCGGGGCAGTGGTACGCCACCATGCCGGCGGACGAGTTGGAAGAATTCCTCGAACGCAACCCCGGCGTGAAGCGCGACTGGGACGATGAAGTGGGCGACCGCATGCAGAAACTGGTGTTCATCGGTCAGCACATGGACAAAGAGGAGATTGCGCGCGAGCTTGATGCTTGTCTGATGTAATATAATCCCCAATCGATTAATATAGAAAAACGGCTAAGTTTCCCATTCGCTTAGCCGTTTTTCTTATGACCACAGGTCATAGGGCCAGCCTGCGAAGACAAAAAGAAAGGGCCACACTATCGTGCAGCCCTCGTGTACTGTGGTACTTGTCCGCTAATTACTCAGCAACTACAGCAGCTACAGTGTCAACCACCTCAGCAACAACGCTGTCAACAGCAGTGGTGTCAACGGTGTCAACAGCTACAGTATCGCTGTCGCTGCACTCGGTGCAAGCCTGAGTACCATTACCGCATGAAGCGAAAGAGATAGCTGAGATAGCTACGAACAAGAAAGCAAACTTCTTCATTTTTGTTAAATTTTTAAATCTGTAAAACAATCAATTGCTTATTAAAACGATGCAAAGTTACTGCTTTTTTCAATACGTTGTATCACTTCGGGGCAATTATTTTTTTACTTTTTTGTAATCGATTTGTTATATTTCTATAAATAAGGTGGTTATGCTATTATGTTTTTTGAAACTTTTTTGCTGGACAATTGCGCTTCGGAGACCGAATGATGGTGGTTGGGCGACGCATTGAGGCGTTGGGGGAGAGAGCATCTTGTGGGCGGAACAATTCGGAGGGGCAAAGGAGGTGGGCGGTCGGGTGGTGCGGCTTGCGCTGGTTCCTTCGGAAAATTATCCGATTTTTTTGCTTTTTCCCTTGCTTCGTCGTACCTTTGTGCTATGAATGCAATAGCAGCGTTGGCGGGGAAGAAGGCCGCCTACTTCACCTTGGGATGCAAATTGAACTTTGCCGAGACATCGTCGGTGGGCGAAGAACTCAAGCGATGCGGCGTGATGACGGTCGCCAAAGGTGAGGTGGCCGACATCTGCATTGTGAATACATGCAGCGTGACCGAGGTGGCCGACAGCAAGTGTCGCCAGGCCATCCGCCAGTTGGTGCGCAAGCATCCGGGGGCCTACGTGGTGGTGACGGGCTGTTACGCCCAGCTTCAACCCCAGCGGGTGGCTGATATCGAGGGCGTGGACCTCGTGTTAGGTGCGGAGCAGAAAGGGCAGCTTGTCCAGTATCTGACGGAGCGCATCAGTCTGGACGAGGCCGAACGAACCGCCCGGGCTCACGAATGTCACACCGTGCGCACGGCCGACATCCGCACGTTTGTCCCGTCGTGCTCGTGTGGTGAACGCACGCGCTACTTCCTGAAAGTGCAGGACGGTTGCGACTATTACTGCACCTATTGCACCATTCCCTTTGCTCGCGGGCGCAGTCGCAACGGCACCGTCGCCACGCTGGTGGAGCAAGCCCGGGAGGTGGCGGCCAAGGGCGGACGGGAAATTGTGCTGACGGGTGTCAACATCGGTGATTTCGGCAAGACCACGGGCGAGACGTTCCTCGACCTCGTGAAAGCGCTGGACCGCGTGGAAGGAATAGAGCGTTACCGCATCAGCAGCATAGAACCCAACCTGCTCACCGACGAAGTCATAGAGTTTTGTGCGCAGAGCCGTGCCTTCATGCCGCATTTCCACATCCCCTTGCAGAGCGGTAGCGACGAGGTGCTCCGCCTGATGCACCGCCGTTACGATACGGCGCTCTTTGCCCGAAAATTAGAGAAAATCAAGTCGTTGATGCCCGACGCCTTCATCGGCGTCGATGTCATCGTGGGCACTCGCGGCGAGACGGACGAACTGTTTGCCGAAGCCCTGCGCTTCCTGCAGCGCGTGCCCGTGAGCCAATACCACGTGTTCAGCTACAGCGAGCGCCCCGGCACCAAGGCCCTCGACATCGCCCACAGTGTCACGCCCGAGGTGAAGCACGCCCGCAGTCAGCAGGTGTTAGAACTGAGCGACGCCCTCACGCGCGCGTACTATACTATATATATAGGGAGCGTCCGTCCCGTGCTGCTCGAGCATGGCAAGCGCCGCGGTGTGCAGACGGGCTTTACCGACAACTACATCAAGGTGGAGGTGCAGGCCGAACGCGACGGCGAAATTGTGATGGTGCGCCTCGACGGATGGAACAAGGACCAGACGGCGCTCGTGGGAGCCATCGTAGAAACAGATGTATGAACAAGATAGCCATCGTAATACTGAACTGGAACGGAGCGGACATGATGCGTCGCTTCCTGCCCGACGTGGTGAAGTTCTCGCCCGCCGACTCGGTGGTGGTGGCCGACAACGGCAGCACCGACGACTCGCTCTCGTGGCTCTCGGCCACGCTGCCCGCGGTGCGACAGGTAGTGCTCGGCGCGAACTACGGGTTTGCCGAAGG
>JABUUA010000051.1:0-11058 GCA_021443405.1 Bacteroidaceae bacterium
ACCAATTTATTGCCTTGCAATCGTCATGATGGGGTCGTCCTCTTCAACGCTATCGCCGCTATTTGTGAGAATGGCAGTGATGATACCGTCAAAATCAGCACGGATTGCATTGTATGTTTTCATAGCTTCAATATAGCCAATAACATCTCCAGTTTTAACTGAGTCTCCCACTTGTTTGGCCACTTCTTGAGCATCTTTGACACGGTAGAACTTTCCTTCAAGTGGAGCAAGAATGTCTTCACCCTCCCCATTTGGTGTGGGTGCAACAACGTGAGTCGTATTGGATGCAACTTCGCCATAGCTGATGTCAACCAGATAAGATTGCCCTTTTAAGGTAACTGTGATATGGTCAGGCATGTTAGCATTTGTGGCTGTCGTATTCTTTTTTGCTTTGCGCTCTGCGAGGTCTTGTTCAAAGTCTGCTTTTGCCTTGCCACTCTTGTATGCCTCATATTGTGATGGATGCATTGAATATTCAAACAACTCCTCAAGGTCTTCACCGAGTTCCCAACCTTTTTCCTCCATTTGCTTTTTATAACTATTCAAATCGTCGGGATAATATGATTGAGGGTCGTTTGTCTCAAATTCTCTTCCCTGCGACTTAGCTAACTCAATAATCTCTTGGGCAACAGGTCCGGGAAGTTGACCACTCTTGCCTAAAATCATATCCCAGATATTGTCGGCAATCATAGACCAACGCTCTTTTCCTTTTTCCATTTGAATCACATTCATTAGGGCCAGATTCTTTACGTACTGGGAGAAAGGCGTTACTAAGCATGGATAACCAACTTTGGGCCAAACGTAGGCTACTTCGTCAAACAACTTTACCAGAAGTTGGTCGGTGGTTAATTCTGGAAGGTTATTCTTATTCTTCCATTTGTTCAGACTCTTCAAGTTGTCTTCAAGGTCAGTCATCAGGGAACCCATCATTCCTCCGGGAAGGCCTGGCTTGATTAACAGGGAATTGTTAATATGGTTAAGAGCCGGGATATAATATCCTAAAAAGTCATCGTACATTTCTTGGATTAGGGTACGGGCTTCCATATAGGCCTCCATGTTAATCTCCTTGACTTTGAAACCTGCGTCCTTCAGCATTTCTTGAACGGCAATAATATCCGCATGGCCTGTTCCCCAAGAGAGAGGGGACATTCCTGTGTCAATATAATCACATCCAGCTTTGGCCACTTCAAGAATGGAGGCCATACAGAATCCGGGGCCGGCATGAGAATGATACTGAATAACGATATCCTTCTTCAATGCTTTGATTCCTGCTACAATTTGTCCTAACGATACAGGGCGTCCGATACCTGCCATATCTTTCAGACATATTTCGTCTGCACCTGCTTCAATAAATTGCTGTGCCAGCTTCACATAATATTCTACAGTATGTATGGGGCTATGAGTAATGCATAGGCTGGCTTGCGCAATCATCCCCGCCTCTTTCGCATATTGGATGCTGGGGATTACATTGCGGGGATCGTTAAGCCCGCAAAAAATTCTTGTAATATCCGTCCCTTGGGCTTTCTTGACTTTATAGAATAATTGTCGTAAATCTTTAGGACATGGACTCATGCGCAGGCCGTTAAGTGCGCGGTCTAACATGTGGGTTTGGATGCCTGCCTCGTGAAAAGGCTTCGTCCATTCTCTCACACTTCTATTAGGATTTTCTCCATAAAGCAGATTAACCTGTTCAAAACCTCCACCATTAGTTTCTACTCGGTCAAAACATCCCATCCGAATGATGGCGGGAGCAACTTTAACTAATTGGTCTACCCGCGGCTGATATTTTCCAGCGCTTTGCCACATATCACGGAAGACCAGGCTAAATTTTATTTCTTTCATATCTATAGTTGTAGTCTTATTAATTCTCGTAATATTAAAAGAGAGTTTATAACTTGCGGACATCCGCTATGTGCCCAGTATTGTTGGTTATTTGCTTAACAACCTCATCTAACACTTGCATGGTTGTTGCGTCAATGGGGGCTTGTGATGTGTTAGCAGTCGATTTTTTGGCTTTTGACTCTTCTGCAGGAGCGAAGCGATTGACGGCAGTAATTAGGAGCTTCCCTCCGTAAATCACAATATACAGAATTAAGAAAACAGTAGTCATACCCACTACCATTAATTGAAAACCAATACCTAAATGCTCCATTCTTCTTTGTGTTTTATATTATGTTGTGCAAAAGTACAAAAAAATAATGAAATCTTGCGCTAATTGACATAAAAAGCGACAGATTATTTGCGTAATGTTATCTCTATGCCCGTTCCGCTGCTTTCTATGCCGAGTGGCGGGTTTTCTTTGATGATTTCAACTGTTACAGATGAAAGTTCGGCATACTCCCCAAGTAGTCGTGTTGCAATACGCTGTGCGACATGTTCCAACAATTGACTGGCAATGGCCATTTCTTCGTTAACAACCGTTGCTATGTCTGCGTAACTAAGAGTGTCACTCAGTTTGTCGCTATACAATGATGTCTCTAACGGCGTTTCTACAGACGTGGTTACATAAAAGTATGATCCAACTTTACGTTCTTGGGGAAGAACACCGTGATATGCATATACTTTCTGTCTATTTATCTTGATTTTCATTTATATAATAGAAAGAAATTCTTTAAAACCGAATATGGATATCCATGCCAAATTGTGCAGGAGTCCCTCGTTGTTCAAATCCTCGGCCTGCCGATTCGAAGTAGAAAGCTTGGTATTTACTGGCTGTGACGTTACGTCCCCATAAAGTGGTGGTGATTTTGCCGAAATCAACCCCTACATGTGAATCCAGCAAAACATAAAATGGTTGAGTCTTGGTATTATCTTCAGTCCAATAGAGTTGACCTAATCCTCGTCCGTTTATCCCAAATGTGAGAGATTGTACTCTGCCTTTCTTTAATAAATGTACGTACGCCACTTCTCCATTTACAGTGTGTAGAGGTACAAAAGGAATCCAATTATCAATATAATTGCGTGTGCCGTCGTCATAGTCGATAAATTTAGCATTGGTATATCCATATGCCGTGGCTAATTGAATTTTGGAGGTGGTAGATAGATTCGTATTGTATCTTATCTGGCATTCGCTTCCCAAGCTGCGGCTTATTCCCGCATTGGCCATCATACGTCCAAGCCCGCTTGGAGCAAATTTTGCTATCTGTTGATTTGACGTCCGTATATAATAGCATGCAAAGGTGATGTCCAGACCTGCGACAGGCGATAGGTGTCCTCCTAATTCTGCGTTCCAAGATGTCTCTGGCTTGTAAGTTATTGCTTGATCAACATTAGGCAGCTCTGCGGATGGATTACGCATACGGTTTATAATGTCAGCCCGCAGTAAGTCCGAAATCATTTGTATGTTGTATCCACCCGATCTCATGCCACGAGCAGAAGATGCAAAAAAAGAATAATTTGGGTTAACATTATAGCGTAGTGCCAGTTTGGGCAAACATTTAAAATAGTTATGTTGTATCTTACCGACAAGAGACGAAGAAGTCTCTTGGTTTGTCAGAGTAATAGGGCGAGGTTTTTGTATGGCAAAATCGTATTGCAATGTGGTATTGGAATTGTAGTCCAAACGATTATGTTCATAGTCAAGGCGGATGCCTGCAATGAGTCCAAAGTGTGTTCCGAGTTTAATGGTACTTTGGTGGAATACTGCTGCATTAATGACCGGAGCGTCAAAGACACTTGGCATGGCAATGTTTTCGCCTTTAAACGTTATGTTGGCTCCCATAGTTGCAGGCATTGCGCTATTAATGATATCCTCGAGCCAATGTATTCCGTCACTATAAAATGTCACTGGCGATTCTGTGAACAAATCTTGTGCGGAGAAATTAATACCCGTAATCCATCGCCAATTGCTACTCTTGGTGCTTTTCAAACTGAATTCCTGATTAAAAGCACCCATTTCTTGTCGTTGTGTTAGGGTATATATGTCGGCAGCTATAAAGTCTTGGTCCATTTGCATGCAATCGCGCAGATGTTGTGTGCTGGTAACACTGGTAAAAGTCCAGGCATCCTTATTATATTGCGTATGTATGCTTGCGTTGGCTAATTGACGTCTATAGTGCGAATCACGATTTGTGGTAATTTGACCTACGCTTTCCTTGAAGGGTTCTGTGCCGTTGACCGTCCCGGTGTAGAAATAAGGATATGTACCTTCTATGCTCCGGTCATAGCTCATATTGAATTTAACGTCCCAATGTATGTTAGGACGCCAAACGCCTTTCCATTTTATGCCGCCATCTTCTCCATGGTCAATCTTTTGACCCGTATAGGAGTTTGTGAAGAATCCGTTATTTCCGTCGTAATATCCTCCAATGGTAAATGCAAAGGTCTCACTGGCTTTGCGAGAGTGCGTTAGGGCAATGTGTCGCCGATGGTTACCCGTCGCGTATCCCATTCGCACATCTGTGCCTTGATATAAGAATGGTGAACGTGTTTGGATTTTGATGACACCTCCCATTGTATTTCTGCCGTATAGGGTTCCTTGGGGACCTCTTATAACATCTATATGTTCGGCGTCAAAGAGATTAAAATCAAAAGCGGATTTATCGAGATAGGGGACATCGTCGACATACAATCCTACTGCAGGGGAGTTAATCCGGCTACCAATACCTCTAATATAAATGGCATTGGTCATTTTTGAACCATAATCAGGTATGTAGAGTCCTGGCGCCAGCGCATTGATACTCTTAATATTACTGATATGGTTGTTGGCAATCTGTTCGCTGCCTATGGCTGTGGAAGATAAAGGCTGCTGATGTAACGTCTCGACTTCTTTGGGCTCGGCTACTATTTCAACCTCATTCAAGACGTCATGACGTATGGAATCAGTTTCCACATTATGGCTGTCGCCATAGGCACAAACAATCGTTGCTAAGGTCAGTAGGCAATTATGCATAGTTGTATCAGCGCTTCAAAGCAACTTCGATTTCTTGTACTAACTTGGCGACATTCTTGTCTGATTCGATGCTTTCTGCAACTTTTGTGATGGCGTATGTTACAGTAGCATGTGTTCGTTGACCCAAGTATAACCCAATTTTGACAGCGGTCATTTTGGTGTATTTTTGGGCTAAATACATAGTGATCTGTCTATACAGCGCCAGAGGCATACATCGTGATTTAGAGATTAAATCCGATTGTGTAACCTTACACTTTTCACACACTACTTCTATAACCTCCTCCATAGTGATGGGGGAGTGCTGGGTATGAAGATTGCGATGCACTATTTGGCGTGCGAAAGCGAGATCTATATTTCGATTAAATGCGACGCTATGAGCAATCAATGAGTTGAGTAAGCCCTCCAATTCGCGCACGTTACAGTTAACATACGAGGATAAATAGGTGATTACATCCTCCGGTATGTTTAAGGAGTCTTGGCGTACTTTACTCTCCAATATACGTCTGCGGAGCTCTTGGTTCGGTTGGCCTAACTCTTCGGTTAAGCCCCATGCAAAGCGACTTATTAGTCTGTCTTCTATTCCTGACAGAGTTGCGGGAGGGCGGTCACACGTAAAGACAATCAATTTGTTGTTCATCTTTAGGTGTTGGAAGATATTAAACAGCGCATTGAGCGTGCCTTTGTTACCCGCTAATTCCTGTACGTCATCAATCAGGAGCAAATCAATGGTTTGGTAGAACAGGATGAAATCGTTAATTGTTCCTGTTGAAACATTGTTTTTTTCGTTACGAACAGCGTTGGTGTACTGCATCTTAAATTCATGCGCAGATACCGCCAAGACGCGTTTGTTAGGGTGATTACGTTTGTAACGCGCCCCGATAGCATGCATGAGGTGCGTCTTGCCGACGCCAGAATTACCATAAATGAAAAGCGGATTAAACGCGATCTGGCCGTTGGCACTATTGGCAATAGCCATACCTACGCTGCGTAGGCATTTATTGCTTTCGCCTTCAATAAAGGTTTCAAAGGTGTAGTTCTCCTTTAAGCGCGAATCAAAGGTGTCCTCAATCTGTTGAACATGTTTTGTCCGCTGATTGACCTTTAATTCAACGGGGGCAGGATATATCTTGTCATTGGTAGATACATTCTTTTCCTCATCCACAAAATAGTTGAACGTAATCCAAATTTCTTTTGAATTAAATACGGTAAATGCAATAGCATACAGCGTCTCCTTGAAGTGCTTGTTGATATGTTCGCAGTAATATCTTGATGGGCCACGCAATATCAATTCATGGGTGGCTTCATTAAAGCTGATAGGTACAAGGCCACGAAACCATCTTTCGTAGTCTTGTTCGCTGACGTTGGTCTTTAGGTAGTTCAGACAGCGCTCCCAATACTTTTGTAGTTCTTTATGGGACATCGCAGTTTATTCCTTATCCTTGTTCTTACCTCCAAACACGGATACATTGATGTATCGCTTCGGGTGAGCTTTCAAATCCTCCAACAAGTTGGTGGCACTGTTCAAAGTACCCGTCAGATTACTATATAGTGATGCGTCGTTGAGCAGTAATCCCAGATTATTATCGGTTGAGTTGAGTTTTAATGTGGCGTTTTGAACTTGGTCCATTGCTACATCCACTTTATCCAATGTTTTCTGTAAGTCCAGCTGAGCGAGATTTTCTGTAAGGACCACCGCATTGTCGCCCGCTTTCGTAAAGGTCTGAGCCATCTGAGGAATTTCTTTGTCCAACAAATGGTTTAGTTGTTGCGTGCTATGGTCAAGGTTGGCCGTGAGTTGTTCTGCATTCTTAAGGATAAGCGCCAAATTAGGATCCGACGCAAGTTTATTGAGGGTTTGAATGAGAGAATCCACGTGCGCCATCACAGCCTCCACTTTTGGCATTACATCTGCCACCGAAGCCATCAGCCCGTTTGCGTCGCTTCCGATGATGCTGTCGCCAGCAATGTAGCAATCTGCAGGGTTGCAACCCATAATCATATTCAGAGTGCAGCCGCCAAGCATGCCTTCGTCAAGCAATGCCTTCGTGCCGTGAGGAATCTTCACTCCGCTATTGACATTGATTTCAACTACTACTCTTCCCGGACGTTCGTAAGCAACATCGCTCACAATTCCGATATTATAGCCGTCGGCAAAAACGGTACTGCTTTTGGTCAAACCTTTAGCGTTCTTGAACACAATATAGTATGTCTGACTGCGATCGAACAGTTGTATGCCTTTGAGGAACTTAATCCCGTAGAACAGTATGACCAAAGCAATGATGCCAGTCAGGCCAATCTTTATCTCTCTTTTCATTGTCATTTCGCTTTTTATGTTGGTATTACTTGCCTCGGTAATTGCGGAAGGCATTAAAGATACTGCGGCTCATTTTGGCCACTCCGTCCGCGCTATTGAGGAAAGCCTCTTCGTTGGTGTTGTTGATATAGCCGAGTTCCACTAAGACGCTTGGCATTGTTGTGTTGCGGAGAACCAGGAATCCTGCCTGATACACGCCTTTGTTCACGCGGCCGGCATGGCTCTTAAATTGCGATTGAATAAGTTTTGCGAGGTTGACGCTCTGCCTCATGTAGTTGTCTTGCATAAGCTCGAAGATGATGTAGCTCTCACTTGACTTGGGGTCGAAGCCTTCGTACTTCTCTTCATAATTGCTCTCCAGTGTGATGACGCTGTTTTCTCTCTTCGCAACCGCAAGGTTGTCTGCGGCGCGATGCATACCTAACGTATAGGTCTCCGTGCCATGAACCGAGGTGCCCTTCTGCCCAGCCGCGGTGCTATTGGTGTGGATGCTGATGAAAAGGTCTGCTTTCTTTTGATTGGCGATGCGGGCACGTTCGTCCAATTCCACAAATTTATCTGTTGAGCGAGTATATATTACGTTCACATCATTGTAGTGGTTCTTTATGAGCTGACCTAAAGCAAGCGCGACCTTCAGATTGATATCTTTCTCCTTAGATACGCGGCCCAATGCGCCGACGTCACGGCCGCCGTGTCCAGGGTCGATAACGACTGTGTAGGCGAATGCGTTATTGCTTAAAGTCAGACAAATAACGAATAATATATAGCATACTTTTCTCATGCGCGCATAATTTTTGCAAAATTACTAAAAAGATGTGAAACGTCCAAGGATTGCTGTGTTAAAAATAAGGGGTTTGTCTGCTTGACAAACCCCTGTTGAACTATTGATGACGGTCTTTCTTCGCTAAATTCAGATGGAAACGTGCGCCCGTCATGACCCACACGCCGGGTTGTGGGATGTTGCCAATATCGCAGTATTTGCGATTGGTGAGGTTGGTGAGGGCGACATAAATCTGGACGAGTGGGGACGACCATTGTATTTTCGCGTCGATGTGGCAATAAGGTTTGTAGGGGCGAAGTCGGTTGGTCGGCACAAGACCGTCGTATTCTTGATAACTGCCCATGCGCTTCTGGTGGCGCAGACTCCAGTTGGCCGACAGCTGCTTCCATATAGTATGGCTGACGTTGCACACGAGTTTGTGGCGCAGATAATCGTCGGCGTACAGCGAAGTGAAGTATTGATAGGCACTTTCTCTGCTTTGGTGGAGATAGGTGTAACTGATTCCCACGTGTTTGAGGAAGATAGACCGCCGCACCAAGCGCTCGATGTCCAGTTGGATTTCTGCGTGCGCGCCAAGGTTGTTGAGGTTGAAATTGTCGGCATGCGCCACGTCGTCATAGGTCTGTTTGACGTAATCAATCATGTCGTTTCCGCGATTGTAGAAGAGGCGCACGGCGCTCGTCACCCCTTTGTGGCGATAAGATGTGCCCACCGACAAGCTTCGGTTCGTCTCCGTTTTCAAGCGCGTGTTGCCCGAGATGTCCGGACTATTGTAGAAAAGGTCGGTGAACGATGGGAGGCGTAATCCTTTGTTGTAGGTTAGGTAAATCTTCCAGTCGTCGTGAGGCCGGTAGGCGATGTCGATGCCGGGATAGAGGCGGAACCGAGAACTGACTGCAGTGTTGAGGTTGGCCATCAGCCCGCCGCTCAACGTCCATCGTTCCAAGAGGATGCTGTGCTCCAGATTGTAACTGACATTCGTCCGCGAAACTTGTTTGGTATATTGCTTTTCTGCACCGTGGGCCCACCGATAATCGGTGCTGTCCATAGGGTGACCCAGCGCGCTGGAAAGTAATGATTCGTTGCGAATCTCCGTTTTTATGGCCGTCTGTCCGCCCTTCCATCGGATGTCGCCTCCGAGCTGCAGACCATAGACGTCCGATTGATGACTGTTGTTAGGTATGCCCTTATGCCATTGGTAGTTATCGTAAGTACGTACCCAATAAACTGACGGCTTGAAATGAAATTTATTTCGTGTTTCTGCGCCTATACTGACGATGTAGCGCTCGTTTTGTTCCCACTGGTCGTTGCTGGCGCCACTGTAAAACGTATTGGCGCCGTAGTCTTTGCGCGAAAAACCGAACTGCCAGTTCAGAGCGAGCGGTTCTGGCTGGTAAGCCCCTTGCAGGAACAGCGTTCCTTTTCGCCACGAATCGTTCAGAGTGCCGCCGTCGCTGCGTCCGCCTCCGCCGCTGAGATGGTTGGAAAACAGTTTTTGCGTCCACGAAAGGCGCCCGCTTGCCTGTGCAGTTCCGTGGCTGCCTCCTTCCGCTCCTAATTCCAGTGCGTTCCGATGGTCTTGTCGTGTGACAATGTTCACCGCGCCGCCGAAGGCTTGTCCTCCGTAGATGCGGCTGGCCGCGCCTTCCAACACCTCGATGCGTTCTATGTCTGAGATGGTTACGGGGAAATCACATGTGAGGTGACCTGTGTGCGGATTGTTGATGTTTATTCCGTTGAGCAAGATGGTCACCTGCTCGTATGTGCCTCCGCAAATGCTAATGTCCGTTTGTACACCAAAGCCACCGCGTTGCCGGACATCGACGCTCGTGACTAATTTCAATAGGTCGTTGACACTCTGTACTCCCGCTCGTTCGATGTCGGAGCGCGTGAGCACACTCACCATTCGTGCTGACTGCAGCTGCGCCAGCGGAGCCATTGTGCCTGTGACCACCACGTCGGAGAGCTCTTGAGGCTCTTTGTTGTCGGTCTGGGTGTCTGCCATTGCTCGCGATTCCGCAAGGACGGGTGTCACGGTGGCCAGTGTCGCAACGCTGAGCACGCCGATTTTTATCTCCCTTCCCATGCTGGCAAACGCACTGTAGCCTTTGTGGGCGTAGTGCTTCCAAACGAGTTGTTTGACTCCTTTTCTTTGTTTGTTGTTCATAAAAAATAATTAAAGTTAACGCAATATCGCGCTTCTTTTCGGCGGCAAAGATACAAAATGTTGGCGGATTTGTTGTGATAATCAGCAATAAATGTTAAATTTGCATTTCACAAACATACGGATGAACATCATGAAAGCACTCGTCGCCACGGCCTATATATTATTATGGTGTAGTTTCACCGCCAGCGCGCAAACCGCGTATCGACTGGACAAAATGCGCATGGATCGCTTGGACCGCGGGGTCGTTGCTATGCGCGTGTCGGCCGATAGTGTGCTGATTTCCTGGCGCTATCTTCCCGGCGATCCGATGGACACCCGCTTTGAAGTCTATCGCGACGGGGTGAAGATAGGGGAAACGGACAGCCGCCAAAGCACCACATGGACCGATGCTTTGCCCAAGCAA
The DNA here is from genome assembly GCA_021443405.1 of Bacteroidaceae bacterium. Lineage (GTDB taxonomy): Bacteria > Bacteroidota > Bacteroidia > Bacteroidales > Bacteroidaceae > Physcousia. Next base: position 10,557 of record JABUUA010000051.1, read on the forward strand.
CACCAGGCGGTTTATTCGGTTCGTCCGGTTTCGATGGACAAGCGGACCAATAAACTCGTCGGAAACTGGACGGTGGCGCCCCATGCGCCCGTGGGCTACATCGACCTTCCCTTGCAACGTCCGAACGATGAGCTCGATGTGAATGGGTCGCGCGTAACGTATATCGCCAACGACGCGTCGGCGGCCGACCTGGACGGCGACGGGCAGTTGGAAATCATTCTGAAGTGGGACCCGTCCAATTCGAAAGATAATTCGCACTCGGGCGTTACGAACAACACCTACATCGATGCCTATAAACTGAACGGACAGCGCTTGTGGCGCATCGACCTCGGCCGCAACATTCGCTCCGGAGCTCACTACACCCAGTTCCTGGCATACGATTTCGATGGGGACGGATGTGCGGAAGTTGCGATGCGCACCTCCGATGGAACGAAGGATGCCCGCGGCAAAGTCATCGGCGATGCCAGCGCCGACTGGCGTGTGGGCATGGAGGTGAAGGGCG
>JABUUA010000051.1:11310-13924 GCA_021443405.1 Bacteroidaceae bacterium
GTATTTTATTTCGCGCATGGTGGTGGCGGCGTGGGATTTTGCCGGCCGACGACTGCGCCAGCGCTGGGTCTTCGATAGTAACAAGGTCGGTCGGGCCTACCATGGACAGGGCAATCATAATCTGAGAGTGGCCGACGTAGATGGCGACGGTTGCGACGAGATAACCTCGGGTTCGTGCTGCATCGACCACGACGGGACGGGTCTTTACAGCCTACGTATGGGGCATGGCGACGCAATGCACCTGACGTCGTTCTTCCCGCTCAGCGATGCTCTCCAAGTGTGGAATTGCCATGAAAATAAGCACGATGGGACGGAGCTGCGCGACGCTCGCACGGGACAAGTGCTGTTCCAGTATTTCAACAATGCCGATGTGGGGCGGTGCATGGCCGCAGATATCGACGCCCGTCATCCGGGCTTGGAGATGTGGAGCTCGCGTTCCGGTGGTTATTTCACTTGCTCGGGGGAGTTCGTTAAAGCGCACTTGCCCGTCAATTTCGCCGTTTGGTGGGATGGCGATTTGCTTAGGGAAATGCTTGACCACGAGACCATTTCGAAGTACAGCCCCGAACTTGGCGACAGCATCGTGCTGTTGCAGATGGACGGTTGTCAGTTCAACAACGGCACCAAGAGTAATCCTTGTCTGGCGGCCGATATCGTGGGCGATTGGAGGGAAGAGGTCGTCGTGCGCACCGCGGACAGTCGGCACCTGCGCATCTACTTGTCGTCCGTGACTACGCCTTACCGCTTCCACACGTTCCTCTCCGACCCTGTTTACCGACACAGCGTGACGACTCAGAACATTGCTTATAATCAACCCACGCAGGTCGGCTTTTATTTCGGTGCGGAACTCAAGGGCAGTGGGCGGTTGTTCCGCGGTTGGCAGTTCTGACAGGACGGGAGATTTCTGCTTTGACGATAGCTTTTACAAGGACTATTCTTTTGGAATTTTTGTCGAACAAACTATTTTATTCCAGTTTGTTGTCGTGATTTGCCGAAGTAATGATTCGATTTCTTTTGCTTCGGGAATACTATCTTTCAGCTGATGTGTAAGGTGGTCGGGATTTACTCGACCCGATGACTGACGAAATACATCCTTATGAGTGGGCGCAAACATCCTTATGTTTCGGCTCAGACATCCTTATGTGTGAGCCCACACGTCCTATTGTCTGAACGCAAACGTCCTATCGTGTGACGACACACAATAGGACGAGTTTTCTTGTTCGATAAGGGATAGAGGGGAATACCCCAGAATGACGAAGGTTTTATCTGCGCAGAAAGGGACTATTTCCTAACTACGTCCAAGATGGATTGCGCTGGTCTTTGTGTCGTTAGATAAGGGTCATTCCGGCCTGTTTACACTCCTTACGCATGGCGTCGGGCCAAATGCTCGACTGAGTTTCGCCGATGTGTGCCTTGTGCAGAAGCACCATGCACAGGCGACTCTGCCCAATGCCTCCGCCGATACTTAACGGCAACTCGCCGCGAAGGAGCCGACGATGGAAGTACAGTTCCTTGCGGTCTTCCTTGCCTTGCAACTGAAGTTGGCGGAGCATCGCCACGTCATCGACGCGAATTCCCATCGACGAAAGCTCGATGCTGCGGTTAAGAACGGGGTACCAGATAAGCAGGTCGCCGTTCAGACCCGTGAAGCCGGTCTCCGTCGCGCTACTCCAGTCGTCATAGTCGGGTGCGCGCAAATCGTGCACTTTCCCGTCACCTAACGGGCCACCGATGCCCATGATGAATACGGCGCCGTGCTGTTGACAAATGGCATCTTCGCGCTCTTTGGGCGTCATGTCCGGGTACATGGCACGCAGTTCCTCGCTATGAATGAAGAACACATCTTCGGGCAAATAGGGCCGCAGCTGCGGATAAGTCTCGCAAATGAAGAACTCGGTGCGGAGAATACCTTCCGTCAGACGGTCAGCGAAATGGCGCTGGCAGGCTTCACCGGCTGCGAGATCGGCAACAAGTACCCCGCCGATGCCGCCGTGCTGAAGAGAGCCCTGGACCTGCGCGGCATGCGCATCGCCAGCCGCTGGTTCTCCTCCTTCCTGATCACCAAGCCCTACGAAGAGGTCGAGGCCGACTTCATCCGGGAGCTGGACTTCCTCTCTGCCGTGGGCGCCAACCGCATCAACGTTTCCGAGCAGAGCTACTCCATTCAGGGCCAGACCGAGACCCCCGTGCTCACCGGCGGACATAAGCATGTCATGACCGAAGAAGAATGGGATATCTTCTGCACCGGTCTCAACAAGCTGGGCAAGGTGGCTGCAGACCGCGGCTTCAAGCTCTGCTTCCATCATCACATGGGCACCGTGGTCCAGACCAGCGAGGAGACCGACCGCATGATGGCCAACACCGATCCCCGCTACGTCTTCCTCTGCTACGACACCGGTCATTTCACCTTTGCCGGCGAAGACCCCCTGACCATGCTTAAAAAGTATTCCGACCGCATCGGCCATGTGCATCTGAAGGATATGCGCCTCCCCGTGGTGGAGCAGGTCAAGGCCCAGGGCATGAGCTTCCTGACCGCCGTCCGCAGCGGCGCCTTCACCGTCCCCGGCGACGGCGATGTGGACTTCGATCCCATCTTCAAGGTCCTGTCCGAGGC
>JABUUA010000052.1:0-3687 GCA_021443405.1 Bacteroidaceae bacterium
AGACCGGGGTGATGCTTGCTCTCCAGCGTGGAGGCTTCGACCGACTGCAGCGAGACGCCACCGCAGGTGACAAATTCGTCCTTGAACGGGCAACGGCCCGTGATGCGGTAAGTGTCGGCCGTGAGTGTGGTAACCAGACGATTGACGTGCTTGGCATTGAGTGCGCCCCATCGTTGGGTGAGTGGGACGCCGGCCTTGCGAAGCAGCACCGACCAGTGACAGCTGGTGAGGCAGGACGGATGGGCGCTGGTGACTTGCTTGGCGGCAGACTGTTGCATGGTGGCGGAGAGCAGTTGCTGCACGTCGGTTTCAGTGGCGGCGCACCAGTTAACACACAGCGTGGCTTGGTAGTCATGCTCGGCCAGAAAGCGGGCGGCGTGGGACGAGAGTTTCAGGATGGCGGGACCGCTCATTCCCCAGTGGGTGAGCAGCAGAGGGCCCTCGGCACGGAACTTGGTTCCCGCCAGCGACACTACGGCACCTTCCACCACCGTGCCCATGAGTTCCTGTCGCCAGTCGCCTTCGATGTTGAACGTAAACAGCGAAGGAACGGGCGGAACAACGGCGAGTTGCAGTCCCTCGAGCATGGCAAAGCCGCGCTGACAGGGATGGCCGCCTGTGGTGACCACCACGCGGTCGGCCATCACCGAATGGACGTCGAACGAGAGCCGATAGCCTTGGGGCAATGCCTCCATCTGCCGAACGCGATGGCGGGTGTGGAGCCGGACGCCGGTGGTCTGCATGAGTCGCAGCAAAGTGCCGACAATCTCCTGGGCGTTCTGCGAACGGGGAAACACACATTCGTCGTCCATCGTCACCAGCCGGACGCCCTCGCGCTCCCACCAATCGAAGCAGTCGCGGTGAGAGAAGCGGGTCAGCAGGCGGCGCATGAGTTTGTCGCCGCGCGGATAGACGCGACGCAAGTCCGTCACCTCACGAAAAGAGTTGGTGAGATTGCAGCGCCCTCCGCCCGTGATGGCGACCTTGGCAAGCGCCCGTGTCCCTGCCTCATAGACCACCACTTCGGCCTGCGGCATTCGTCGCTTGACCTCGATGGCGCAGAAACAGCCGGCAGCGCCCGCTCCGATGATGGCGATGACCATGACGTTTATGCCAATAAGGCGTCCAGCTCGGGATGTCCTTCGGTCAGTTTTCCGTTCACCACGCAGACAGCGTCCACCTGAGCACGGCAGGCTAATTTCATGTCGGAGCTACGGAAAATGTCTTGGTGGAAGACATAGCGGACGCCCTCTTTCTCTACACGCAAGCGCAACACCATCTCGTCGCCGCTGCGCAGCGGTGTCTTGTACTGCAGGGTGATGCGAGCTACAAAGCAGTCGATGCCGCGGTCGTGGAGGTCGGCAAATGAGACGCCGCGGCTGGAGAGGAACTCGTGGCGGGCATGCTCGGCGTAGTGCTGGTAGTTGGCATTGTTGACCACGCCTTGCAAATCGCATTCGTAGTCGCGTACTTTCAGGGTGATTACGTGTTGATACATCAGTCTATGAATCTTTGGGTAAGAGGTTGAAATTCGTCGATGCGGCGGTCGCGGAGGAAGGGCCACCAGCGGCGGACATTCTCGCAACGCTGCATGTCCACCTCCACCACGGCACATTCTTCGCGGTCCGACGATGCGCGGTAGAGAAATTCACCTTGCGGACCGGCCACGAAGCTGCTTCCCCAGAACTGTATGCCGTTGGTCTGTCCGCTGGGATCGGGCTCGTGACCCACGCGGTTGACGGCCACCACGGGCAGTCCGTTGGCTACGGCGTGGCCGCGCTGCACGGTGGTCCATGCCTCACGCTGCCGCTCCTGTTCCTCCGGTGTGTCGCTGCTTTCGTAACCGATGGCGGTGGGATAGATGAGCAGTTCGGCGCCCTGCAAAGCCATCAGGCGAGCGCCTTCGGGATACCACTGGTCCCAGCACACCTGAACGCCCAGCAGACCCACCGAAGTGGCGATGGGATGGAAGCCGAGGTCGCCCGGCGTGAAGTAGAACTTCTCGTAATAGGCGGGGTCGTCGGGGATGTGGTTTTTGCGGTATTTTCCGGCGATGGTTCCGTCGGCATCGAAGACGACGGCCGTATTGTGGTAAAGACCGGGAGCGCGTCGCTCAAAGAGACTTGTGACCAGCACAATGTCCAGGCGCCTCGCCAAGGCTCCGTAGAACTCGGTGCTGGGACCGGGAATGGGCTCGGCCAGATTACAGAGTTCGACGTTCTCGGTCTGACAGAAGTAAGGCGTGTTGTGCAGTTCTTGCAACACCACGAGCCGAGCGCCCTGAGCAGCCACCCTCTCTATGTTGGCTTGCAGCTTCTGCAGGTTGGCTTGCACGTCGGCAGTGCAACTTTGTTGGATGATTCCTATTTTCATTCTTGTACTTTTATTCGATTGGTTTGCAGGGAAATTGTATGGTGCAGCAGTGGAGCGACCCATGTTGCTCGATGAGCACGCGGCAGTCGATGGGCACAATCTCGCGGTCGGGGAAAGCCGTTTGCAGTTGTCTCGCCGCCTGTTGATCGAGTGCTGCGCGACCATAAGTGGGCATGAGCACGGCTCCGTTGACAATCAAGAAGTTGGCATAGGTTGCCGGCAAACGCTGTCCTTCTTCATCAAATTCTTCCGCAGCCATCGGCAAGGCCACAAGTCGGTAAGGCTTCCCATCGGCAGTGCGGAAGGATTGCAGTTGCAGTTCCATGGCTTTTAGCGCCTCGTAATGCTCGTCGTCGGGATCGGTGCATTGCACATAGGCAATCGTGTTGTCGGGACAGAGGCGGGCCAGCGTGTCGATGTGGCTGTCCGTGTCGTCGCCAGCAAGGAATCCGTGGTCGAGCCACAGCACACGGCGGGCGTGCAGGGCAGTGAGCAATCGTTGTTCAATCTCCGCCTTCGACAACGGTTCGTTGCGGTTGGGCGCCGTCAGGCACTGCGTGGTCGTGAGGAGGGTTCCTTGCCCGTCGCTCTCGATGCTTCCTCCCTCGAGCACAAAGTCGAGATGACCTTCGTATCGCCCGTCAATCAGGTGCATTGCAGCCATGCGGCGGCAAATCTGATTGTCTTGCGAAGAAGCGAACTTCTGTCCCCAGCCGTTAAAGCGAAAATCCAGCAGAGTGGCTTGTCCTTCGTGGTCGACCAGCGTGATGAAGCCGTGGTCTCTTGCCCAAGTGTCGTCGGTGGGCATCTCGGCCACGGTCACTCGCGCAAGACTGTCGGCGGGCAATTGGGCGGCCAACAACTGCCGTACCTGCTCGCGATGCGGCGTGACCACCAAGAGTTTCTCCCGCTTGGCAATCTCGCGGGCCATGCGGATGTAGCAGACTTCCACCACCTTCAGCAGCGGCGCCCAGTCAGTGTCGGCGTGCGGCCAAGTGAGCTGCACAGCCTGTTGCGGCTCCCACTCGGCAGGTAAGTATCGTGTGTCGTTTGTCATGACCAAAATATATTACGGTCAAAGGTACGAATAAGTGATGGAAATGCCAAATTACTTTGAGCATTTCCAAGCGAGAGCACTTTCGAGTGTGGACATAGTCAGCGCTAAAAGTAGAAATAAGTGAGTGAAAATGCAGAAATCAACAAAAGCACACAACCCGTTCCTTTGCGGCGGGTGCGTGCTTTTATAAACGCCTATTGGGCTCTTTTTGCTTTAAGCTCTCAGTTCTACTCTCCAACCTTTAAGTTCTAAAATAA
>JABUUA010000052.1:4208-6165 GCA_021443405.1 Bacteroidaceae bacterium
ATGTAAATACTTGACATTATTTCTGTGCAGACGTCATTTTCCGCATCGTTGTCGTCCTCCAACTGGGGAAGCTGAAGTTCGTCGTCACTGCGGTCAACAATTTCTATCTTTTTGTTGTTGTCAAGGAAATTCTCTATCAGGAAATCGCCATGTGATCCTTCGGCGCTGGGGGTGCTCCCCAATATGGGGTTCTCTGGGTCAGTTTGCAGCAAGAAGCCTAAGTAGTCGGTGCTGGCATCGGGGGCGGGAGCACGATGCTTCGGTTTGTCGCTGACATCGGGAAGGGTTTCGAGGAATTCGCCAATCAACGAGCTGGTGCGGTCGGGCGCCGCAGAGCCGAATTTCCGTCGCGCAGTGTCCTGCACATGGGCTTTCATGCGCTCTTTTTCGAGAAACTGGAAGATGGCTTCGCGGGAGGGGATGGACAAGGCGGCCCGGCGCAGTTCCACGCCGAACGACTCGTCGTGCTGCTGATAGAGGGAGCGGAGCCAAAGTAGGCGGGCGGCCTGGAAATAGGGATAACGCGACACCATCTGCTCCAGCTGCTTTTGCGCCTGAGGCCCCAACGTCCTACCTTGGAGATATTCGTTAATTCCCTTTTCCATAATGCGTTACCAATTCGCTACCGTAGCATTGAAGATTTGGTCGGTGATGTCTTTCACCATCTGCGTGACGAGTTCCTCCTGCACGTTGACCAGCTGCTGCGTTGCATCATATTCGGTGGTGGCAGAGAACTGCCGCTCGAAGTCTTCACTATGTTTGGCGTTGTTCGTAAACCGTACGTTCACCGTCATTTTAAGCTGCACCTGACTGCTGTATCCGTCAGCACTTATTCCTTTGTTGAACTGGTCAAATCCGGTGATTTCTCCGGCCAGTTGCAGGTCGCCATTCTTTTTCACCTGCTTGAGCTTCGTCTGCGAGGCATAGATGTCAGTAAGCTTGTTTTGGAAGATGGACTGCATGGGCGCCCAGACATAGGCCGACCGGATGGGGAACGGGTCAATCTGAATGGTTTTGGTCTTGGTATAATCGATGCTTGCGCCATTGAACTTATAGCTAATGGTGCAGCTGAACAGCAACAGACATCCTGCTGTTATTGTAATCAAATAACGCAGTTTATTCGTCGAGACCATATTGTTCAATTTTTCTGTAGAGAGTCCGTTCGCTCATGCCCAGCAAATTGGCGGCTACTTTACGGCGGTTCTTCGCCTTACGCAAGGCCTTAACAATCAGGTTACGCTCCATCTTTTCCACGTTCAGGTCGTCGTCGTCCATGACGGTAACTTCTTCGGCGTCAAGCATTTCTTCCATGCTGTGCTTGGCGGAAGCAACGCGAACAAGACCAACTTCAGAGAAGGTCTCTTCGGGGGAGGGCAGTTCGCGGATAGGCTGCGGAGCCACGTTGGCGCCCACGTGCAGAATGCCTTTGAGCAGTTCTACGTCTTTCTTCAAACTGACGATGGCGTATTTCATACCTTCGATGGTCTGCTCCAGCGTCTCGTTGTGTTTCTGGGGGGTATCCAACTCCATGAGCACCGTGGTTTCGTGGCCGGGGACAATATCGTAGCGGCGCAGTATCTCCGGAGTGACGGAGCGATTTTCGCATAGAATGCTCATCTGCTCCACCTTGTTGCGGAGCTGGCGGATGTTACCGGGCCATTGGTAAGAGACCATGACCTGTTCCGCCTCGGGAGTCAACTGCAGCGGTTCGGGAATCTTATAGGTTTGTGCAGCCGTGTGAGCAAAATGCTTGAACAGCAAGACGATGTCGTTGCCGCGCTCGCGCAATGCTGGCATTTTTACATTGATGGTGCACAGACGGTAATACAAATCTTCGCGGAACCGTCCGTTGCGGATGGCTTGCTGCATCTGCACGTTGGTGGCGGCCACAATTCGGACGTCGGTCTTACGCGGTTCATTGCTGCCGACGGGAACATATTCGCCCGTCTCAAGCACG
>JABUUA010000052.1:6209-16951 GCA_021443405.1 Bacteroidaceae bacterium
TCGTGGCCGAACAGTTCGCTGTCGATGGTTCCTTCGGGAATGCTTCCGCAGTTGATGGCGATGTAACGCTTGTTCTTGCGCAGCGAATTGTCGTGGATGATGCGCGGTATAATCTCCTTACCCACACCGCTTTCGCCTTCAATCAGCACCGACAGATTGGTGGGGGCGACTTGCAGAGCAGTGTCTAACACGCGGTCAAGCATTGGATCGCGTCCAATGATGCCGTAAGCCATTTTTATGCGTGTCAGGTCCGTAGTCATAGTAAGAAATCAGACTGCAAAGGTAGTGCTTTTTTGTGATTATCGGAAATAGAATGGCGGTTTTTCTTTATAAGGGAGTAACTTTCTGCATGTGAGCGAGTAGGTCCACAGCCTCTTTGACGGTTGTCACCTTGTTCACGAGCAAGGTTCGGCGCTGGTTGTTTTCCTCCAGCCGACAGCGGCCTACGTTGACAGAGATGAAAGCGATAATCTGTCCGAAAGCATGGCTTTGGAAAAAGGGACTGTCGGGATTTTGCACAAAGAAAAGTCGCATCCGCCCGCTCTTGAGTACAATCCGCTCCGCTCCGAAGTATTTGCCGAGCTGGCGTAACAAGACAACACGGATGAGTTCTTCGCCTTCGGAGGGAATCTCGCCGAAACGGTCGTGCATTCGCTGCCGGAACTGCTCTACGTCGTCGGCATTCGACAGATTGTCCAGTTCGCGGTAAAGCAACATGCGCTCGCTACTCCCCGGCACATACAGTTCGGAGAAATGCATGCAAATATCGCTATCTATCTGACATTCATCTACGAATGAAGTCCCGTCGAGTTGGTCTCCTTGTGATTGTTTTTCGGCAAACATCTCATGGAACTCATCGTTGTGCAATTCGTTAATGGCTTCTTTCAGAATTTTCTGGTAAGTGTCGTAACCCAGGTCGGCGATAAATCCGCTTTGCTCTGAGCCCAGCAAATTGCCGGCACCGCGGATGTCCAGGTCTTGCATGGCGAGATGGATGCCCGAACCCAAGCCCGAGAAATTTTCTATGGCCTGAAGTCGGCGCCGCGCCTCGGGAGTGAGTGCGCTCAAAGGCGGCGACAATAGATAGCAGAAAGCTTTTTTGTTGCTGCGCCCCACCCTACCCCTCATCTGATGAAGGTCGGAAAGACCGAAGTGATGAGCGGCATTGATGATGATGGTGTTGGCGTTCGGAATGTCGATACCGTTCTCAATTATCGTGGTGGAAATGAGTACGTCGTAATCATAATTGGCGAAATCGAGGATGACATGCTCCAGTTCTTCGCTCGACATTCGGCCGTGACCGACACACACTCGGGCGTCCGGCACATATTTGTGAACTAAAGTTTCCAGTTCGGGCAGACTGCTGATGCGGTTCGACACAATGAATACTTGGCCGTTACGGCTCATCTCGAAATTGATGGCGTCGGCAATCACCTGGGCATTGAAGCAGTGCAACTCCGTCTGTATGGGATAACGGTTGGGCGGCGGCGTTTGAATCACACTTAAATCGCGCGCCCCCATCAAACTGAACTGCAGCGTTCGGGGAATCGGGGTGGCCGTCAGCGTGAGCGTATCGACATTTGTCCGCAGCTGGCGCAGTCGCTCTTTTGTGCTCACTCCGAACTTCTGTTCTTCGTCAATTATCAGTAGGCCAATATCTTTGAACGTGACCGATTTCCCTATAATTTTATGTGTTCCTATCAGAATGTCGATTTTTCCGTCTTTGAGTGCCGCCAAGATTTCTTTTGTCTTCTGCGCCGAGCGGGCTCGACTCAAATACTCGATGCGGACGGGGAAGTCCTTGAGTCGCTCGGAGAAAGTGTGGAAGTGCTGATAGGCAAGTACGGTAGTGGGAACTAACAATGCCACTTGTTTGCCGTCGCAAGCAGCTTTGAACGCGGCACGGATGGCGACTTCCGTCTTCCCAAACCCGACATCGCCGCACACAAGGCGGTCCATGGGCTTGGTTCGCTCCATGTCTTTCTTTACCTCAGCAGTGGCTTTTGACTGGTCGGGCGTGTCTTCGTATAAAAAAGAAGCTTCGAGTTCGTGTTGCAAATAGCTGTCGGGAGAAAAGCGAAAACCTTGTTGTTGCTGACGGACACTGTAAAGTTGAATCAAGTCGCGGGCGATGTCTTTGATTTTCGACTTCGTCCGTTCCTTCATTCGTTCCCAAGCCCCCGTTCCCAATTTGTTAACGCGCGGCGGTTCTCCTTCTTTTCCTTTATACTTGCTGACCTTATGCAAGGCGTGGAGAGAGACAAAGATGAAATCCTCGTTTTGATAAATCAGCTTTATCTTCTCAATCATCTGCCCATTCTCGGGAATGCGCACCAATCCGCCGAAACAACCAACACCGTGGTCGAGATGGACCACATAATCGCCCAATTCGAATTGTTGTAATTCCTTGAGCGTGAGCGCAACTTTTCCAATGCGAGTTTGTTCGCTCCTCAAATTATATTTGTGGAAGCGGTCAAATATCTGATGATCCGTGAAGCAACAAATCTTCTGCGTTGCATCGCAGAAACCTTCGTGAAGAGTCTTCTCGACGGGCGTGAACTCGATAGGCGCTCCCAAATCTTGGAAGATGCTGCGCAAACGCTCATGTTGTTTCGGTGAATCGGCCAGAATATAGATTTTGTAACCTTTCTGCTGAAAATCCGTAAAGAGATTGCAAACTATGTCAAAGTTTTTGTGACACAAAGGTTGCGGCGAACAATCGTAAACGACTTTTGCCTGCACGTCGGTTGTGGACTGGGAACTGAGTTCAAGAATGCGGAAATCAAGGATTTGTCGTTGGAAAGTTTCTTTAGAAATAAGTACGCATTTTCGCCTAAGCTGTAATTCGTCGTCACTTTCCGCAGTTGATTTCGTTGCATGTTCTTCCGTCAAAGCTTGGGAAGAGAATCCCGTCTCGTAAGTAGACGCAACCGAATCAATCAAGTAAGGTAAGTTCTTGATGACCAACACTGCATTCTTATCCAGAAAAGACAAAAAAGAATCCGTCAGCATTTCATACTCCGCCGCAAACTCGGGCACAATGGTAACTTTCTCTAATTTCTTAACCGATAACTGACTATGAATGTCGAAAGAACGAATACTGTCAATCTCGTCGGAGAAGAAATCTATGCGGAAGGGGTAATCTTCAGAATAACTGTAAATGTCGATGAGAGAACCGCGGATAGAAAATTGTCCAGGTTCATAAACATAATCCGTCCGCTGAAAATGAAGGTCCAGTAATTGTTGCTCCACAGTCTGAGGGTCATGCTTCTCCCCTCTTGCCAGCGACATGGAATGATGGGTGAAATCCTTGCGACTGACAGTTCGTTCGCACAAAGCCTCGGGATAAGTTACCAGATAAAGAGGACATTGACGTGAGGTTAAGCGCGAGAGCACTTCCGTACGCATTATCTCGTTGGCCGGCTCTTTTTGTCCGTATTTGATGGCTCTTCGATACGACGACGGGAAGAATAGAACCTGTTCTTCACCCAATATCTGCACACAATCGTGATAGAAATAGCCCGCCTCCTCTGCATCATTCAGCACAAAGACATAAGGCTTGGCCACCGACAAGGGGTCAACCTGAGGAAGAGCGGCAAAAGCCAACGCTGCCGAAGAACCCGCACAACCCGATAACGACATTCTCATAATGCTTTCGTCACTAAGCATCTTGCACAAAGACTTCGTCTTAGGATGTTTGGCGTATTTTAAAACAAGAGTGTCGATGGTCATTACAATGAAATAAATGTGGTCTGTTAAATATCAATCTCTAATCCGTCGTATGCAATGTAAATTCCATCAGGCATTTGTGCTTCCAACTCCTCATGCAGACCTGCTTCATGACTCATGTGAATGATATAAGTCCTGCTTGCTCCGACCTTGCGACTGAAGTCTATAGCCTCTTGAATTGATTGGTGAGTGTTGTGAGGTTTGGAGCGGAGTCCATTGACAATCAGCACTTCCACCCCATGCAGATAGTTAAGTTCGGTCTCAGGGATGGTCTTCATATCCGTGATAAATGCCAAATCTCCTATCCGATAACCAAAAATGGGTAATTGGCCGTGCATGATTTGAAAGGCCTGCACGGTCATTTTCCCAACAACTACGCTGTCGTGTGGTTTCAAGGCAGTTATTGTAACCTGAGGAACACCGGGATAAACATTGCGCTGCAGGCAATACGGCAGTCGCTCTTCAAGATGACGCTTGGTGAGGTCGTCGGAATACAGAGGGACGGACTGGCGATAAGTGAACGGACGCAAATCGTCGATTCCCCCCACATGGTCATAATGTTCGTGGGTGATGAAACAAGCATCGATAGGTCGTTGAAATCCAATTCGCAACAGCTGTTGGCGAATATCCGGACTGCAATCCAACAGAATGGTTGAGTCGCCGTCCTCCAGAAGAGCGGAGACCCGCAAGCGCTTATCGCGAGAGTCCGTGCTGGAGCAAACGCGACACTGACAGGCAAGTGCCGGCACACCTGTGCTTGTTCCTGTGCCCAGGAAAGTTAGTTTCATGCGATTGGACAACTAATATTATCTCACAAAGAGAATTTCGCGATATTTCGGCAGTGGCCACAATTCGTCATCCACGATAAGTTCCAGTTTATCAACGTGCTGACGAATCGTCTCCAGCAAAGGAGCCACTGTGTCGTGATAAGCTAAAGCCCGGGAGCGTTCGTGCTCTATCCGGTTGGCAATGCGTCGATTCTCAACGAGTTCCGCTACCATTTCCCGGATAGAATTAGTGTGCTCACCAATCTGGTCAATCAACTCCATATTTTGCTTGCAGAGACGGGCGGCAGCGTCTTCCGGGAAGATTTGTCTCGTCTTCAAAACCATGTCAATCAGTTGTGTCTGATAACGTGTGGCCACAGGGATAATGTGATTGATGCAGAGATCGCCGAAGACGCGAGCTTCGATTTGAATTTTCTTGGTGTAAGTGTCCAATTTAATCTCATTGCGCGCTTCAAGTTCTGCTTTTGTAAGCACATTCATCTCGCTGAACATCTTTACAGTATCTGGAGCCAGATAATAATCCAGTATCAGCGGGACGTTGGTCTGAACATCCAAACCGCGTTCGGCCGCCTCCGTCTGCCATTCTTTACTATATCCGTTGCCGTCGAAACGAATCGGGCGGCAATACTTAATGTCCTCTTGCAAGACGAGCATGATGGCTTTCTGCTGTTCCACGCCCTTATCGGTCAATTTAACCACGCGGTCGTGGAAATTCGTCAACGCCTCGGCCATGGCTGTGTTGAGAACAATCATGGCGGCGGCACAATTCGCCTGACTACCCACGGCTCTGAATTCGAAGCGATTGCCCGTAAAGGCGAAGGGAGAAGTTCGGTTGCGGTCGGAATTATCGACGCTCAGTTCCGGAATCTGAGGAATGTTCACATTGACCGATTGTTTGCCGCTCAGATTGAGGAAATCACCATGATTTTCAACGATATTGTCGAGAAGTTCGTTGATTTGTTTGCCCAAGAAACTACTGATGATTGCGGGCGGTGCTTCGTGACCGCCAAGGCGATGAGCATTCGTAGCGCTCACGATGCTGGCTTTCAGCAGTCCGTTGTGCTTAAAGACCGCCACCAACGATTCAACGATGAACGTCACGAACCGCAGGTTGTCTGTGACCGTCTTGCCGGGATTGTGCAGTAAAATGCCCGTATTCGTCGATAAACTCCAGTTGTTATGTTTGCCGCTGCCATTGATGCCGGCAAAGGGTTTTTCATGGAGCAGACATCTGAAGCCGTGCTTGCGCGCAATGTCGCGCATGAGCTCCATGAGCAGCATGTTGTGGTCCACCGCCAGATTGCATTCTTCGAAGATGGGGGCAATCTCGAATTGATTGGGCGCCACCTCGTTATGCCGAGTTTTGCACGGAATGCCCAGTTCCAAGGCTTGCATTTCCAAGTCTTTCATGAACATGGCCACGCGCTGCGGAATGGCGCCGAAGTAGTGGTCGTCCATCTGCTGATTTCGAGCGCTGTCGTGACCCATCAAGGTTCGGCCCGTCATCAACAAGTCGGGACGAGCGGCGTATAAATCTTCATCCACCAGGAAATACTCCTGTTCCCAGCCCAGATTTGTCTGGACGCTCTGCACGTCGGGATAGAAGAAGCGGGCCACTTTCGTAGCCGCCTTGTTGACGGCTGCCAGCGACTTCTTCAGGGGAGCTTTGTAGTCGAGAGCTTCGCCGGTGTAAGAGATGAACACGGTGGGAATCATCAGAGTGTCGCCCAGTACAAAGACCGGACTTGCCGGGTCCCAGGCGCTGTAGCCTCTCGCCTCGAAAGTGGAGCGGATGCCGCCGCTGGGAAAACTGCTGGCGTCCGGTTCCTGCTGCACGAGTTGCTTGCCGCTGAACTGCTCCACCATGCCGCCGCAACCGTCGTGCTCCACAAAAGCGTCGTGCTTTTCCGCCGTTCCTTCCGTCAACGGCTGAAACCAGTGGGTGCAATGCGTCACGCCGAGTTCCATCGCCCATTTCTTCATGCCGGCGGCCACAGCGTCAGCCGTAGCGAAATCCAAGGTGGCTCCGCTGTCGATGACCTCGCACATTTTCTGATAGACCGGCTCGGGAAGATACTGCTGCATCTTTTGTTTCGTGAAAACATACTTGGCGAAAAACTCGCTGGGCCGTTCTTCCTTGTTCGGAACTTCAATCGGTTTCTTCTTGAACGCTTCGCTCACTACTTGAAATCTCAGATTCTTTGACATATCATGTTTTTTATTTTTCAAAATGTTGATAGTCCTTGCAACTTTTCCATGCTCCGCCCCACTTGAATCCGTGGGCCACGAAGAGCTTGTAAGCAAGGTCGTTGGTGTCGATGACAAACTTCTTTCCGCGCCATTGATTTCTGTTCACCGCATATTTCCTGCCCGCCTTCGGCTCCACGGTCAATTGTCCGTTCACACTGCGGACATAGGGATTATACAAGGGATTGAGGTCAATCGCCATGCCGAAGGCGTGGCACGACAACCGATTGGAATTGGCGACGCGGCGGAAGCAAAACGACGAAGTGTTGTTGGCGGCCATCGACTTTTGGTCATCGGCGCCGAAGTCGTCAACCAACCTCATTTGCTCAATCGGATATTTCGCCTTCCAGAGTTCACGAAAAATCGCAACAACATCGTTAGCAATCGCCTTGTTCACCACCAATTCTCCCCGCTGCGTCTTCCCATCCTTGTCGCAATACGAGAGAGTCAGATAGCGCAGTTCCGAGCGCTGCACCGAACAACCATCGGGGAACGACTTGTTCAGCATGCGGCTGAAGACAGTGTCCGGGATGGGTTGCGACACAAAAACAGTGTCCTGACCACAGATTTTTGTGCTCAGCAACAGCATCCAACCCATCAACAACGCCTGTTTCATAAGATTTCTTTGATTTCGAGGAGACTGTGGACTTCGAATTTCACGCGCTCATGGGCGTCGAAAGCCAAGTACCTGGGATTGAAGTACAAAGCATCTATGCCGGCCTGGGCGGCGCCCAAGATGTCGGTGGAAAAATTGTCCCCAATCATCAGCGTGGTTTCTTTGGTGGCGTGGCTCACTTGCAAGGCGTAGTCGAAGAAAGTTTGTGCCGGCTTGTTGACGCCGGCGTGCTCACTCAGCACAATCGTGTCGAAGCAATCCTTCAACTTACTAGCTTCAAGTTTCTTATACTGAACCTCCTGAAAACCGTTGCTGCACATGTGGAGCCGATAGCCCTGCGCCTTGAGATACTGCATCAACTCGTGAGCTCCCGGAATGACGCCGGGCTTGCTCGAGCACAAATCGAGGAACTTGTCGCTCACCTCGAGGCAAAATTCCCGCGTCGGCTCGAAATCTTTTCCCAGAGACAGTGGCCGGCGAAAGCGCTCGACGATAAGGTAATCGCGCGAAATCGCTCCGGCAGCATATTGCGCCCACAGTTCGAGATTCTCCCGCCAATAAGGGATTTGAAACGACTCGAACGACTCGAAATACCGACCGAGACGGAAATAGTCAAAGATTTCCGACAACGCAATGTCGGCGTTGCCGTGTGTGTCGTAAAGAGTATCGTCAAAATCTATAAATAAATCCGTGTAACGCTTCATTCTCTGCAAGTTATTCTGTTCAGTTTCTGTCCTTGGAGGAAGGCTCTCACGTTGTCGGTCGCCACTTGTAGCAAGCGCTGTCGGGCGGCTCTCGTGGCCCAGGCGATGTGCGGTGTGACGAAGCAGTTCGGCAGACCGATGAGCGGACTACCCTGACAGGGCGGCTCGTTCTCCAGCACGTCGATGCCGGCGGCATAAATGCGGTTGCTGCGGAGCGCGTCGGCCAAGGCGGCTTCATCCACGAGCGGTCCGCGGCCCGTGTTGATGACAATGGCGCTCGGCTTCATGAGCGAGAGTGTAGTAGCGCTGACGATATGACGGGTGTCGGGAGTGAGCGGGCAATGCAGACTGAGCACGTCGGCCGTCTGGAACAACGCCGCCAACGACTCGGCTTTCTCTATACCCATCTGGCCGAGTTGCTCGACACTCTTGCTGCTCAGCGCCATCACTTTCATGCCGAAGGCCTGCGCCACGCGAGCGGTGGCGGCGCCCGTATTCCCCACCCCGACGATGCCGAGGGTCAGTCCCGCCAGTTCGATTTGCGGCGTCTCCCAGAAGCAGAAGTCGGGGCAGTTCTGCCACTTCCCATCGCCCACGGCTCTTGTGTGCCGCTCCACGCGGTTGGCGATGGTGAGCAGATGGGCAAACACCATTTGTGCGACAGACTGAGTGCTGTAGGCGGGGATATTCGTCACCACAATCCCCCGCTGCTCGGCCCTCTGAATATCCACGACGTTGTAGCCGGTCGCCAGCACGCCGATGTAGCACAGTGCGGGGCAACGGTCCATGACGTCGGCGTCGATGACCACCTTGTTCGTCAGCACCACCTCGGCGTCGCCAATCCGGCCGACCACCTCTTCAGGCTGGGTGCGGGGATGAATGACCACCTCGCCCAACGCCCGAAGTTCCTCCCACGAGAGTCCGTCGGGATTGGCGGCATAGCCATCGAGAATCACGATTTTCATAGCGCAGACAGACGATTGATAATTCGTTGGTTCGCCTCGTTGAGCGACTGACTGGCCGCCGAAAGGTTCTTGGTAAACTCCTCGAAGGTGGCGGCGCCGTCATCGCAGAGGTCGGTCACCGACTTCACCAACAGGAGCGGCGTGTGGAACAGCGAGCAGACAAAAGCGACGGCCGCGCCTTCCATGTCCTTCAACTGACCTCCATGCTGCTGGATGACGGCGAGGTCGCAGGGCTGCATGTCGAGGGAAGAGCCGGTGGTCACCTTCCCCATCTTCAGACCCAGACGTTCGGCCAACGCCCGACTTCCGTCCCACACGGCGTAGTTGCCGAGACTTTGCGTCGCGAACCCGTCGTCGCCGGGCACTCGGCGGTCGTGGAACATTGCTCCGTTGCCGACAAACACTTCCGCGATGCTTGCTCCCTGGGCTTTGAAAGCTCCGCAGGTTCCGGAGTTGACGACCATGTCGGGGTGCAGCCGCTCGATGGCGGCCATGGTGGCGACGCTGGCCGCCTCGCAACCCACAAGGTCCGTTCCGTGCTGCTCGCCATTGAGGACCACCGACAGACGGCAGTCACCCGCCATTCCGTCGTACAGAATGCACGGCAGCGGGACGAAAAAGCCGTCCACTTTGCTGAGCCCGTAAGCCTCGACAAACGGCCGGGCCTCGGCTCTCATAGCCACAACGTAACAAATATGCATAGGCAGTTTTTCCAGTAACTCAGTAATTTCAGTATTTCAGTAACTCAACAACTCAGTAATTCAGTCTTTCTGCAAATCTGTGTCGTCGGCGTATCTCTCCACAAAGGCCAACGTGGCGGCGCTTTTGATTTGCGCTTTGATGGTTGCTAACCGACTACGGAGGAGCGACTCTTTCTCGGTCATCCCCAAAATAGCATAGCTCTTGCGCAACAAACTGGCCATCTTCGCTTCGGTGTTCACGGAGTCCATCTTCACCTCGGAATAACGGCGAGTGCACAACTCCAATGACTGGCGGTCCGCCTGCCCCGTCAGCACCAGGTCTATCTGCTGGGCATAACTGTCCAACTGCTGATAGAGATGCTTGTTGTTCTTGCTGAACGACAGGATTTGCAGGCATTCCGGTTCAATGTGCATCGTCGTCACCGTGCACAGATAGCTGATGCTCACCTGCACACAACCGCCCTTCTTCCCCTGCTGAGCCACGAGCACGCCCTCCACGCCGTTGAAAGCGCCGCCCATGATGCGGACCACGTCGCCCTCCACCAGCTTCTGATCTGCGGGGGCAATCACCGGCAACTGGCCGTCCTTGTAGGCCTCCACGGTTCGGCGAAACATGTCCATCTCGTATTCCGAGACGACGAGAGGCTGCGCCTGGGTCCCGTCGAGGTGCTGCGCCTCATAGACCAAATGCAGTCGGAACTCCGGGTGGCGGTTTATCCACACCTTGATGTCCGCCAGCTCGCAGCGGACGAAAAGGAAGTTGAGGGCGAGGGGCCGCTCCACCACTTTGGTCTTGCCTCCGACTTTCATGGCCTGCATAGTTGTTGGCAAGAAAGATTCAAATGCAGACCGATTCAAATCCTCCCTGGCCTTCAGCAACTGGCCTGGCGATTTCAACACATACCAATTCATCACTGCAAAAGTACGAAAAAAAATCGGCACAATCGGGAAACCGCCCGTTTTTTTTCCCCACCCTCCCAAGCGGTGGGGTC
>JABUUA010000053.1:0-10663 GCA_021443405.1 Bacteroidaceae bacterium
ATCATCTCTAGACCCTATCGTGCCAAGGGCACTCCAGGGTGACAGCAGGTTGGGACGTCTGGTTGGTCTCCGTGAATAAAAAATCTGCCACGGACTTTTACATTTGAGCCAGATAATCCAAACAAAGGCTTTTGCAGATAATTCCCTTTTAATCCGCCTTCGGGTAACCTGCGTACTGGAAAACGCTTAGGCCGAATTCCGGCAGCACCGCGATAAGGTGGTCGAAGATATCAGACTGGATGGTCTCGTAAGCCACCCACTGGATCACATTGGTGAACGCATAGATTTCAAGGGGCAATCCCTGGGGAGTAGGCGCCAACTGCCGGGTCATCAAGGTCATGTTCTGGGCGATTTTTCCGCAGGAGCGCAAATAGACATTGCAATAGGCGCGAAACGTCCCGATGTTCGTCATGTGGCGGTTGTTCACCAGGGTCATTTCATTTTTTCCAAAATCGCCCTGCGACTCCCGCTCTTCCGCCAGTTCCTTTTTCATTTTTTCCATGTAAGGTCCCAGAATGTTAATTCTGGAAAGTCGCTCGATTTCTTCTTCCGTCAAGAAACGGATGCTGTGCTGGTCCAGGAAGATGGAACGCTTGATGCGACGCCCGCCGGATTCCTCCATGCCCCGCCAGTTCTTGAAGGAATTGGTAATCAGCTCATAGGCGGGAATCACAGCGATAGTGTGGTCCCAGTTACGGACCTTCACCGAGGTCAGGGTGATGTCTATGACCGTACCGTTGGCGTCGTGGCGGGGAATTTCAATCCAGTCCCCCTTCCGCAGCAAATCGGAAATGTTAATCTGGATTCCCGAAACAACACCCAGAATGGAATCCCTGAAAACCAGCATGAGGACAGTGGCCGCGGCCCCCAAGGCGGACAAAATGAACACCGGGCTTTTGCCGGAAATCTGGGATACGATGACGATGGAGCAACAGCAGAAAATTACGAGCTTTATGGCCTGGAAAATTCCGTGAAGAGGCCTGTTCTTATTTTTCTTGCTCTTGTCGTTCAGCGCTTCCACCACGTCAAAGAAAGCGCATCCCACGGCAAAACCCACCAGGGCAAACCACACGTTGGAAATTCGGGTACAGACATCCAGATGCCAGGAGTCTGCCTTCAACAGCTGCTCCGAGCCGATGCCAAAAATTACAGCAGGTACAATTTGCAGGAACCGGGAAATAAAATTCTTTTCCACCAGAAGGTCATCGAACTTGTTGGGGGTCTTTTCTGCAATTTTTTTTGCAATGGGATTCACCACGAAACAGCAGAAAAGCGAAACCACCAGGACGACAGCAAGTAAAACGGCAAAATTGAAATTCATATCCACAAAATAGTAAAACGCCATAGCCCCACACCTGGAGAATTGCTATTTTTAGGCCATGAAAAAATCAGTTCCTATCACAGTGCTCACCGGTTACCTCGGAGCCGGTAAAACGACTCTTCTCAACTACGTTCTCAACAACCAGGAAGGCTTCCACGTCGCAGTCATCGTCAACGACATCGGCGAAGTCAACATCGACCAGACCCTCATCGAAAAGGGCGGAAACATCACCAAGGCCGACGACGGACTGAAGCACGTCTCGCAAGACTGGGCCATCACCCCGCTCAACAATTACCACTACACCATCTATGTGCCCGGCAACGACGCTGTGCAGCCGCTGCTAGACAGTCACCAGATTCCCTCGAGCGACGACATCGACCTCATCAACGACTGCCTCAACGGAGCCAACCTCAACGACTCCGTGGCCGAGGAACGCTTCGGCGGACTGACCGAGGAGGAATATCTCGTGGCACAGGCCGCACAGATGCAGCTCGTCATCACCAACTTTGTCACCTATCACATCCAGGACAACTCCGTGTTCCTGCGCGGCGATAGTCACAACCACGACGCCTTCGAGAGCGCCTGCCTCGACACGATGACCAACCGCTTCTACAAGCTCTACGTCGATTACGCTCCCGGCGGTTCACTGCAGGTGACGGACAACATGGGCAACAAGCGAGTGGTGGATGAGCATTGCAACAACATCATGACGCGCCAATACTATTTCGACGGCAGTAACATGGTGGGAACAACCGTCAACGACATCTATTCATCGTCTTACGCCGTGGTTCACAAAATCAACGCCGTGCTTGTCCCCAACAGCGACCCTTACTACAAAAAGGAAGACTGGGACAAGGTGCAGGCCATCTTGGAGGCCCACAAGGACGAGTTCCGGCCCACGACAAATACTTCTAATCCCATCAAGCGCAAGAAGTGATGAAAACATTGTATAAATATATAGTAGTAGCGATTGCGCTGCTCAGCTCGGGCATCGCAAATGCACAAATCACACGCGTCAGCGGAACTATCAGCGACGAGTTCGGTGAGATTCCCGGCGTGATGATTAAGGAGGTCGATGGCACAAACCGTACGGTGAACGCTACGACCACCGACGGAAATGGTAACTTCACCATGAACCTGAAGGACGGAAAGAAGAACAAACTCGTGATTTCTTGCGTCGGCATGAAGACCCAGACCATCGCGCCCATCACCAAGGCCGTTTACAAGCTGACCATGGCGGCCGACGTGAAGACCATGAAGCAGGTGGACGTAGTGGGTAAGAAGATGACCACCACCACCGGTCTCTCCATCCCCGAACGCGAGGTCAGCTATGCCGCCCAGACCTTGGACGCCAAGGAATTCGAAGGACTCGCCATCACCTCGATCGACGAAGCTCTGCAAGGACGTATCGCCGGTCTCGACATCGTGGCCAACTCCGGCGACCTCGGCGCAGGAACCCAGATGCGACTCCGCGGTGCCTCGACCGTCTCGACGCTGACCACCAACGAACCGCTCATCGTGGTGAACGGCAACATCAACTCCGACGTTGACCTTACCGACTTCGATATCGCCACCGCCACGGAGGAGAAGTTCGCCGAACTGCTGAAGGTCAACACCGACGATATTCTGCGCATCGAAGTGCTGAAAGATATGTCGGCAGCCGCCAAGTGGGGAACCCGCGCCGCGAACGGCGTCATCGAAATCACCACCAAGCGCGGTACGCGCGGTCCCGCCCGCATCAGTTACACGGGCAAACTGACCGCCACCTATCAGCCCGAAGGACTCAAGATGCTGAACGGCGACCAATACACCATGATGCTGAAGGAGGCTTTCTTCAATCCCAAGCTCGACCCGACAGCCGCCGACATCCCCGAACTGAACTACGACTACGAAGGTTTCTCCGAAGCCTATATGTATGACAACAACACCGACTGGCCCTCGCTCATCAAGCAGGTCGGTCTGCGTCAGAACCACTACTTGTCGGTGACGGGTGGTGACTCCAAGACCTTGTTCCGCATCGGCGCCGGTTACGACCACGAGACAGGAACCGTGATTCGCCAGAAGCTCAACCGCTTCTCTACGCGTATGGCCCTGGACTACTTCGTGAGCGACCGCATCAAGATTATCTCTGACTTCTCGCTGACCTACACCGACAACGACCGCAGCTCGGGTCTCGTGGGCCAGTGTTACCGCATGATGCCCAACCTCTCGCCCTATTACGAGTATGAGAACGGCGTTCCGAGCAACGATTTCTATTTCATGCGTCAGGACGCTGGCCGCGGAACCACGAAGTTGAACGACCAGAAAAACCTCGTGAACCCCGTCGCTTATGCTTATCTGCATAAATTCCGTCAGCGCAGCGTTGACCTTCAGCCTCGTCTGGCCATCGAGTACAAACTGCTCGGTCTCGACGATTCGAAACATCAGCTGCGCTACTATGGCGAAGTCTTCATCAACGCCAGCAACGGCTATAGCGACGAAGACACGCCCCGCGAACTGAGCACAGCCTTGTTCCTCGACACCCATTCTGCCAGCAGTTCGGCATCCAAGAGCCTCTCGTTCACCACTAAGCACGAGTTGCACTATGCGCCCAAGTTCAAGAACTCCGACAACTTCATGACCATGATGGGTCGCTTCGAACTCAACTCAGGAAGTTCCAACAGCCTTGGAACCAACGCCAACCGTCTTCCCTCCGGAGTTACTTCGCCTTCAGCCGGCGGTCTGATTACCGGCATGAGCTCAGGCTACGGCCAGTGGAAAGGTATGAACATGGTTTACATCGGTCACTACTCATTCAAGCAGCGCTATGTCATCGGCGGTACAGTCCGCTTCGACGGAACCACCAAGTTCGGTCCCAGCAAACGTTGGTCGGGCAGTTACGCGCTGAATGCTAAGTGGATTCTTATCGACGAACCTTGGATGCAAGCCGTTCGCGAGAAGGCGAAAATCACCATGCTCGCCATTCGTCCCGCATGGGGTTATGCCGGTAACGCCCCCAGCAGCGATTATCTTTACATGAACAAATATGCGACCGGCATGACCTACCTCGACCAAGTAAGTATGAATGCCAGCGGCTTGAAGCTCGTGAACATGGGCCCCGAGCACATTTCTTCATACAACCTCGGTGTTGACTACGGTATGTGGGACGGCCGACTCAATATGGCGCTGGAACTGTATTCGCGCACAACCACCGACATGTTGATGGGCGGCGCCGGAATTCCTTCTTCCAATGGCTATTCTTCGCTGGCCGTCAAGAACATCGGCAGCATGCGCAACTATGGTTGGGAGTTCAACATCAACACCAACAATCTTATCAAGAAGGGCAAGTTCGGTATGGACGTTTATGTCAACTTCGCCAACAACGGCAACGTCATTACCTCGATGGACCCCACGATTCTCGAGGGTTTGAACTCCGACCCCGACATCATGGGCAACGCACAAACCTTGCAGCGTGTGCAGATTGATAATCCCTTTGGCTCTATCTACGGTTTCCGCTGGAAGGGTGTTTATCAGTACAACTACAACACCGCCGTGCGTATGGCCAAGACCGAAGAGGGTAGGGCGCAGTTGCAACAGAACATCGACAACGGCATGACCTATCCCATCGCTCTCAATGCCGACGGTCAGGTCATCTACAACGAAAAGGGCGAACCCCTGCAGATGCAGTATTATTATAAGGAAGGCGCCAGCGAGAGTAAGTTCAACGGCGGTGACGTCATCTACGAAGACGTGAACCACGACGGACAAATCAACAATCTCGATATTATGTATCTGGGTAACTCGCTGCCCAAGCTGACCGGTGGTTTCGGTATCACGCTTCGTTATGGTCACTGGCGACTGAGCTCTCAGTTCAACTATCGCGTGAACATCGACGTATTCAACGCCAGTCGTCTCGACATGGAGCGCATGGACAACACCTACAACCAAAGCCAGGCTGTGAACTATCGCTGGCGTAAGGAGGGTGACTTGACGACCATTCCTCGTGCTTTGAACGGTTCGGAAGGCCGCAGTTTCAATGCCTTGCTGAGCGACCGCTACATTGAAGATGCAAGTTTTCTGCGTCTCAACTATCTGCAGTTGAGTTACACCTTCGACAGCAAACTGGTGAAGAAGTGGCACATGAATGCTCTCCGCCTCAATGCTTCTGCCAACAATCTCTTCTGCCTTACCAAGTTCACGGGTCTCGACCCCGAAGTAGGTTACGGAGGTTACGGCGTGGCAACGAGCAGCGGTCAGACGCCCCGTAGTAAGCAGTGGACCTTCAGTGCAACCATTGAGTTCTAACATTAACGAGACATTTACGATATGAATAAAATAAATAAAATCCTGTCTCTTGTGCTTCTTGGAGCAAGCGCCCTGGGCCTTACCGGATGTGGCGACTTCTTGTTCATCGAGCCCAAGACATTCGTCTCGGAAGACAACTTCTGGAATGAAAAAACGGATATCGACCAGATGGTCGCCGGTGTCTATGTTTCCATGCAGAGCGGCAGCTTCGTCGACCGCTGCATCATGTGGGGAGAGACGCGCAGCGACAATATTACGGAAGGACTCGATGCTTCGCGCAACACGACCATTTACCGCGTGCTGACCGAGAACCTTCTGCCCACAAACGCCTATACCGACTGGTCTCAGTTCTACTCGATTATCAATCAATGTAACATCATCATTGAGCGAGCTCCCGAGGTAAGTGAGAAAGACCCCGTCTATACGGAAAGTGACCTGAAGGCCACCCAGGCAGAAATGGCTTGCATTCGTGACTTGTGTTATTTCTACCTCATCCGTGCCTTTAAGGATGTTCCCTTCAGTTTCAAGGCTAAGCAGTCGGAGTTGGACGTGGAGTATTTCGCCCCCGCGAAAGGCGATTCCATTGTTCCCGTGCTGATTGCTGACTTGGAGGACCACGTCAATGACGCTCTGAAGGCTTATCCTAAAGATAACAGCCGCGACTACAATCCTGACTGCAACCGCATTACCCAGAATGCCATCTATGCACTGCTGACGGATTTGTGCTTGTGGAACGGCGATTATGCTAAGGCTGTGGATTATGCCCAGCGCGTTATCGACGCCAAGATGCAGAAGTACATCGAGGATTATTCGAGCAATCTCAACCAAGGCAACGGAGGCGTCGCTTTGTTCCAGCATGCGCAGGACACCTACAGCAAGGGCTTCCCCCTGTATCCTTGTTTCTCGGGCAGCACGTTCGGCAATAACTTCGATGCCATTTTCGGAGAAAAGATGTGCAGTTTTGAGAGCATCTTTGAACTCAGTTTCCTGAACAATGGCTCGAATGGCTCTAAGTATTTGGGCAACAGTAGCGTCTATAATCTCTATGGCAACCACATGGACATTAATGGTAGTAAAGGACAAGGCGTTTTGGCTGCTGACGAGAATATCGTCTATTATCCCGACGCCAATCAGAATGCCCTCTATACCACCAGCATGGATGTGCGTTACTTTACGGATATTTACAACCCGGGTGCAGAGAAGAAGGAATATACCTCGGGCTATTCCAACAAGTACACGGCCATCAGCAGTAGCGTGTATCTTACTGAAGGACGTTATCTCGCCTCGAATAGTTATCACGAAGCGCCTGACCGCAACTGGATAATCTATCGTTTGACCGACGTCATGCTCATGCAGGCAGAAGCGCTCATCCAGTTGGGCGGCGAGACGATGAACATCGAAGTCACCCAGGACGATGGCACAAAGGTAAACAAGTATGACGATAATCTCGCTCGTGCTTTCTACCTGATTTGGGCCGTCAATCGCCGTAGCATCATGGTGAATAACCTGTACTCTTCTTCCTATGAGCTGCGTATGCGCGACTATAGCACCAAGGACGCCTTGATGGAGTTGGTGATGACGGAGCGTCGTCGCGAGCTGATGTTCGAAGGCAAGCGCTGGTTCGACTTACTCCGTCGTTGCCGTGACAATGGCGGTGCGCCGGACTACATCAAGAGCAAGGTTCCCGCCAAGGGTAGCGGCAAGTCCACATCTACCGCACTCTTTGTGAACCCCGAATCACTCTATTGGCCCTACAATAAGCAAGAAGTTATCAATAATCCTTATCTTACCCAGAAGAGCTTCTACGGAAGTGGTGACGAGGATAAGGGCTATGAGTCAAGTATCAAAAAATAGTAATTTATGAAACTGATTAAGAATATTTATCCCCTGCTCGTTCTGGGAATTGTAGCGCTGACCGGTACGGCCGTTACTTCGTGTAACGACTCCATGCACGAGGAAAGCTATTATACGTTCACGGGCGAGTATTTGAGTGACTATCTGCAGAGTCACGAGGACTACAGCGCTTTTGCCGAGATTGTGAAGCGGTCGGCTAACAGCACGCGAGGCGTTGATATCATGGACCTCGTTTCATGCTATGGACAATTCACCTGTTTCGCGCCGACGAATGAGGCTGTAAATAAGTATTTGTCGGACAACGGATACGTATCTGTGTCAGACATCCCCTACGATGTGTGTGACACGATTGCTCGCACCCACATGTTCAATGGCGTGGTTTACACGACCAACGATTTGTTGGGCAGAAGTTCGATAGGTTATGTCAACATGAACGACCGCGACTTGGCTTTGAAAGATACTATCGTCACGGATGATGAGGGCGGCAACGAAGCTTCGTTGTTCGTCAATCGCACTGCGCTCATGATTATGAAGCAGTCCAACGACTCTGTGCAGAATGGTATTGTTCACTCGCTCGACGCCGTTTTGTCAAGTTCAAGCGCCACCGTTGCTGACTTGATGGGTGAGAACCCCAACATTACATTGTTCAATGATGCAATGGAGGTCACCGGCTTGGCTGACGAGATTCGCAATCACGTGGAAGATTATTCATGGAATCCGGAACTCTTCGAGGATAAACTTGTTTACTCCGGCGCCCAGTGGGATTATTGCAATGTTCCGTTAAAGAAGAAATACGGTTATACGGTCTTTGCTTGTCCCGACAAAGTGTTGGCAAATCGCTATGGAATTACCAACATGCAGGGACTCTACGATTACGGCCGTGAGATATATGGCGGTCCCGATGTCGATGTGACCGACCCCAATCAAGCTGATTTCTTAAAGTCGGAAGCAAGCCCCTTGCGTAAGTTGATTGCTTACAACATGATGCCACGCAAGATGAGCTATGAGCACATGACCACTATCTGTACTATCGAGACCTCTTATGTGAACCCCACCGAGTGGTATCCGACGTCGATGCCCTTATCGACCATGAAGATTGAGCGCCTGACAGTGAGCCGTTACCTCGGTACTGGAGAGACCCGCGGAATAGTTTGCCTCAACCGTGGCGATTTCAGTCGTGGCTATCGCGATATCTCTGGTATCCATGTGGATAAGAATATCGAAGGTGACTACGATAACAACGGAACGAACGGTTATTACTTCACGACGGACGGCTTGGCCGACTTCGGAGAAATCACTAAACGTGACGTGTTCAACACGCGTCTGCGTTTCGACCTCTATGACCTTTTCCCCGAATGTGCTAATAATAGTAATAAGGGCGACGCCATGCGTAGCGACCAAACAGAAGGCGGCGACGCAACCAACATCCCTTATCCCAAGGCTCCTTGCTATTGGTTCCCCAAGGGATATCTGGAAAATGTAAAGGTCAACGACGACGGTATTTTCCTGTATCAGGGATGCCGTAACACCTACTGGAGTTACGAGGGCGATGAGTTCAATCTCGCAGGTCAGTCATACGACTTTACGTTCAACCTTCCCAGTGTTCCCAGTGGCACTTATCAGATTCGTCTTGGTTTCTGCTTGATGGCGTCTCGTGGTATTTGTCAGTTCTATGTCGATGGTGTTCCCGAAGGAATTCCTTTCGATATGCGTGACGGTAATTCTTCTGCACGTACAGGTTGGTTCGACCTTGAAAATAATAATTATTCAAAGGACGAGATGGAGGCAGCTAAGAAGAACATGCATAACTTAGGTTGGTATCATGGTCCTCGCAGTATCTTCAACTTTGGTGCTACTGGTATCAAGGATGGAACAAATGCTTCTCACCTTCGCTTTAGTACCCATGATAATACGTTGCGTTATGTAATTGCAACCAAGTACCTTGATGAGAACGTGCAACATACCATCCGCATCAAGTCCGTATGGGCTGTGGGTGATGTTGTTGCCATGGTTGACTACCTTGAACTCGTGCCGAAGAGCGTATATGGCGTCGAAGGTGAGGGTAAGGCCGAAGACGATTGGTAATTTCTCGAAAGGTAATTAATAATTGATAAAGACAACTTACATGAAAATTTCTAAAACCATAAAACTCATAGCAGCAGGGATGCTCTTTGCATCCCCCCTGTTGTGGTCTTCGTGTGCCGACACCTGGGGCGAACATTACGATGTGACCGAGGGCGGCATGGCTGACCAGCCAAGTCTGTTGCAGAATCTATCTGCTGACCCAGATTTGGCCAACTTCTATAAGACTCTTGTTGCAATTGGGGCTGGCGATATGCTGAATTCTTCGCAGCAGTTCACCATTTGGGCGCCCATCAATTTTTCCGCCGCTCAGGCCGACAGCGTCATTGCCGTCTATAATGCTCAGAAAGAAGCTGGCTTCAAACAGGAGGATAACAAGGCCATCACGCAGTTCTTGTATAATCATACGGCCATGTATTCGCGTCCAATCAGCAGCGTGACGAATGACACGGTCCGCATGATGAACGACAAGTACATGCATCTTATTGGCACAAGCGCCAGCAGTGGTTCTTTGAATACCAATCCGTTCAACGAGATGATTACCTGCAACAACGGTATCATCTATAAGACGGCGTATATGCAGAATTTCTTCCCTAATGTGAGAGAATATATCGAGCAGACTGCGGGACTGGATAGTGTTCTGGCATATATTCGGACGTATGATGAGTATGAACTGGACGAAACGGCTTCTGTGCCGGGTGGTGTAGTGGATGGTAAGACGGTGTATCTCGATTCCGTAACTTATCTCCATAACAATTTCTTGTCGCGTCTGGATGCGCAGATTTCTCGTGAGGATAGTAATTACACGGTGATTGTTCCCACGAATGAAGTTTGGAAGGCGAAGTACGAGAAGATTCGTGAGTACTATCGTTATTATTCTCCCGACCCTGAGACATTGCCTCAGTCCAATGACCTTTCGTCGGCAGAGAACTATTGCAAGAATGTACTCCTGCAGTCGTGCTTTTTCAACACGAGTGAGTCGTCGAAGTACAACAAGAATCCTAAGGACTCTCTCTGCAACACGATGTATTATGAGCGCCAGCAGCATTGGCCCCGTAGGAATGTTCTCTATAATACCGGCGACTTGCTGGCAGATATGGAAATGCAGGAATGTAAATGGTT
>JABUUA010000053.1:10763-15319 GCA_021443405.1 Bacteroidaceae bacterium
TAATTATTCCTGGTAAATATTGAACGATTGAATTATTTTTGATACTAGGGACAAATACTAATGAAAAAAATTGCAAAGAAAATAAATAATCGAGAATTATTTGATTGTTACGTCGAAATCTTCATCAGAAGCCACCCGTGTCGATTACAATCTTACGGGTAACTACTCAAATGTTTATTACAATATCTATTTGGTGACTGTTCCCGATGTGAAGAATCTTCCCATGTGGTTCCGCGTTGGTCAGTCGGTGCGTAAGACAAATGGCGACTTTACGAGTGTGAACTATTTCACCAATCCTCACATCGAAAAGATTCAGAACGGAGAAGTTGCCAATTATGAGGAAATCATCAAGCAATCAAAGTATGAGACTTGGTTTGTGAACTCAACGGAGAAGATTGACACAATTTTGGTTCAGTCCGCAGTGAAGTATGACTATTGCGGTGTTGGACTTGACAATCCCGAAGTGAAGCTGACGGTGAGCAGTATTGACAAACTGGGTGGTCAGGCCTATCGCGAGAAGATTTACACGCGTACGTTGAGTTTGGGTGAGATTATCATGATTCCATTCGCGACAGAGGCTGAGGCTAAGGCAGCGGCCGACAATCTCGATGCTTTCAATGATAAGGTTTTACAAGAAGCCACTAATGCAAAAAAGGAATAGAATATGAAAAGAAGTTCATTATATTGCCTTTCACTTCTCGTAGCCCTGCCTTTGTGTTCTTATGCACAGACGGAAGAGGAAACGGAAGAAGTAGCTGCGGTTAGCATCCGCACTCGTGAGGTCAAGAAAACAGAGGAGACCCGCACTATAAAAGGAACTGTCATTGCTCAAAAAGACAAGGCTCCCTTGGCGGGTGTGCTTGTTCAGGCCGTTGCAAGTAATAGCTATTCTGCCTTGACAGAAGAAGATGGTTCATTCTCAATGCAAGTTCCTCTTTACAACAGTGCCGTGTCGGTTACCATTCCCGGATATAACACGATTCGTGTTGGTTTGCCCGCCAGTGGTGACTTGGGGACGATTGTCATGCAAAGCGAGGCGGCTCGCGCTCTTTACGAAGAAGATGACAATATCCTCAATGTTGTTCACACGCGCAGTCTGGAATATACGTCAGAACGTAATATCACTGGCGAGATTGGTAATCAGTTGGGAGCTTACGTTCACAGTCATGTGCGCAGTGGAGCGCTTTCAGTGGGTTCTTACATGAACATTGGCGGCGTGAACTCGTTGCAGAGTAATTCGCAACCCCTGATTGTAATTGACGGTGTCTTGATAGACCCGCAGTACAGTCGCGAGATGATTCACACTGGTTATTATAACGACATCCTCACCAACATCAATCCCAACGATGTAGCTAAAGTCGAGGTGTTGTCGAACGGAACCAGCATCTATGGCTCCAAAGGTGCGAACGGTGTGATTCTGATTACCACGAAGCGCAGTGCTTCTCAGGCAACTCGCATCGATGCAACCGTAAGTATGGGTGTGGAGCTCGTTCCGAATCAGATGTCTGTGATGAACGGCGCTCAATACAAAACCTATGCCTCAGGTCTGCTTCAGAGCACGGGCACCAATCAGTCGAACTTTAAGTTCCTCAATGCCGACCCGAATTATTATTGGTATAACAAATACAACAATAACACAAACTGGGCGGATCACATTTATAAGGAAGCACTGTTGCAGAACTATGCCTTGAGCGTGCAGGGTGGTGGCGATGTTGCCAGCTACATGTTGTCGGTAGGATTTACCAAGGACAACAGCGTGTTGGAGGAGCAGAATCTGAACAGACTGAACATTCGTTTCAATACGGACATCAGCATCACCAAGAATTTCTTTGTCCGCTTCGATGCAACCTACACGAATCAGACCCGCAAGCTTCAGGATATAGGCGCTCCCGAAGGATATAACGCCAAGAGTATCACCAGCACCAATTTCCTGGCCCTTGCCAAGAGTCCTATGCTGAGCCCGTATTCTTTTGCCAATCAGAAAATCAACAGTAACCACTTGGATATCGTTGACGAGGATTATTTGGATGAGGTGCGTGAACTCTCAACGGCGAATTATCGTCTGGCTAATCCTTGCGCCATAACCCATTACGGTACGGCCGAGAACAAGAACTATTTCGACAACAGCTACATTAACATCGCCTTCACGCCTCGTTACGAGGTGAACAAGCATCTGACGTTGAGCTCGATGTTTAGCTATACGTCGGTGAACACCAACGAGAAGTATTATGTTCCTCTCAACGGCGTTCCCAGCTACTATGTCGCCAGTCTGCAAGAGACCATGCAGAATGAGATTGGTTCGCAATTCGGTCGTCAGAACACGGTGAACAGCGACACGAAGATAGACTGGAAGAATTCTTACAACGGCCACAACATCCATTTGCTTGGAGGCTTCCGTTTCATCAACGAGAGTTATTCGCTCAGCACCCAGCATGGTTACAACACGGGTAACGACAAGACCCCCTTCCTTGACAATACGGAAGTGAAGACGGCCAGCGGAACGAATGAGAACTGGGCCGACATCAGTTGGTATGCTCAAGCGCAGTATAACTACGCCAACCGTTACTATCTGCAAGGCGATTTGGCCGTGGAGACCAACTCACAGTTCGGCCGTGATTCGAAGAGCGGTTTCAAGTGCGCCGGTGTTGTTTGGGGTGTGTTCCCCAGTTTGCAGGCCGGATGGGTGATGAGCAACGAAAAGTGGTTTGGCTTGAAAGGCATCAACTACTTGAAACTGACCGCGGGCTATGGCATGAGCGGTAACGACAACATGGTTTATGACGCAAGTCGCAGTTACTTCGTCAGCTCGTTGTTCCTCGACAAGGTCGCTGGTCTGACCTTGGGCAATATCGGTAACACGGAGTTGCAGTGGGAGACCACCAAGCGTTTCAATGCCGGCTTCGAGCTGAATGCGCTGCACAATCGTCTGGGCGTTCGTTTCAACTACTTCCACTCTTGGACCGACAACCTGCTCACGTTGCAGGAGATTGGTTTTGTCAGTGGCTTGCAATACAACTGGAGCAACGGCGGCAGCCTCAAGAATCAGGGCTTCGACGTGACGGCCACGGGTCATTTGCTCTCACGCAAGGATTGGAACTGGAGTGTAGGCGCAAGTCTCGGCCGTTATGTAAACACGCTGACTGCTCTTCCCGACAACGCCACAAGTCTCGACACCCAGGTGCTGGGCGGCACTGTCCGCAGCCAGATTGGTTCTCCCGTCAATAGTTTCTATGGCTGGAGCACAGAGGGCGTTTACGCCACGACCGAGCAGGCTGCCGCTGCCGGCAAATATATCATCGACGACACGGGCAAGAAGACCTACTTCGGCGCGGGCGATATGATTTTTGTAGACCAGAACGGCGACGGCTGTATTGATGACGACGACCGAACGATTATCGGCGACGCCACACCTGACCTGTATGGCAATCTGTTCACCAATGTAAGTTGGAAGAACCTGTCGTTGGACGTCAACTTCAATTATAGCTTGGGCGGCGAGGTTTATAACTATGTTCGTCAGCAGTTGGAGAGCGGTAGTCGCTTCATGAACCAGACAACTTCGCTCCTCAACCGATGGACCAATGAAGGTCAGGTGACCAATGTTCCGAAGGCAACTTACGGCGACCCGATGGGCAATGCCCGCTTCAGCGACCGCTGGATTGAAGATGCCAGCTATCTTCGCCTCAAGACTGTGACCCTGAGCTACAAACTCCCCATCAGCAACACGTATATCCAGGGAATCAGTGTTTGGGGACAGGCCAACAATCTGTTTACGTTGACCAACTACTTGGGCGCTGACCCAGAGTTCTCGATGGGTAACAGCGTGCTGATGCAAGGCATTGACCGCGGTCTGCTTGCCCAAGGACGTAGTTTCCATGTCGGTGTGAAGATTAACCTCTAATTCTGAGAAATTATGAAACTGAAAACTATTATATTGTCTTTGTCACTTGTTGGCGTCGGCGGTCTTCTGACTACCTCGTGCGACGACATGCTCGACAAGGGAAATGACTATGTGATTTACAGTGACGGTCGCGTGTTGTACAATCCTGCGGATACTGCCACCTCGGTGATGGGTATTCTGAACAAATTGCAGGCAATCGCTGTTCGCACGAATCTGTTTGGTGAGTTGCGTGGCGATTTGGTGGTGACGCGTTCCAATGCCACCATCGATTTGAAGGACATCGCGGAGTTTAACGTGGGCGACGACAATCGCTACAACAATCCCCGCGACTATTATGCGATTATCAACAACTGCAATTTCTTCCTGGAACGTGCCGACTCGACGGCCGGTAATGTGAATCGCAACGAAAAGTATTTCGAGGCAGAAATCGCTCAGGTTCACAGCATCCGCGCGTGGACGTATCTGCAACTTGCGAAGGTTTATGGCCGTGTGCCTTTGGTGACGGAGCCAGTGCTGACTAAGCTTCAGAGCGAGGCCACCTATCCGATGTTAGACCTCGGGCAGATTTGCGATTACTTCATCGACGACCTGAAGCCTTACTACGCCAAGGAATATCCCGGCTATGTGAGCATCGGCGGCGACATCGACCCGCAGCTCT
>JABUUA010000054.1 GCA_021443405.1 Bacteroidaceae bacterium
GGCGAAAAATGATGCGGAAAAACATAAGCAAAGAAAAATGGCTAAAATGTTGATAATCAGCACTTTAGCCATCGAAGCGGAGAGAGAGGGATTCGAACCCCCGGTACCTCTCAGTACGCCGGTTTTCAAGACCGGTGCAATCGACCACTCTGCCATCTCTCCATACGCTCGTGTGAGTGGCTCTTTTATTCAAAGGCGTTGCAAAGGTACGCAATGTTTTTTAGTTACGCAAGCGTTTATCGAAAAAACTTATTCAGGAGAATCTTTTTGAGTCCTCTCGCCGGCGGGACGGTCGTTTGTGCGCGTCGATCGACGGTCGTCCTCACGTCGTTCGTAATAGAGCTTGCCTAAAGGGGATGCGTGTGACTCATCATAGAACTCTCGACTGCGCGATATGTCAATCGCCGCATAAAGGGCCTGTAGCAGAGGCGCTGGGTCGGATTCATTCTTTCCAGCCAGTGCATATTGCAAACCATGCTTCGGAGTTGTGAAAACAAAAGGCAATCCGCCTACATACATGGTGCCGACCTCATTGGAAAGGGTCTGGGCCGCTGCCATGACTTGGTCGTGATACATGGCCAACACGGCGTCGAAATGGCTGTAGAGATTTTTTGCAAAGAACTCGTCAACCGCATACGGTCCATAGGCGTGTACGCTGTGCTCGCTCACTTCCTGAATTGCGGGAATGATGATGTGCTGCTCTTCTGTACCAATTTCCCCGCCATCACCGGCATGCGGGTTAAGCGACAAGACGGCTACGCGAGGTTCGGTCACGCCAAAGTCGCGGCGCAATGACTGTTGCAAGGCGGTCACTGTCGTCACGATTGCTTCTTTGGTAATACCACTGGCGACTTGTGATAGGGGTAGATGGGACGTAAGAAGTGCTACGCGTAGCGAACCACTGAGTGTGATGTTCACTTCTTTAGAGCTATTCGCTGTGGTGCTTTTCCACAGATACTGGCTTAACCCAGGGAAGGACGGTATGACATGTTCGTTTAATGGCATGGCAACCAAAGCATGGAGTTCTCCCGCGAGACAATCTCGTAACGCTGCGTCCAGTGCAAGTTTGGCTTGCCGACCCGACACTTCCGTGCCTTGTCCCAGTTCGACAGGCACTTCCTCGTCGTCGCAAACCATAACATTCAGACGGTCTTCACGCGCTTCGCTGATGCTCCTTATCGTGGAGAAATTGATTGTTGCATTGCACGCCTTGCGATGGTAAGTTACCAAACGAGGATTGGCGTAAAGGACGGGTGTGCATAATTCAAACAAGGTAGGGTCAGAGAATGCCTTGAAGATAATCTCGAAATTAACGCTGTTGGTATCGCCTTGCGTGATACCTATAAGAAGTTTTTCCATAATCTGTATGTGTGTTAGTCTTGTTTCTTACTTGTGATGGTATCTTCCGTTGTTTCGGTCTCCCTTTCCGACTCATCAGTCTGTTCAGCGGGCAACATTAATGTGTACAGTGCTCCTTCGAGCCGACGGATGAAGCCGCGCTTCATTTTTTCGGGTGCAAACACAAATCCTTCTGCGACAACCACCCGATTGTTCTGCGTGTTCACGCGCGCGTGACTAATAAAAGGACCGCCCATGGCATCGTTCCGCATATACCACAGACCGCGTATCTCCATAGCGTAAGCCCCATGAACCACGATGGGCGTCACGCTGGTAAACAGGGTGTCGGTCGCCATGAACATATCGGGTTCCGACCCAGGAATGTTCTGCTGCATCACGGAATCACGTTTGTGCAAGAGGTATCGTTTGTTGAAGATGTCTGGGCCTTCGTACGGATACGAATAGATGCATATATTCACCATGCCGCCAGCCGTGTTGTTGCTAAGCCAGATGAAATCCTTACCTTTCTTATAGTTCTTTAGCTCTTGAGGCGCATGGAACTCGCAATCGAAGATGTCTTTTATATGCTCATAGGCCATTGTGCTATGCTTAACCTTCAGGTCTTTGCACAGTCGGTTTATTTCTGTCTTGGTGAAGAAATCCACAATATCCTGACTGTGTTCCGTGACGTACTCGGCGAACGACTCGTTTGACGGGGCGTTGATGTTCAGAATAATTTGTCCTTCCGCATACTCGTTGCGGATGAATTTCATCTTTACAACAGTGTATTGTGTGGGGTCGATGTTCACACGGATAATGTTGCGGAAGATATTGAGGGTGCGATTCATGCTCTTAGGAGGGCATTGCGAGATGTGGAACGACCGCTCGGGTTGCGGTAGTCCGGGGATGTCGGTGTCTAAGACGTTGAACAACGCCCGTCCCGTGGGCGCCTCCCATAACTCCGTGTCCATAACCACGAGCACCTCATAGGGGCGTCCGCTGGCCTGCGGCACCATGAGTTTTCCTTCTTTACATCCTGTCAGCAACACGACCAGGACTAATGCAACAAAATACTTCATAGTTGTTCTTCTTTTTGTTTGGCGGTGGTCAGCAGGCCGCACGCCGCATAAATATCTTGTCCACGACTGGCTCGAATCGTGGTGGTTACCCCGTGATGAGAAAGGTAGTCGCGCATCCAGAGCATCGTTTCTTCCGGGGCGCCTTGGAAAGGCGTGTCGGGAATGGCATGGAACCGAATCAGATTGACACGGCATTCCATCGGTGCCAGCAGCCTGATTAGCTCGTCGGCATGCGCCTTTGTATCGTTAAGGCCGCCGAACACTATGTACTCAAACGACAGGCGACGTTGGTGCGACCAGTCGTGCTTGGCTAACAGAGGCAAGAACTCTTTCAGGGAAAAAGAGTGCTCGGCCGGCATCATGGCAGCGCGCTCCTCGGAGAAAGGATTGTGGAGCGACACGGCGAGATTGCAGTCGCTCTCGGCTAAAAAGCGCGCCATGCCTTTGCGCAGGCCGACGGTGCTCACCGTGATGCGCTTGGGACTCCAGGCATAACTGTAGTCGGCCGTCAATAGCTGTGTGACACGTAACACGTTGTCCAAATTGTCAAAGGACTCTCCTTGACCCATAAACACGATGTTAGTGAGCGTGTCCCGTTCGGGCAGCGAATAGATTTGATTCATGATGTCGGCGGCCGACAACGTGCCTTCGAAGCCTTGCCGGCCCGTCATGCAGAACTTGCACCCCATCTTACATCCTACTTGTGAGGAGACGCACAGCGTCGCTCTGTCCCCGTCCGGGATGTAGACGGTCTCGACATAGCCACCCTTTTCAGTGCGGTAGAGATACTTGATGGTTCCGTCGACCGAACGCTGGCAGTCGACAGGCAGGCTGCAACCGATGTGGTACCGTTCGGCAAGTGCCTCGCGCCCCTTCCGTGAAAGATTGGTCATTTCATCGAAAGAACGCACGTGATGGCGGTAAAGCCATTGCGCCATTTGCTTGGCCGCAAAGCCTGGCAGTCCGACGGCAGCCGCCACTTCCTTCAGCTCCTCTATGTTTTTCCCTATCAATGTCTCCATAATCTATTGCAACGGTCAACGACAGCCTCCATACTACACCTTTAATTTCTCTCTCAGACAGCGCCCCGTGTGACTCTCGTCGCACACTGCCACTTGTTCAGGCGTGCCGGCCACCATCAGGTTACCACCTTTGTCGCCCCCCTCGGGACCGAGGTCGATGACATAATCGGCGCACTTCACCACATCCAGGTTATGCTCGATAATCACCACGGTATGCCCGTGCGCAATCAAAGCGTCGAACGCCTCCAGCAGTTTCTTTATGTCGTGGAAATGAAGTCCAGTTGTGGGTTCGTCGAAGATAAACACCGTGGGCGACTGTTTCTCCATACTGAGATAGTAGGCCAGTTTCACGCGCTGATTTTCTCCGCCGGACAGCGTGCTGGACGACTGTCCCAGTTTTATGTACCCCAGTCCCACGTCCTGCAACGGTTTCAGTCGTGCGACGATTCGCTTCTGCTTGTGCTCTGCGAAGAATTCGATGGCCTGGTTAACCGTCATATTCAGCATGTCAAATACATTCTTGTCATGGAAGCAAACCTCCAGCAAGTCGTTCTTGAAACGCTTTCCGTGACATGTCTCGCACTCGAGTACCAAATCGGCCATGAACTGCATCTCCACGGTCACCGTACCCTCGCCCTTGCACTCCTCGCACCGTCCTCCATCGGTGTTGAAGCTGAAGAATCCGGTCGTGTATCCCATCTGCTTGGCCAAGGGCTGTTCCGCCATCAGTTTGCGGATTTCGTCCCACGCCTTCACGTAGGTTACGGGATTACTGCGAGTGCTGCGTCCTATCGGGTTCTGGTCGATGAATTCTATGGCGTGGACCGACTGGATGTCGCCCTCCAATGCGAAAAACTCGCCGGGACGGTCGGCCACCTGATCCAAGGCGCGCTTCATGCCTAAATAGAAGATGTCGCGTACCAGACTGGATTTTCCGCTTCCGCTCACGCCGGTCACGCAGGTCATGGCATTGAGCGGGATGCGCACGTCGATGCCCCGCAGATTGTTCGCACGAGCCCCGCGAATGGTGATGAACTGGTTCCACGTCCTTCGCGTGGCGGGCATCGGAATCTGTTCGCGCCCCGCCAGATAATCGAGGGTGTAGGACTGTTTCTCGCTTTGTTCCGGCAGATGCTTCGGGTCGCCCTGCCATACGATTTGTCCGCCCAGCCTGCCCGCGGCAGGTCCCATGTCGATAATCCAATCGGCTTCGCGCATGATGTCCTCGTCGTGTTCCACCACGACGACCGTATTGCCCAGGTCGCGCAGTTGTTTCAGCACGGTGAGCAGACGTTGCGTGTCGCGACTATGCAGCCCGATGCTGGGCTCATCGAGGATATAGAGGCTACCGACGAGGCTGGAACCTAAGGATGTGGCCAGATTGATGCGCTGGCTCTCACCACCCGAGAGCGTGTTGGAGAGGCGATTGAGCGTAAGATAACCAAGGCCTACGTCCACAAGAAATTGCAGTCGGTTTGTGATTTCCGTCAGGATGCGTTGGGCGACTTGCAGTTCATGCTCCGTCAGCTGTAGGTGGTCAAACCAGCGTTGCAGTTCATTGATGGGGAGGTCCACGAGGTCCGCAATGCTGCGCCCGTCAATCTTCACGTATGTGGCTTCGGCTTTGAGCCGAGTCCCGTGACACTTGGGGCAGGTGGTCTTGCCACGGTAGCGCGCCAGCATCACGCGGTTTTGTATCTTGTATTGTCCGGCTTCCAGCATCTTGAAGAACGCATCGATGCAAACCGGGCCCCATTCCTGCTCGTCGGCGCTCAATCGGCGCTTGGCGGCAGGGACCGATTTCGGCAGTGTGCCGTGCCAGAGCCAGTCTTTCTCTTCCTGTGTTAACTGGAAATAAGGCTTGAAAATGGGGAAGCCGCGTTCGCTGTTCTCGTAGATAAACCATTGTTTCCATTCCCCCATCTTCTCGCCTCGCCAGCACACCACAGCGCCGTCGTTGACCGAAAGCATCGAGTTCGGAATGACCACCTGCTCGTCAATCCCAATCACGCGGCCGAAGCCCTCGCAGTCGGGACAGGCTCCCATGGGCGAGTTGAAGGAGAAAAGGTTGTCGGTGGGCTCCTCGAACGTCATTCCGTCCGCCTCAAAGCAAGTGCTGAAGGGATGCAGTATGCCCGCGGGGTAGAACCGCAGCATCATCTCGCCCCTTCCTTCGTAGAAGGCTGTCTCGGCAGAGTCGGTCAGTCGGGAGAGTGTCTCCCGGTCGGTGCCCACGGTCATGCGGTCGATGACCAGAAAGATGGAGCCTTGCGTAGTTTTGCTGGGCGCTGCCAGATAGTCGTCGATACGCAGAATCTCGCCGTTCACCTCGATGCGCGCAAAACCGGCTTTCATCTGCATTTCGAGTTGTTTTTCCATCGACCGTCCGTTCAGGATATGCAGGGGAGCGAGCACGACGAACCGCGTTCCCGGGCTGTACGTCAGCATGCAGCGAACCACGTCCTCCGTCGTGTGTTTCTTCACTTCCTGCCCGCTTATGGGCGAAATGGTGCGGCCGAC
The DNA here is from genome assembly GCA_021443405.1 of Bacteroidaceae bacterium. GTDB lineage: Bacteria > Bacteroidota > Bacteroidia > Bacteroidales > Bacteroidaceae > Physcousia. The sequence continues at coordinate 5,960 of JABUUA010000054.1, forward strand.
GCGCGCAAACAGGAGGCGAAGATACTCGTAGATTTCCGTGCTGGTGCCCACGGTGGAGCGCGGATTGCGACTCGTCACCTTTTGCTCGATGGCGATGGCGGGCGGAATGCCTTTGATGTAGTCGCATTCGGGCTTGCTCATGCGACCGAGAAACTGCCGGGCGTAGGCGCTCAGGCTTTCCACATAACGGCGTTGCCCTTCAGCATAAAGAGTGTCAAAGGCGAGCGACGACTTGCCGCTACCGCTCAATCCGGTAATGACCACTAGTTTGTCTCGCGGTATCTCCAGGTCGATATTCTGCAGGTTGTTAACCCTCGCTCCCTTTATCTTAATGCTGTCTTTCATTGTCACAAACAACAAATATGAGCGCAAAGATACAGAAAAGTTTCCTCATATCACAGATTTTTTGTACTTTTGTGCGCTACATACTGATAGTGATATGAAGAAATATTGTTATTTGCTCGTGGCCTTCCTTTGGGGCCTTACAACTGTTGCGCCTGCCCAAATTCCTCAACCCAAGCGCGAATTCCGCGGCGCTTGGATACAGTGTGTCAACAATCAATGGAACGGAATGGGGCGCGATCGCATGCAACAAACCCTCAGTTTCCAGCTCGACGAACTACAACGCACGGGCATCAACACCATCCTTTTCCAAGTGCGTGCCGAGGGCGATGCGCTGTACCCAAGCATGTTGGAACCGTGGAGCCGCTACCTCACGGGAAAGCAGGGCAACGTTCCTGAGCCTTACTGGGACCCTCTGGCTTGGATGGTGGCAGAGTGTCATCGCCGTAATATGGAGCTGCATGCCTGGATCAATCCGTTCCGTGCCAAAACGAAGGGGACGCCGCAACTGACCAGCAACTATTATTTGCAGCATCCCGAGCGCTTCTTTGAATATGACGGTTTGTGGATTTTCGACCCTGGCTTCCCCGAGAATCGCAACTATATCTGCCAGGTCGCCAAGGATATCGTCGAGCGTTACGACGTGGACGGTCTGCACATCGACGACTATTTCTATCCCTATCCCGTAGCGGGTTTGGTGATTCCCGACGATGTCAGCTATCAACGCTACGGCAATGGCATGAACCGTAACGACTGGCGCCGACAGAATGTGAACAGCTTCATTGAGCAACTCTACCGCACCATTCATGCGGTGAAGCCTTGGGTGAAGTTCGGTGTATCTCCGTTTGGCATTTATCGCAACCAGAAAACAGACTCCAGCGGCTCGAACACGAACGGTCTGCAGAATTATGACGACTTGTATGCAGACATACTGCTGTGGGTTCGCAATGGGTGGGTGGATTACAACATCCCGCAGCTGTATTGGGAGATAGGCAACAAGGCCGCCGACTACGACGAACTCATTCGCTGGTGGAGCGCTCATGCTGCGGAGCGGCCACTCATTATCGGGCAGGACATTGAGCGCACGGTGAAGTATGCCGACACCACCAACTCTAATTCGCATCAGGTGTTCCAGAAGTATAATCTCCAGCGCAGCCTCCCTGGCATCCAAGGCTCTTGCCAGTGGTATGCCAAGGCGTGTGTGGATAACTTGCAGAATTACACCACTGTGCTGCGCAACGAATACCATAAATATCCTGCCTTGCAACCGCTCATGCCGTGGCTCGACAAGAAGGCTCCGGGCAACCCTCGCAAGGTGAAGACGGTGTGGACGGCACACGGTTACATGCTGCTCTGGACTGCCCCCAAGGCGAAAAAAGAGATGGACGTGGCGCGTCACTATGTGATTTATCGCTTTGCGAAGGGCGAGAAAGTACGCCTCGATGACCCCAGTCACATCATTGCCGTTACCTCTGACACCTTCTACCAACTGCCCTATAACCACGGAACAGAGAAGTGCACATACGTGGTGACGGCGCTTGACCGCTTGCAGAACGAGTCAAAGGGCGTGAAGAAGTCCGTCAAACTGTAACGAAAGAATTCATTGAAATAGCTTTCCTCGGCGCGCCGTCATGGTGCGCCGAGTCGCTTTTTTACCCAAGGACTGAGGTGTAGATGCAGAGCAAAGATGCAGATTTTTCCTTACAAAGTTCTGCTTTCTTGCAACTGGCTGGCAATCAGTGCCTGGTTGCTTTGGGTTAGACGCCCAGAAGAAGAGGTATTTATTTCTGGGTGAATGAGACAATTTTATTGGGTGAATGAGCAGATTTTTCTAAGAAAAAATAAAATTTCCTTAGGTGATGAGTTGTCTATGCATAGGAGGAGGTTGTTGAGTGGGCTAATCATTCGCTTTTCTTTACACGTACGCCGATTGGAGTTGCCCAGTAAATAATCGTGTGATGTTTCATTGCATACGCCGGAAGGATAGGGGACTTGCTCAATCGGAAGCCTGAGAAGTCCACGCGGCTGCTGGACTTATAGACATGAGAAAGAATGGCACAGATTCGGCGTGACCTGCGGTGTCGGTGCTGTGAAGTGCGGTGGATGGCTCGGAGCGACGGGATGAGGCTCGTACCAGTTCCTTACCTCGGGAACAAAGAAAAATGGTGGGGATTGCTTGTCGTTTCGTTAAAAAGTTGTAAATTTGTGCGTAAATCTAAATATGTTAACTTTATGGACTGGTTAGTCAATCTCTTCACCGACACCAATTCCGTAGCCCACATCGTGATGCTGTATGCACTGGTCATCAGTATCGGCATAGGATTGGGCCGCATTAAGGTGTTCGGCATTTCACTCGGTGTCACCTTCGTGCTCTTCGCGGGCATTGTGGCAGGTCATTTCGGCCTAACGGGTACCACGAACGTGCTTACGTATGTGCAAGATTTCGGACTGATATTGTTCGTCTATTGCATTGGTTTGCAGGTGGGACCTGGCTTTTTCGAGAGCCTCAAGTCGGGCGGTATCCGCATGAATCTGATGGCCGTGAGCATCGTGTTGCTTAATGTGCTGCTGTGCATCGGCCTCTTCTTCCTACTGTTCTATAAGCCCGGACCCATGACGGGCGAGAACGCCACGAATCTGGCCATGATGGTGGGCGTGCTTTGTGGCGCCATTACGAACACTCCCGGACTTGGTGCTGCCACGGAGGCCTGCGGACAGATTTTCGGCGATGGTGCCCCCGCTATTGCCAACGGATATGCTTGTGCCTATCCCCTCGGTGTGGTCGGTATCATCTTGGCTACCATTGCCTTGCGCTTCATCTGCGGAGTCAATCTGCAGAAAGAGCAAGACCAGTTGGAGCAGGAGCGTGCTGCCAATCCCCATGCAACCCCGCATCGCATGACGTTGGATGTGAAGAACTTGGCGCTCAGTGGGCGTACCATTCTGCAGATACGCGAGTTCTTAGGCCGAGATTTCGTATGCAGCCGTATCCTACAGGATGGTCATGTTTCTATTCCGAACCGCGACACCATCATCCATGCCGGCGATAAAATGTTCCTGACCTGTGCGCTGGATGATTCCGAAGCTATCCGGGCTTTCATCGGTCCTGAGTGCAAAGTGGAGTGGGAGGAGCAGGATACGCCGCTCGTAAGCAAGCATATTCTGGTCACACAGCCCACGATGAATGGCAAGACCTTCGGTTCGTTGCACTTCAGTTCCGTGTATGGCGTGACCGTGACGCGCATCCGTCGTGGTGGCATGAACCTCTATGCCGACCGCAATTTGCGCATGCAGGTGGGCGATAAGATTGTGGTGGTAGGCCCCGAAGACGCCGTTGATCGCGTGGCTGCCATGATGGGTAACTCTATGAAGAGCCTCGACCATCCTAATCTTTCCACCATCTTCATCGGTATTGTCGTGGGTATCATCTTCGGCTCGCTGCCTATTGCCATTCCCGGCGTGCCTACTCCCGTAAAACTGGGCTTGGCGGGCGGTCCGTTGATTATTGCCATCCTCATCGGCCGTTTTGGTTACAAAGCCAAACTGGTGGCCTATACCACCACGAGTGCCAACTTGATGCTGCGCGAGATTGGCTTGGTGCTCTTCCTTGCAAGCGTGGGTATCAAGGCCGGTGCATCCTTTGTGGATACCGTGGTGGCGGGCGATGGTCTCACCTATGTGTGGGCTGGCTTCCTGATTACGGTTATCCCCATCCTCATTGTCGGCACGGTGGCTCGTAAGGTTTATAAGCTGAACTACTTCACCCTGATGGGTATGATTGCCGGTAGCACCACCGATCCTCCAGCTTTGGCATTTGCCAACGCAACCGCTGGTAACGATGCACCCGCCGTGGGTTATTCAACGGTATATCCGCTGACAATGTTCCTGCGCATCCTCACCGCCCAGCTGATTATCCTGCTGCTCTGTGCTGCCGGATAAACGGCGACATAACGATTGTATATCACTTCCCATACGTCCATGCTCCTTCTCAATAGTGAGCATGGACTTTTTCTTTTGGCTTGACCCCATTACATGCTGTCTCGCATGCGCGCGTATATAATATAAGGTATGAGCGAACTCTTAACTTTTTTATCATTTTTTTAGGAAAACATTTTGTCATGTCGTAAAATCGTTGTACCTTTGCAGTCGCCTCTCAAGAGAAGGGGCCTCGTTCTTTGATAGAATTACATAGACAGAAATTGTAGTACAAGCAACGTATGGTTTTAA
>JABUUA010000055.1:0-7262 GCA_021443405.1 Bacteroidaceae bacterium
TTCAGAAAAAAGTCGTACCTTTGTATCAAAGTGGGAATGAAACAGAACATCAAGGCGTAACGATAACAGGCAACTAATCCACCCACAACAAACAAACAACCCCGTGGCGGCCCCGCTTCCGCACCCCGCGTGCACCGAGCCCTGCCCCACCCCAAACACGAGAAACTAAGCAATAACAATAACCACAAAACGCAATTTGTTATGATTGGCAAGAAAACATACCTCACTCCGACGGTCCACCTCCACGACCTGACGATGAAGACAACACTGCTGTTAGGCTCGGGATCGAAGGACGATCCGTTTACACCCACACCATCAAATGATGTGACGGTGCAAGGATTTACGCAAGTAAATGAGACCTACACTTTTAGCGACCTCGACGTAATGTAACCACCACCAAACGCAGAAAAAGTCATGAAGAAATATTTTATCATACTCGCCACCATAGCCACCTTAGGTCTGTTCGCTTCTTGCGAATCAGCTGAGGAATCCACCGCCAACAGCGGGCAAGCTGTCACGGGCAGCAAGATTCTCATCGGCAACACCGAATTGAACGCTCCCGCCACCCGCACAGCAGCCGCCACCACCACGCTTGCTACGGTGACCAGCGACGACGCAATACTCACGCTCACCGAGACCGTCACCCCCTATGCTCCCGCCACTCGCGCCAGCATCATCACCACGAGCACCTTGAACCAGGCGGGCCAGACCTTCAAGATGGAAGGATACCTCGACCCGAAAATCAAAAACCTGCCAAGCGCTTCTGCAGCCGACAAGGCCGACCAGCACTTCATCAAGGGCGCCACCGTGACTTGCGACGGTTCCAATTGGACTATATCACCGCAACCAAATTGGCGTCAGCAAGTGTACCACTACTTCTGGGAGTACAAAGGCAATCCTACCAACTTCACCGTGGACGCCAACGATTACGAACACGTCACGTTCAGCTACACCAACCCCTACAACGAAGACCTGCTGGTGGCTCACCAAAAGAAATACTGGCAAGAGGGCGACGGCGATGCTCTCACCCCCATCACCTTCGACCACGCACTGAGTGCCATCACGGTTGATAAATCGAACATCGGTTTCAAAGTGAAGGATAACAACGGCACACCACAACCTGACAACGGCAACCGTGGCGAACTTGTGGACATCCAAATCCGTTCCATTTCCGAAGGAGACTGCGATGTGACAGGAGGACAGTTCACGTGGACAACTCCGACCACACCGACCTACAAACTCCAGTCCGTAATCGACGGAACACCCGCGTTCTTCATTCCACAGTCGAAATCCACCTCATTCGTGCAGATTATCGTGAAGGACAAGACCCGCGGCGTCACCCGACCCTACACGTTCGACAGTCAGCTATTCAAGGACCAACTTAATAGTTCTACTACTTGGCAGAGCGGAACATGGGAGGCAGGCAAACAGTATAACTACGATATACAAGGTAACTTTGTCCTCCCCTACCTATCGAACCAAACTATCGGCGGTCTCAGACTGGAATTCGATGGAAACAAATTCAAGCAGGACGTGACCATGGACAACATCAATCTGCAATATGTAGAGAGAATCAAAATTTCATGGACAGGCACGCCTACCGTAAACGGTAACGGAACTTGGGTAATGCTGGCTGTGATGCCCATAAGCCAAAAAGTCGAAGAGGGTGATTTCTTCAAGCAAAATGGAAAGCCCAAGATTGACGCCTCTACTGTTGGGGACAACAAGCAGATTGTATTCGCTTACGATGCATTTGCCACGAGCAATAATGTTAAACGCGGTTCCTATGACAGTTCCACGGGTACATATTCTGCAGAATTCTCGTTAACTGACGTCGGCGTGAATAGCAACAGCACCGCATTCAAAATCGTTGCGCTCTACTGGGGTGGCGATAACTCTGGAAAAGTTGAGTGGATACTACAAGACTTCACATTGGAAATAACCCAGTGGAAGTAACCCACACCGTATAACAAGCAACAAAATAGCACCCGCCACAAGCGAGTGCTATTTTCGTTTTTTTTGGTCATGTTATCACTCCAAATATATCACATTATTTAAATAATATATTAAGGCACAGACACTCATATTTTCATTGAAATATAAAAAAAAAGATGACAGATGCGCGATGGGGCTAAGGACATGGTGAGCAAAACCAACGGACCGGCAGCGCCAAACATACGTCGATGTTGCACACGAAACAAGCAAAAGCCAAAAGAAATATAGCAAAAAGTTTGGCGAAATGAAAAAATCTGTTTACCTTTGCAATCGCAAAAGCGAAACGGTGCCTTGGATGAGTGGCTTAGTCAACGGTCTGCAAAACCGTCTACAGCAGTTCGAATCTGCTAGGCACCTCCAGTAATCGCAAGTTTGACCCCCAAGTATTCAGTGCAACTGATTGCTTGGGAGTTATTCTTTACTAAACAACTGATGACATGAAGAACATCCTTGCAGTGATACTTTTGGCGCTTGGCTCTTCCGCCCAGGCACAAGTGCTCAGCACCGCCAGCTATATGACTCCCCCCGTCCAGCATTACGATGTGGAGATTCCCTTCCGCCTTCAGGACGAAGGAGTGGCGACACCCATAGAATGGGGACTCGACCTCGCCTGGCTGCAGGCCGACAACGTGCGGACGGGTGTGGCCTATGCGGGCAAAGAACTCATCGATATCATGCGCGTTTCGTTCCGCCCTACCGACAGCGTGGAGGAAGGAGTGCTGAGCGCCGACCAGAAGGCGAAAGTGAAGGAAAGGGCCGACATCGTCAAGCGGTATTGCAAGAACGGCGTGACACTCAACCTCAACGACGACCACGAGTCGGTGGACGCTTGGTACAACAAGACCGCGTTGTCGAGCGCAGAAATCGGGCGGCGCTGGGCCAAGGTCATCGACCTTCATATCGACGAATATGCCAAGAACGGACTGACCAACTTTGTGAGCATCAGTCCGTATAACGAGCCCGACTTGGGGTGGTCGCAAGGAAGAGACGCCTCGCGCAAGGCGGACATGAAAGCCACTATCCAAAGTCTGCGGAACGACTTCGACGGAAAATACGACGCTGTGCGCATGTGCGGCGGCAACACGCTGAACGACGACAAAGCCTATGAGTGGTGGAACTACATGAAAGAGGTGCTCGACGAAGGGAACACTCACCAGTTGGCGGGCAGTTTCGACAACTACGCCTCCTTCTTCGAGAAAGTGCGCGACTACGGTCACCACGCCACAGCCGACGAGCTCCACAACACCATGGAAGCCATGGTCGGCGTGGAATACGGCATGCAGACCGGCATTTGGTGGGGGACTTGCGAGCACACCCGCAGCCAGTTCATGAAAGCCACCTACCACGACAATCCCGGCAAGCGCCTGGGATATGCCGAACATCGTGACAATTGGACGGCCGCCTCGGTCTATCGACATGCCGACGGCTCGGTGCAAGGTTTCGGCGGAACCAGCGAGCGTCAGGCCGTGGAAACCAGTTTCCATTTCACGTCTCTCGACCGCCCTGTGTGGTACAACGGCCGCTATGGCCGCGACCATGTGATGTTGCTGCCCGGAGGAACGGGTTATCAGACAGGGCAAGTGAACGCTGAAACGCTGGTGGACATACAGAGCGGCGAGGACATTATGCCGTATATCCCCAGCGGCGAATATTACATCGTGAATGTGAATTCCAACTTGATGATGGGCTTCAGCACGAATCCCGGAACGGGATGGACGAGCATCAAGCAGGTGGCGTACAGCTCCAAACTGAAGTATCGCCAGTGGCGACTGGAGCCGGCTCCCCAGTCGGGCGACCTGACCTATTGGAACTTGTATCTCAACAGTGCGGACAATCTGCTGGCCGACATCCTCAACTGGAATGCCGACGCGGGGGCAGATGTGGGAACCTATCCCGGCGGCAACGGCACCAACGAACAATGGTTCTTGCAGTATGCGGGCAACGGCGCCTTCTATATCCGCAGTCGATTCAGCGCAAAATATCTGCAAGTGGCCGGCGGAGCGAAGACGACGGGCGCCAACGTGGAGATGGGCGACTTCTCTGGCGCGGACAATCAGAAATGGCTGATTCTCCCCATCGGCGTGAAGCCCGACAAGACGGCTCCCGCCACGCCCACCAACCTGACGGTCACGGCCAACAACGCCAGCGTCAGACTGACATGGGACGCAGTGACTGATGAGGATTTGCTGGGCTACACCATTCTGCGCAGCGAGGACGGTGAGAACTTCTACACCATCATGAAAGGCGTGCAAGGAACCGAGTTCACGGATTGTGAAGCGGCCGACGATGTACCATACACTTATGTGGTGAAGGCGGAGGACAATTGTCATCACCTCAGCGAACGCAGCGCGGCTGTCCAAGCCAGCGTGACGAAAGAACCAGGGCTGGTGATGCAGCTCGGCATGGACGAAAACACATTCGACAGCACGAACAACGGCAATCACGCCTTCGCCTCGAACCCGGCATTTTCGTCGGTCGCCAAGCACAAAGCGCTTTCGCTGGGCGGCGGTTCTTCCAGTTATTACGCCGACGGCGACTGGATGCAACTTCCTTATACCGTGCTGAATCACGAGGCTATCACCCTCTCGCTCTGGACACAGTGGCGGGGTAATAACAACGAGGTTCTCTTCTGCTTTGGAAATGATAAGGACAACTGCTTGTATCTGATTCCGAGCAATGGAGTGAACATGCTGTTCGTTCTCAAGCACGACGGAAAGACGGAGCGCCTCACGACCACCTCGATGGGAAAGAATGTGTGGAATCACATTGCTGTAACGATTGACGAGTCGGGAGCCACGTTGTATGTCAACGGCAGTGCCGTGGGCACCAACACGGAAATGAATGCCGGGAACTTCGGCTTTCGCCCCACGCTGAATTACCTCGGACGTGCGTTCCACACCAAGTTGACGTACAAGGGCTACATCGACGATGTGGCTGTGTATAACTACGCATTAAGCGCCGAAGAAATCAGCACGTTGCAGACCGACATCGAGGATGTGCGCCTTGACGAGCGCGAGACGAAGGCCGCGACCTATCACGTAACGGGTCGCAGGACTAACGATCGTGAGAGGGGCATTGTGGTGTCGAAAGATAAGAAAATACTTCGTTGGAACTGAATCTCCCCGAGGGGAAGTACCTCGTTGCAGTAAGCGGAGGAGCCGACAGTGTCGCGCTCCTTTGCCTTTTTGCGGACACGGGAGTTCCCGTGACGGCGCTGCATTGCAATTTCCAGTTGCGTGGCGAGGAGTCGGACCGCGACGAACGATTTGTCCGTCGGTTGTGTCAGCGGCTGCAGATTCCGTTGGAAGTGAAGCATTTCGAGACTGCGGCTTCTGCCAAAGAAAAAAAAATAAGTCTGGAAATGGCGGCCCGCGAACTGCGTTACGAATGGTTTGAACAAATGCGGCAGCAGTGGCGCGCCGACTACATCGCCGTGGCTCATCATCGTGACGACCAAGCAGAAACTGTGTTGCTCAATCTGTTGCGCGGCACGGGATTACAGGGTTTGGCCGGAATGAAACCCGTGAACGGGACCATCGTTCGGCCGTTGCTCAACTATGGTCATCAGGAGATTCTCGATTATTTGAAGGAACGCGGACAAGACTATGTGACCGACAGCACGAACTTGGAACGGAACGCGCTGCGCAATCGCATTCGCATGGATGTCATTCCCCTGCTCAAGACCATCAACCCACGAGCCGTGGAACACATTGCGACAACGGCACAGTATGTGGCGGAGGCGACGGCGGAACATGCGGAAGACAGTCAGCAAGCTTTGCATGAGTGGCTGCATCCGTTGGGTTTTACCTCGGCGCAAGAGAAGGAGATTTGGCGCAACCGCCGCTCCGGAGCCGTGTGGGAAAGTCCGACCCATCGACTGCTGCGGGACCGCGAGGGGTTCATCTTGGAGGAGAAATCGAAAGCGCTTGTTCAACCGGAGATTGTTCAAACAAACGTAACGACGAGTGAGCCATTGAATTATGTGAAGAGTCAGCCCTTGTCGGCCGACTATGCTTATTTAGACGCCGACTTGCTCCAACCACAGCTGACGCTCCGTCATCCGCAGACGGCCGACCGCTTTTGTCCCTATGGAATGAAAGGAAGCCGCCTTGTGAGCGACTTCCTTACAGACTTGAAATTATCTCGGTTCGAGAAAGAACAGCAGTGGTTGTTGTGTTCGGGCGACGACATTGTTTGGGTGGTGGGCCGTCGGAGCGACCATCGTTTTCGGGTGACGGAGACCACACAACGCGTTTGTTGTCTTCACGTGAAGCCTTAACCTATTCTTTATCAATCTCTTCTATCAACTTGGCGGCGAGCTCGTCACCTAACTCTTGTGCTTCGCGTAATTTCTCTTTCGCTGCCGCAGAATTTCCTTGGCGACGAAGACACAAGCCCCAGATGCGATAGGCGTCGGGGAAGTTCGGCTCTAAAGCGAGGGTTTCTTCACATTGTTGGATGGACGACTCAAATTCGTTGATGCGGTAGAGCAAGGCGGCGTATTCAGCGCGATACACCGGTTCGCGAGGATTAAGCTGGATGGCTTTGTTAATATCATCGATGGCCTGCTGATACATTCGAGTGGACAATTCCATCTGCATGCGCTCGTAATAGAATTGTTCCGTGAGACGACCTTGCATCAGGTGTTCGTATTCGTTGAGGTCTTTCACCGCCTCCCGCATCTGATTCATCGACCGCTTGATGGTGGAACGAAGATACAAATATTGTGCGGCCTCGGTGGGATAAGGTTTTTGGTAACAAGCCACTGCACTGTCGGCCATGGCCAACTGCTCTTCTTTGGGCGAATCCATGGCCTCGAGGCACATGCACGCATAAGCATAGAGATTGGCGTTGCGTTCCTTCGTGGCTAAATCTTTGTAGATGGACAATGCGTCGGCATAGTTCTTTTGTGCGTACAAAATCTCTGCTTCGTGCATTCGATAGCCCACACTGGGACTGGCAGCATTGGCCTGACGAACATAGACAAGAGCCTGGTCGAGCGACCAGTTCTCGGGAAGTTGCGTGACTCGGCTTGCATCTTGTCGGCAGGCATAAATCAAGCGAGCGCGCGAAAAGAGTACGTCTTCACACTGATTGCCGTGGCGCTTGAGGTAGTTGTCATAGACGGCATCGGCCTCCGAATAGCGTTGGGCGTTGGCCAGAATCTCGGCTTTGCGGATGTGACCTTCGGCAGAATCGGGAAAAGCCAGCATATAGTCATCGACATACTGCGCATATTGCAGCGAATCAGCGCGGTTGCACAGGAA
>JABUUA010000055.1:7267-10890 GCA_021443405.1 Bacteroidaceae bacterium
AAGGTGGTTGCCTCCTTATAATCTGCGGGCAATTGCTTGGCAATTCGGCATTGCGACAAGGTTTGTGTATTGACATCGATGCCGCGGAACGAGAGTTCCGGTTCGATGGCTGCAGACAAGGCGTAGTTAGGAGCCTTGGGCATTGTCAGGGGAACTTGCAGCATCGCCACCACTTCACCGGAAGCATTGGTGACGGGCGCTCCTTCAAGCTGAGGGTTAGCCGGACTCTGCAAAGTGTAGAAGTCGTAGTTACCCGATTTCTCCGACTGCGTCACGGCATCGGCAACTTGGTACGGAGCCACATAGACCACACTGCCCTTCTCTACCGCTGAAGGAGAAACGGGCAGAAAGGCGGTTTTCTTCTTGCCCGCGTCCACCCGTATTTTAGCAATGTTGTAAGTGGAATTGATGCCGCAGATACGGCTGACCACCCATTGTTGTCCTTTTTCGTCTTGCAACCAAGCTCGTGTGGCTGACTTCAGCGGCTTCAGACTGGTGAGCGCTGTTCCTTGGGCGTCGATAAAGAAAGATTGTGCCTGCAACGTATCGCCATTCTGCTGAAGGGCGTACAGCGTGGCGGTTGCCTTGCGAGCATTCTTCGCCCACTTCGGTTGCTGGGCGGCAGCGAAAGAAGTGCCAGCCAACAGGGCAAGTGCAATTAACTGTCGTTGTATGTTCATTTGTTTAATAATGCTTTTGCGTTTTCAATAGCCGCTTGCGTGAGGGTTGCGCCGGAGAGCATGTGGGCGATTTCCTCCACACGCTCGTCGTCGGTGAGTTGCACGATGTGGCTGGTGGTTCCTTGCTCATCGTCTTCCTTGAACACCCGGTAATGCGTGTGACCGAGAGCGGCAATCTGCGGTAAATGGGTGATGGAGAAGACTTGACGTTCTTGGTTGTTCCCCATCTCTTTCATGATATGGGCCATACATTCGGCGATGTGACCGCTCACGCCCATGTCTATTTCGTCAAAGATGATAGTGGGCAGTTGCACGGCTCCGCTGATCAGCGCTTTGAGCGACAACATCACACGGGCCATTTCACCGCCGCTGGCTACTTGTGAGATAGGCGACAACTGACCGTTCTTGTTGGCGCTGAAGAAGAAAGAAACTCGGTCGCAACCTGAAGGAGAGAAGGCAATGGGCTGGAACTGCACTTCGAATTGTACCTTTGGCATTCCGAGCGGAATCAGGCGTTCGCACATTTCTTTCTCAATGATTTTTCCGGCTTTCTTGCGCTTGGCCGTCAGTGCGTCGGCGAGTTTATTTAATTCAGTTTGTTGCTGTTGCAATTGTTTCTCCAAGTTGAGAATAGCCTCGTCGCTGTTGGTGATGGCGCACAATTTCTCCTCCAAGTCGTGTTGCAAGGCGATAAGCTCCTCCACGGATTCGAGGTGATGTTTATGCTGCAGCTCATAAATGAGGCTCAGACGGTCGTTGACCTGCTCCAGTCGGCGCGGGTCTGACTCAATGTCGTCGGCCAGACTTACCAATTCGCTGGCAATGTCCTTGAGTTCAATGTGACAAGATTCCAGGCGCTCGACCAGCGGTTCTGCTTGCGGAAACACCTCGGTAATGTGGGACAGATGGCGGGTGGCTTGGCGCAATAAATCGAGAGCGGCCGTTGTGTCGTCGCCTTCCAATTGAGCATTGGCGCTGAGCAGTCCGGAGTGAATGTCCTCGGCATGTTCGAGCGTTTGTTGTTCTGTCTCCAGTTCTTCCTGCTCGTCGGCACGAAGGTTGGCTTCGGCCAACTGGTCGAACTGATATTGCAGAAATTCTTGTTCTTCCTTGCCCGCCAAAGCCAGTCGGCGCGTTTCCTCCAACGTTTGTTGGGTTTGTTGCATCTCGCAATACAACTTCTTGTAAGCCAAGCGCTCCATGTCACTATTCGCCAGGATGTCCACCACTTGCAGTTGGAAGTTCTCCTTGCTGAGCAGAAGATTTTGGTGCTGACTGTGGATGTCGATGATTTTGTCGCCCAACTCCTTTAACTGGGCGAGAGTGGCCGGCGTGTCGTTGATGAACGAGCGTGACTTGCCCGTTGCGGTGAGTTCGCGACGGATAATACATTCTTCGCCGTCGAAGTCCAGTTCGTTTTCCGTGAAGAAATCGCTGACATCGTGACCCGTAAGACGGAATTGCGCTTCGATGACGCAACGCTGAGCACCCGCCTTGATGCTGCGTGAGTCGGCTCGCTGACCCAGCAAGAGTCCGATGGCTCCCAAGAGAATACTTTTGCCCGCTCCCGTTTCACCCGTGATGACGGAGAAACCCGGACCGAAGTCGATGTCGAGTTGGTCGATGAGCGCGTAGTTTTGTATGTTGAGATGTTGAAGCATTAGTTACGAATCTTGTCCCAATATTTAATCATCGTAGCATTTATACCTGCAAGAATATCAGCCACGCGCTCCCGCTCGGCACTTTCGCCGTGCCCTTGATAGATGTTCACCAACTCGTCACGCTTGGTTTCCGTAAACAAGACGGGCAGTTGACTCATGGCTCTCGCTCCCTTCGCTTCATCGAGCAATTCCATGGCCTCGCTGATGGCTGTTCTTCCTTCGTTGGAGTTGTCCGCCATCTGGTCAAGTCCCTTGCGGTGATATTGATAGATGAGTTGGCGGTAAGATTCCATCGAGCCGTCGAGATAGTCGTTGAGCAGTCCGAAGCGATTCTGAGAGTCGTTGAACGAACTCCAGCCTTCCGACCCGAGATTCTGAGCCTTCGTCACCACGTCTTCCGCCATCTGGAAAACCTCCGTTCCGGCCAAAGGCCCCATACTGTCGAGGTCGTAACCTATTATCATATAGGCGTAATAAGCCAACAAAGCCGTAAGGTTGTTATCGACGTACTCGGGATTCCACTCGAGTTGGTCGGTGGTCTGGAAGTTGAAATTGAAGGTGGGGTCCTTGACGTTGTAGAGCGGTGTGGAGTAACTACTATTGAACACCGGGCGGTTGCTCGTGAGCATCAGCACACATTTCATGGATTGGTCGTCCTCTTTCCACTCGTTGACGGTGATGTTGAAACTGCATTCGATACGCTCCAGCTCTTTGAAGTTGAGTCCGGTCCAGCGATGATCGTTGAGAAACGCCTGCACTTTCTCCTGCAGCGCCGTGAACACTTCGGTCTTGGTGTTCGACACCTTGGAGGTGTTGACCGAGACCTTGGCGTTGAGTTCTTGCGCACTTACCGAGAAACTCACGAGGCCGCAGAGGAGCAAAAACAGTTGTAACCGTCTCATGATACTTTTGCGAGCAGTTTCACCATTTCGTTCACAATGTCCTGCGCCACTTCCGCCTTGGATTTGAGCGGATAGTCGGTACGGCCTTCGCGGGAGAAGATGGTCACTTTGTTAGTATCGACTTGGAAACCAGCCCCTTTATCGTTGAGTGAGTTCAGCACGATGAGGTCAAGACCTTTCTTGGCCAATTTCTCCTGAGCGTGAGCAGCTTCGTCGTGAGTCTCCAGCGCAAAGCCGACCCGCACTTGTCCCTCGGGCGCCCACTGCTGAGAAGCGGCGGCGATGTCGGGCGTTCGTTTCAGTTGCAAAAGAAGGTCGTCGTCGCCCTCGCGTTTCATCTTCCGGTCAGCGACATCGGCCGGCGTGAAATCGGCCACGGC
>JABUUA010000055.1:11044-13129 GCA_021443405.1 Bacteroidaceae bacterium
GCGCAACTTTCGGCCAGGGCAAATCCCATCTTTCCGCTGGAATAATTGCCGATGAAGCGGACGGGGTCGATGCGCTCGTAGGTCGGTCCGGCGGTGATGAGCACGCGCTGACCCTGAAGGTCCTTGGGCGTGAAGAAATCGTCGAGCACTTCCACAATGCGCTCGGGCTCTTCCATCCTTCCTTTGCCTACCAAGTGACTGGCCAGAAAACCGTCGCCGGGCTCGATGATGTGGTTGCCCCGCTGTTGCAGCAGCTGCAGGTTGTCTTGCGTCGAGGGATGAGCAAACATATCGAGGTCCATGGCCGGAGCTATGAAGACGGGCGCCTTCATGCTCAGATAAGTGGTGATGAGCATGTTGTCGGCAATGCCGTGAGCCATCTTTCCGATGGTGCTGGCCGTGGCGGGAGCAATGACCATGGCGTCGGCCCACAGACCGAGATCGACATGACTGTTCCACGTTCCGTCGCGCTGGGCGAAGAACTCGCTGATGACGGGTTTGCTCGTGAGCGCGCTCAGCGTGATGGGCGTGATGAATTCCTTGCCAGCCGGCGTGATGACCACCTGCACCTCAGCACCCTGCTTGATGAGCAGGCGGATGAGGAAGCACGCCTTGTAGGCCGCAATGCTGCCGGTGATACCGAGAACTATCTTTTTGCCTTTCAGCATCCTGCGTATATCTTCTTGAACTCCATCTTGGTGTTCAGCGTGAAATCGCCTTGCATAATCCAGCTGTAGTAGCTGGGGTCGCGGCGAAGCACTTCCTTGGCCACTTGACCCTTGTATTTGCCGAAGTTAATCACCTTCTCGCCCTTCTCGTTATAGACAAGACGGCCGGCGAAATCGACGTTTTTGTATTTGGAAGCACTGGCGGCGGCCATGCTGTCCACGTCGTTGGCCATCTGCCGCTCGGGCTCCTCTTGTTGGCCGGGAGCATACATGTCCAGTTGTCCCTGCAGCACTTTCCACGTGGCTTCGGTGTCCTCGCTGGCAAGATGTGCCTGGAAGTCGTCCTCCATCTTGCGGCCGCAGTAGAACTTGTAGGCAGCGGCCAGATTGCGGCGCTCCATGTTCTTGAAGATGGAGCAGACGTCGATGCAGCGGACTTTACTGAAGTCGAAGAAGATGCCGGCACGCAGGAACTCCTCGGCCAGCAGCGGAATGTCGAAGTAATTGGAGTTGTAACCCGCAAAGTCGCAACCCTCGAACTTCTGCTGGAGGGCGGGGGCCAGTTGCTTGAACGTGGGCTGCCCCTTCACCATGTCGTCGGTGATGTGGGTGAGCTCCACCACCTCCTGCGGAATGGACATTTCGGGGTCCACAAAGTGGTCGCCGCGCTCTTCTGTCCCGTCGGGTTGAACGAGGATGTAGGAAAGTTGGATGATGCGGGCGGTGGCGATGTCGAGACCCGTGGATTCGAGGTCGAACACCACCAGCGGACGGGTGAGTATCGGTTTCATGCGGCAGTCGTTTTAGTCTTGCAACATCATGGGCATGAGCATGGTGAGAGTCTCCTCGCCTTCGGGCTCCTCGGTGGGCGCCATCAGGCCGGGACGACTGGGGTCGGCCAGACGCAGCGTCACGTTGTCGCTGTTGAGAATTGAAGCCATCTCTATCATATAGAGGCAGTTGAAGCCGATGCTGACGGGCTGGTTGGTGTAGTCGCACATGAGGTTTTCCTTGGCGCTCGTGGCGAAATCGTAGTCCTGCACGCTGAGCGTCAGTGTGTTGGCGTCGAGTTGCAACTTCATGAGGCCGGTGCTTTGGTTGCAAAGCACACTCACGCGCTTGAGGGCGCTGATGAGCGAGGCGCGGTCAACAGTGGCCTCGAAGGGATTGTTGGTGGGAATCACCGCGTTGTAGTTGGGGTAATTGCCCTCAATCATGCGGAAGTAGAGGTCGAACGTCTCGGTCTTGATGTTGGCGCGCTCCTTGTCGAAGGTCAGCGTCACTTCCTGCTCTTTCTGCAGAAGGCCCTTGACGATGTTGGCCACTTTCTTGGGCAGGATGAATCCGGTCTCCACACCGGGCTGTACATTGCGGTTGATGTAGCGGACGAGCTTGCGGCCGTCGGTGCCGGCGAAGG
>JABUUA010000055.1:15984-26471 GCA_021443405.1 Bacteroidaceae bacterium
ACGGACAGACGTAATGTCTCAAGCAAAATGTGCCCCTGCCTTCTGCCTCTCCGTTGGCGGTAGTTTCGCAACAGCTCCCGCAATGTAGTTCAAAAGACGATAAATCCTATCGACAGCAATTGTATGGAATCACGGAAGCACCAGCACAAAGCCTTGGATGAGGTTGGGAACATCATCGACATCGAAGATGCTCAGCATGGTCGGAAATATTATTGCATCAATTGCGGAGAAGAGGTAATTCCCGTAAAGGGTAAGAAACGGGAATTTCATTTCCGACACAAACATGACAATCCCTCGTGCTCTTACGAGTCGTATTTACATAAGCTAGCCAAGCTAAAAATTTATGAGTGGCTTTGCGACACGGACGAAATTGAACTATTATTTAGAAACAAGTGTCCAAAAGCGTCGAATTGCTTTTTTTGGATAAGAAATTGTGAGTTGCATTATCGCTACAAATTGAAAGAACGAGTCAATATAAAAGGCATAGAGCAACCACACGATGGATTTGTCCCCGACATACTCCTTATGTCCAAAGGGCCTAATTATGAGCCGATATTCATAGAAATCTACGTAACTCACGAATGCTCACAAAAAAAGATTGCATCGAATATCAAAATCATCGAGTTTAAAATTGAGGAAGAAAAAGATATAAAAACAATCACACAACGAAAATTTATTAACGAGAGCGAAAGCGTCGTTTTTCACAATTTTAAACCAAAAAATATTTCATCGGCCAATCCACCAAATGTTCTATGTGGAGTGCTGACTATCGAAAAATCCGGCCAAATTCGTAAATCCAAAGCAACGTGTATTGATATTTACAAGAACCCAGAAGGATTATGTCAAATACTTTTTCTTGTGAGTAAATATGAGTACAAAAACATTCTGCTATGGGGTTATACAAAGGCTTTACAGCACGGCTTGAAAGTCAAGAATTGTTCCATTTGTAAATTTTGCCGCTGGAACGACTCTCACAATGCAGATATATGTATTTTATACAAAACTGCTGGGTTCCCTCCAAAATGTGTTGACAACGACGCCACTACTTGTCCCCGTTTTCAACAGGAACAACTCAACGAATTGAACCAGCGAATCCCCGATACCGAGTACTACATTCTATGCGATTACACGGACGGGAAATTCAAAGTCTTTTATGGGTCAGAATATTGGGAAACGACCCACGACACCCTCTAAGCGATTCTTCTATGACAAAAAATCATTCGAGAATCCGTTTACATCCATCCACAAGCATGATGAACGCATAGCTCAATTCGCCCACTGCGAGACCGGCAGGCCATCTGCCGCGGGGTAAAGCAATGTCTCAATGTCTTAAAAATAGAAACGCACCCCTACTCTCCTTCCGCCGTCAGCACCACGGCTGTGCGGTGAGCGCCATCCACCATGATGTTCAGCGGACGGGGGAATGACACGTGACGAACGTGCTTCGTCTCCTGCACGGCGGGCAGCGCGTCGAGCCACTCCTCGCGATAGAGACCATCGCCACGGAAGGCATTGATGGTGAGATAGCTGACGCCCAGCGACGTGAGATTCTGGAAGAAATGAGTTCCCTGACTCGGATCTACTTGGAAATTCTCGAGCCCCGCCTCCACAATCACCTTGGCGCCGCAGATGTGCGGCCACTTCACGGGGATGCCGAGCCATGGGTCGCTCGAACCCCATCGACCGGGGCCCACTAGCAGATAGTTCCGCCCGGCGTCCATGAGAGTTCGGTTTACGCGCTGGATTTCGTCGGCAATCTCGGTGTTCCACGACGGCGTGTAACCCTCCGTCTTCACGTAAACAACATCCTGCACGTCGTTGAGGATTCCGTGGCCGATGGCCAGCTGACTGCGAAGAAGACAATGGTCGTCGGGGATAGTGGTCAAATCGCAATCGATGGTCATGCGCTGGTCCACCATGGGCCGAATCTGAAGCAAGTAGAGCTCGCCCGTCTTGTCGGGGTGCAGATTAGCGGCTAACTCTATCTCCACGGGGCGCTGCATCTCTTCCTGCCCGTAGCGCAGAACACGCTGGAGCAGCGCCGGCAAGGGCCAAACATCGTGCTGCAAGACGCCGCAGAAGGAGATAATCTTGCGGTTGCGCCCCTCGTAATAACCATCGTAGATGCACTGGTCCACGGGGTCGAAGGTGGAAACGATGTACTGGAGCGAACCGTCCTTTTCCGCTTCGCGCACCGACACTTTGCGGAGGTTGAAGCCGTCGTCGGTCTGGAAGTCGAGTTTCTGCTGCTCGAGGTCGATGGCCAGGAAGTGGGTCTGCGTCTCGCGCAGCGCAATCTCCATCTCGCTCGTCTGCAACACCTGCCGGGGGTGAGCCGGACACACGCGCAGACTCTGCCCGCCATCGACAATGTATTTGCCGAGGCCCAAGGCGAGATTCACAATGCCCTCGTCGGCCTCCTCGTCGCCAATCGGATAATAATTGACACTGCGGGCCACGCCGCTGAGCGTCGGATAGAAACGCGAGTCGTATTTCTCGCCCACCACTTCTTGCAGGATGACGGCCATCTTCTCCTGGTCGATGACGTTGCTCGTGGCCGTCATGTAGTCCTTCGACGACTGATAGAAGACGCTGGCATAGACGGCCTTCACCGCATTGGCCAGCAGTTCGAGCCGCTCGTAGATGTCGGCCACGTAAGGAATCATGTAAGTGCTGTAGATGCCCGCAAACGGCTGGTAGTGACTGTCCTCGAGCAACGACGACGAGCGGATGGCGATGGGCGCCTTCACCACGTCGAGGAAGGCCATCAGGTCGCCCAGCAAGCGCCGCGGAAGATGACCGCGCAGGAAGGCCTGCAGAATTTCTTCGTCGGGCACAGACGACAAGGCAATCTGGTAAAGTTCGTTCGTGTCCATAAACTCGTCGAACACGTCGGTGCACAGCACCACGGTCTTGGGAATGGAAACGCGGGCCTGTTCAAACTCATTCAGGTCGGGATGACGCATAATGACGTGGTCGAGGAACGCAA
Organism: Bacteroidaceae bacterium; assembly: GCA_021443405.1. GTDB lineage: Bacteria > Bacteroidota > Bacteroidia > Bacteroidales > Bacteroidaceae > Physcousia. Next base: position 18,974 of record JABUUA010000055.1, read on the forward strand.
GACCGCGACCCTTTCCGCCCAACGAGCCGTCGCCGATGCGGGCGAAGTTGCTGTACTGGTCGAAGCGGTCGCGCTGGAACACGGCCACCACGCCCTGGTTCTTCATGCGGCGGTAAGCGACGATGGCGTCGAAGATTATCTGGCGGTGAGCATCCACGTCCTGCAGACTGTCCCACGTAATGTGCCGCAGAAACTCGCTAATGGGAAACAAGGCCCGGCTGCACAGCCAGCGCGAGACGTTGTTGTGCGAGATATGGTAGAGCAGCGATTCGCGCGGAACGGTGAAGATGTGGTCCTGCAAGTCCTTGAGATTCTTGATGCGGCACACCTCCTCCATCGTGTCGGGATTGCGGAAGATGAAGTCGCCGAAGCCGAAGTAGCGGCGCAGAATGTGACGGAGATCCACGTCAATCTTCTTCGACCCCTTGTCGATGAAGCGCGCTCCGCATTCCCAAGCCAAGTTCTCCGCCTCGGCCTCGCTGCTTTCCATCACCAAAGGAACATAGGGGTCGGTGGCACGGATGGCCTTGAGCAACTCGTAACCCGCTGTTTCATCCACCTTTCCGTTGCGGGGGAACCGACAATCGGAAATCACGCCCAACGTGTTGTTCGAGAAACTACTATACAATTCCCAAGCTTCCTCGTAGTTACGTGCAAGAACAATCTTTGGACGTCCGCGCATGCGCAGCGTCTCCAGCTGCGAGTTCAGAGCCTCGGTGGCGAACTCAAGACTTTGCTGCAAGACGAATTTATAGAGGTGAGGCAGGAAGGAACTGTAGAAACGGATGTTGTCCTCCACCAGCATAATCATCTGCACGCCAGCCGTCTCGATGTCGTGGTCGAGGTTCATCTTGTCCTCAATCAGTTTGATGATGGAAACCAGCAAATCAGTGTTGCCCAACCAGCAGAACACATACTCAAAGATGCTCATGTCCTCGTCCTGCATACGGCGACTTATGCCGTGGCTGAACGGCGTGAGCACCACGATGGGAATGGTCGGGTGAGCCTCCTTGATGGGTCGGGCAATGTCGAAGACATCGTTGTTGTCGGTGGCCGGCATGCAAATCACCAGGTCGGGCGTGAGCGACTTCATCTGCTCCTCGGCCTCGGTCTGGTTCGACACTTGGATGAATCGCGGCGGGAACCGGAGACCCAGCGCCGCATATTCCTGGAAAATCTTTTCGTCCACACGTCCGTCGTCTTCCAGCATGAACGCGTCGTAGCGGTTGGCCACAATCAGCACATTGAAGATGCGGCGGGTCATTAAATCAACGAAAGGGGTGTCTTTCAACGGGGGAACGCCCTTGATATGATTGCTTGTCTGCATGTAATCGATTTATTTCACACAAAATTACAAAACATCGGAGACTTATGCAACCGACTTGCAAGAAAAATGTAGTAACTTTGCTTAGCAGAAAGAAGAATAGAACCGTCATGCTGAACGATATCTGGCAATTATTCAACGAGATGGCCCCGTACTTGCTGCTGGGCTTTCTGATGGCAGGACTCATGCATGAGTTTGTGCCCGCCAAACTTTACAGCAACTATCTCAGCGGGCAGAACTTCCGTTCGGTGATGTATGCGGCCTTGTTCGGCATTCCGCTTCCGCTGTGCTCGTGTGGCGTGATTCCCACCGCCATGGGACTGCGGCGCGAGGGTGCTTCGCGCGGAGCCACTTGTTCGTTTCTCATTGCCACTCCGCAGACGGGCATCGACAGCATAGCCGCCACCTACTCGCTCATGGGACTGCCCTTCGCGCTGCTCCGGCCTTTTGTCGCCTTCGTCACGGCGATTTTCGGCGGCGTTCTCATCAATTCGTTCGACTGTGATAGTTCGGTTGATAGCTCAGCCACGCCAAATCATTCAAACGAGAATCATTCCCACAAATCTGTTTGGGAGCGCATTGTCTCGGCGCTCCGCTATGCTTTTCTGGAGATGGTGGAGGACATCGGCCGTTGGCTCATCGTCGGTCTGCTCATTGCCGGACTCATCACCGCCATCGTTCCCGACGAATGGTTTGCTGCTTTCCGTGACAATTCGCTGATGAGCATGCTGTTAGTTCTCAGCATCAGCATCCCCATGTATGTTTGTGCCACTGGGAGCATTCCTATTGCCGTGGCCCTCATGATGAAGGGACTCACCCCCGGCGCCGCACTCGTATTGCTTATGGCCGGGCCCGCTTGCAACACAGCCTCCATACTTGTGGTTCACAAGGTGCTGGGTCGTCGCACACTTTGTCTCTATCTCACCGCCATCGTCAGCGGAGCCATCGTGTCCGGTCTGTTCATCGACGCACTCTTGCCGCGCGAATGGTTCACCACACAACTGCAGATGGTTGACGGCTGTTGTCACGGCGCCAGCTCGTCGTTCTTTAATAATTTCTGCTCTGCCCTGCTGACCTTGTTGCTCGTTCGCGCTTTCTGGCCCTTCGGGTCGAAACATCATCATTGCCACGACGAAGCGTGTCACTGCCACGAACATCACCACTCGGCCGTCTATTCCATCCAAGGAATGAACTGCAGTCACTGCGCCGCCACGGTGGAACAAGCCATCGCCGCCCTCCCGGGCGTGGAGCGCGTCACGGTGTCGTTAGGCGGGAAATCGGCGGAAGTGGAGGGAGATGTCGAAGAATCGGCCGTTCGAAAAGCCGTGGAGAATGTTGGATTTAATGCACAGAAACTATGAACGAAGCCTTGTTACACGCCGCCATCGCTGCCATTGATGCAGAACTGGCCAAAGAACCGACCAATGCTTTACTATATAAGGAGCGCGGGCGCCTGCGCGCGATGATGGGTCAGAACGCCGAAGCCATGAGCGACTTGCGCGAGGCACTACGCCTCGACCCTTCGCTCGCCGACGAAGTGAAGGACGGACTCTTCAGCGGAAATATCGGGAGTTGTCATTAAAAAAGTGACACAATATTTGGGCTGTTTGCAGAATTTTATTACCTTTGTCGCAGAAAACAAAACAAAAGTACGACTGATTATGCAGAACGCTTACTTCTTTGCATCTTTTTATTACTTTTACTTTAACCACAAGTAGAAGCGGGAAGGTGCGCACAGTAAGTCATGAACATAAAGAAATGAACCATAACAGCATCCCGCTTCCCACCGAAGCGGGATTTTTGTTGATAAAGAACTGAACGATATGAAGAGAATAGCCATACAAGGAGTGCCGGGTTGCTTCCACGACATCGCCGCCCACCGATACTTCACCAACGAGGACATCCAGCTATTGTGTTGCGACACGTTCGAGCAGGTCTTCGAACTCGTGCAACAAAATCCCGACATACTGTGTATGGCTGCCATCGAGAACACGATAGCGGGTTCGCTGCTCCACAACTACGAGTTGCTGCGCGAAAGCGGGCTCACCATTGTTGGCGAGCACAAACTTCGCATCAGTCACAGCGTTATGTGTCTGCCCGATGAAGACTGGGACGACCTTAGGGAAATCAATTCTCACCCCGTGGCTCTTATGCAGTGCCGCAACTTCCTGAACGAACATCCGCAGTTGAAAGTGGTGGAAGTGCTCGACACAGCCGGCGCCGCGGCCGACATCAGCAAACAGCAACTCCGCGGTCACGCCGCCATCTGTCACCGCGACGCCGCCGCCATCTACGGTATGAAGATATTGGCCGAAGGTATAGAGACGAACAAGCATAACTTCACGCGCTTCCTCGTGGTGAGCAATCCCCTCACGGCTTCCTGCCTGCGTGATATTACGCGCTGCAACAAGGCCAGCATCGTCTTCTCGCTCACCCACGAAGAAGGCAGTCTGGCCGCCGTATTGTCTGTGCTCTCTTTCTATAAAATCAACCTGACCAAGATACAATCCCTGCCCATCATCGGCAAGGAGTGGCAGTATATGTTCTACATCGACCTCGCCTTCTCGGACTATGCCCGCTACCGACAAGCCATTGCAGCCATCGCGCCACTTACGCAGGAACTACGCATTTTAGGAGAATACGAAAATGGAAAACAAAGCATTTAACACACACATCCAGCCGGCCGACCGCCTCTCGTCCGTGCAGGAATACTACTTCAGCCTCAAATGTAAGGAGGTGGCGAAGATGAACGCCGAGGGGAAAAATATCATCTCCCTGGCCATCGGCAGCCCGGACATGCCGCCGTCTCCCTCCACCATCGAGGTGCTTTGTCAAGAGGCACGGCGGGCCGACTCCCATGGTTATCAGCCCACCATAGGAACGCCCGAGTTGCGGGAAGCCATGGCTCGCTTCTACCAGCGCTGGTATGGCGTCGAACTCAATCCGACCACCGAAATCCAACCACTCATCGGCAGTAAGGAAGGAATACTTCATGTGACGCTCGCCTTCGTCAATCCCGGCGACCAAGTGCTCGTTCCCAACCCGGGCTACCCCACTTACACTTCGCTGAGCCGACTGCTCGGCGCAGAGATTGTGGACTATCCCCTCTCGCCCGACAACGGTTGGCAACCCGACTTCTGTGCGCTGGAGAAGATGGATTTGTCGCGTGTGAAACTCATGTGGACCAATTATCCCAACATGCCCACGGGCGCCAATGCCCAGCGCCGAACTTACGAACAGTTGGTGGCCTTCGCACGGAAGCACAACATCGTGGTGGTCAACGACAATCCTTACTCTTTCATCCTCAACCGCGGAGAGCATCTCTCCATCCTCCAAGTGCCCGGGGCCAAGGAATGTTGCATCGAGTTCAACTCCATGTCGAAAAGTCACAACATGCCCGGCTGGCGCATAGGCATGCTCCTGACCAACGCGGAGTGGATTCGATGGATACTGAAGGTGAAGACCAACATCGACTCGGGAACGTTCCGTCCTATGCAGTTAGCCGCAGCGGCGGCCTTCGACAACACCGACGACTGGCATTTCAGCGCCAACGTGGAAACGTATGCCCGCCGCCGCAACCTGGCAGAAGCCATCATGACCGAACTCGGCTGCAGCTTCGACCCTCAGCAAGTGGGCATGTTCCTCTGGGGGCGAATCCCCGAACATTACACGGATGTGGAGCAACTGACCGAGCGCGTTCTCCACGAAGCGCGCGTATTCATCACGCCCGGCTTCATCTTCGGCAGCAACGGAGCTCGCTACATCCGCATCAGCCTCTGCGCCAAAGAAGAACAATTCGCCGAGGCGCTCCAGCGAATACAAGCCCTGAACCTTTCAACAAAATAACGAATAAAACCTCAAAACGATATGGAACTCAACATTCAACCCCTCGCTCTCCCCGGCATCTCCACCAAACGTCCCATGGTGATTGCCGGCCCCTGCAGCGCCGAGACTGAAGAACAAGTCATGACCACGGCCCAACAACTGGCCAGCCAAGGCATAAAGATTTTCCGCGCAGGTGTGTGGAAACCCCGCACCAAGCCCGGAGGATTCGAGGGCCACGGTGAGCCGGCACTGCCTTGGATGCAGCGCGTCAAGGCCGAGACGGACCTACTCACCGCCACCGAGGTGGCCACACCCCAGCACGTGGAAGCGGCTCTCAAGGCTGGCATCGACATACTTTGGGTGGGCGCCCGCACTACGGCCAACCCCTTTGCCGTGCAGGCACTGGCCGACGCGCTGCGCGGGGTGGATGTTCCCGTGCTGGTGAAGAACCCCGTGAATCCCGACTTGGAGCTCTGGATTGGCGCACTGCTCCGCCTCAACGCCGCGGGCATTCAGCGCATAGGAGCTATTCACCGAGGCTTCTCGAGCATTGATCAAAAGCTTTATCGCAATACGCCCATGTGGCACATCCCCATAGAGTTACACCGCCGCTTCCCGACGCTTCCCATTCTTTGTGACCCCAGCCACATCGGCGGCCGCCGAGACCTCATTGCTCCTCTCTGCCAGCAAGCCATGGACATGGGCTTCGAGGGACTGATGGTGGAAAGTCATGTCAACCCGGACGCGGCGTGGAGCGACGCCAAACAACAGGTCATGCCCGACGTGCTCGACTTTATCCTCGACCGCCTCGTTGTGCGCGACAATGCCGAGATGACCGAATCCTTGGCCAGTCTGCGCAAGCAGATTGACGAGATGGACGACCACGTGATGGACATCCTGACCAAACGAATGCGCGTCTCTCGCGAGATTGCCACCTACAAACGTGAGCACAACATGGGCGTGGTGCAGGCAACCCGCTACACGGAGATACTGGAGAAACGGGCGGCACAAGGGAGTCTCTGCGGCATGGACCCCGAATTCATCAAGAAGGTTTACGAGGCCATCCACGAGGAATCTGTGCGTCAGCAAATCGCCATCATCAATAAGTAAGCCATGAAAATACTGATACTTGGCGCAGGCAAGATGGGTTCTTTCTTCTGCGACATTCTTTCGTTTGAGCACGAATGTGCCGTGTATGAGATTGACTCGAAGCGAATGCGCTTCCTCTACAATACGCAGCGATTCACCACGTTGGAGGAAATCGAGGCCTTCCGCCCCGAACTTGTCATCAACGCCGTCACGCTGAAACACACCTTGCAAGTGTTCGACCAGGTCCTGCCCCGCCTACCTAAGGACTGCATCATCAGCGACATTTCGAGCGTAAAGACCGGTTTTCTCGATTATTACGTGCAGACGGGCCGCCGATTCGTAAGCACGCACCCCATGTTCGGCCCCACATTTGCCAACCTCGGCGCGCTATCGTCGGAGAACGCGATTGTGATTACCGAAGGCGATTACATGGGGCGCATCTTCTTCCTCGACCTTTACCGTCGTCTCGGTCTTAACGTTCACGAATACACGTTCGAAGAACATGACGAGGCCATGGCTTATAGCTTATCCGTTCCGTTTGCCAGTACTTTTGTGTTCAGCGCCGTAATGAAGCAGCAGGATGCTCCGGGCACCACGTTCAAACGCCACTTGCAAATCGCCCGAGGCGTGCTGAGCGAGGACGAGACACTTCTGCGCGAAATCTTCTTCAACCCGCGGGCCAAGTCGCACATCGAGGGCATACGCAACGAGTTGAAAGAGTTGCTCTGCATCATCGAAACCCATGATGAAGCCGCCTTCAACGCCTATCTCACCAAGATTCGCGGGAACATCCGATAACAAGAAAGGGAACCTTTGAGGCTCCCTTTCTATTTGTGTTTGGTTATTTAATATTCGATGATGGGCTCCAACTCCTTAGCCTGAGCAATCATCTTCTCGACCTCAGAGAGAGCAGGAACGCGGCCGCAGAGGTGCTTCTCCGCATTCACCTCCTCCAACTTAGGCTGCAAGTTAGCAGCTACGCGATGACGAAACTCCTTCACCGTATCGACGCCTGCAGCCTCGAGTAGTTCTGCAAACTGTCCGGCAATACCACTAATACGCATCAAGTCGGCGTGGTTGGTCCAGCGAAGTACTAATTTCTCACTGATGCCCGTAGCTTCGGCCAAAGCCACACGTCCGCTCTTCTTGGCACACTTGGCCAGTAAATCTTCGGTGGTTGCAATGCCAGCCTCATTCAACTTAGCGGCATAAACGTCGCCTACGCCCTCGATGTCAATAATCTTATAAGCCATACTTTTC
>JABUUA010000056.1 GCA_021443405.1 Bacteroidaceae bacterium
GGGAAAGTGTACGCCTTCGAGGTGGACGGGTTTGGCAGTCATTTGCTGATGGACGACGCCAATGCTCCGTCGTTGTTGTCGTTGCCGTACCTCACCGACGTAAAGGTGGACGACCCCATTTATCAGAACACCCGCCGTATGCTTTGGAGCACGGAGAACCCTTATTTCTTTGCTGGCAAGGCCGCTGCTGGCGTGGGCGGTCCCCACACGGGCTATGACAACGTGTGGCCGATGAGCTTTATCATGAAGGCGCTCACCTCGACGAATCGCGCCGAACAGGAGCAGTGTCTCGAGACGTTGCTGGCCACCGACGCCGGCACCGGCTTCATGCACGAGTCGTTCCACTGTGACAATCCGTCGAAGTTCACGCGCTCCTGGTTTGCCTGGGCCAACACCCTCTTCGGTGAATTGGTGCTAAAGATGTACGACGAAAAACGATAGTAGCTTGCTCGCACCAGCGTGCCCACCATCGTGCATGGTAGCGGCGCGACAGTGCTGCTGGGGTAGATAATAGACGTCAAGATAGAAATGTGAGTCTCACTTCCAGATGCTGCGCCAAATTCGGTAGTGGAAACGCGCCAAATTCGGTATTAATATTGCGCCAAATTCGGTAGTAGAACTACTTTTTCTTACTATTTGTTCGTTGTATATCAAAGTTTTTCGTAACTTTGCATACAGAATGAAGAATTGTGTTTTTTTATGAAAGGATATAAGCCGAGAATAGCCGATATTTTACTTGAGGAGCGTCTTGATGCTTTCGGCGCTGTTTTGGTAGAAGGCGCCAAGGCATGTGGTAAATCCACTACGGCCATGCAGCAAGCAAAGAGCATGCTGAAAATGGATGACCCAAAGGAGCGCGTACACTATCAGGAACTGGCGAACACCGATATCAGCATACTTCTCAGTGGTGCAACTCCTCGCCTGATAGATGAGTGGCAATTGGCACCAAAGTTTTGGGATGCCATTCGGTATACCGTGGATTTGCGTGGTGAAGATGGACAGTTTATTCTAACGGGAAGTGCTGTGCCCGCCCAATCCGATGACAAGAATGAGATGACCCATACTGGTACAGGACGTTACGCAAGGTTGCGTATGCGTCCTATGAGCCTTTGGGAGTCTGGCGAGAGCAATGGAGGGATAAGGCTTGAAGACTTGTTCTGCGGAAAAAAAGGTATGTATGCTGAGAATACCCTTAATCTTGAGCAGATAGCTTTTCTCACGTGTCGTGGGGGATGGCCTAATGCTTTAGGAAAAAAAACAGAAAGAGCGAGTTTGCTTCAGGCGAAGGAATACGTGAAATCTATCGCTGAATCTGACATATCAAGAGTGGACGGCGTGGAGCGTAATCCTGTTCGGGCACTGGGTGTCATGCGCAGTTACGCACGGAATGTTGCTTCACAAGCCAGCATACGCACCATTGCCGATGATATCAGTGGCAATGAAGGCGTGGAAATCGGAGAAAAGTCTATCAGTTCGTATGTCAATGCGCTCCGGCAGATATTCGTTATAGAGGACGCTAAAGCTTGGAACCCTAATCTTCGCTCGAAGACGGCTATTCGCACGACGGACACGCGTTATTTCGTTGATCCGTCCATAGGAACAGCAGCGATGGGTCTGAGCCCAAGGGACTTGATTAATGATACCAAAACATTTGGATTCTTCTTTGAGAACCTTGTAGTGCGCGATGTGCGAGTCTATGCTGAATTATTTGATGGTACGGTGGAACATTATCGGGACAAGAATAAACTTGAATGTGATACGGTGATTCGCCTACCGAACGGCAAATATGCGCTTGTCGAAGTGAAATTGGGAAGCGACCAAGGTATCAAAGAGGGTGTAAATGCTTTGAACACATTGTCAAGTTTGCTTGATATGAAGAATCCTCCATCCTTCCGTGCCATCATTACGGCCACCGGCTCTTATGCTTACCAAAGAGAGGATGGCATCTATATTATCCCTATCGGATGCCTTCGACCATAGGCGCTTGAGTTTGAATAGGTCATTAGGTTGCCGACAGTCCTTTGTCTTTTCCGCACATACGGGCGGTTACGTGGACGGAAGCTTACCTACATCTTCCAACATTGTGCCTGCATCGCTACTTACACCCATGCAAGGATATGAAGGACAATGACTTGTTGTGCCGCGGTGTAGAAGGGTAGGGGAAACCTATATTTTGCGTGTACGTGCACGCATACGCGAGCGGTCTTCAGCTGAGTTATGCGCCGAGCACTCCAGTCCTCACTGGGTGGTACTGCGAGACGCAACCGCAGACGCTCGGCGGGTAGGCTGGGCGATGAACGGTCGTTACGCGGATATGAAGAAGGCTCGAACCAATTGGCTCGAGCCTTTCCCATAGTTCTTTTCGGTTAGACGTGCGGACGTCTGTCCTTCGTCGTGCGTATTACTTGGCGTAGCTGACACTACGTGTTTCGCGGATGACCGTAATCTTCACCTGGCCGGGATAGGTCATCTCGTTCTGAATCTTGGTGGCTATCTCGCCAGAAAGCTTCTCGACTTGCTTGTCGTCCACCTTCTCGGCGCCAACGATGACGCGGAGCTCGCGACCGGCTTGGATGGCGTAGGTCTTGACGACACCGGGGTAGCTCATGGCGATGTTCTCCAAATCCTTCAGACGCTTGATGTAAGCCTCCACGATTTCGCGGCGTGCACCGGGGCGTGCACCGCTGATGGCGTCGCAGACTTGCACGATGGGGGCGATGAGCGACTCCATCTCCATCTCGTCGTGGTGAGCGCCGATGGCGTTGCAGATATCGGGTTTCTCCTTGAACTTCTCTGCCAGCTTGGCGCCGTAGAGTGCGTGTGGCATTTCGGGTTCCTCGTCGGGCACCTTACCAATATCGTGGAGCAGACCGGCTCGCTTGGCCTTCTTGGGGTTGAGACCCAGCTCGCTGGCCATCACGGCGCAGAGGTTGGCGGTTTCGCGAGCGTGCTGCAGCAGGTTCTGACCGTAGCTGCTGCGGTATTTCATCTTACCGATGATGCGAACGAGTTCGGGGTGCAGACCGTGGATGCCCAAGTCAATGGTGGTGCGCTTACCTGTTTCAAGGATTTCCTCGTCCACTTGTTTTTTCACCTTGGCCACGACTTCCTCGATGCGGGCAGGGTGGATGCGGCCGTCGGCAACAAGCTGATGGAGGGCCAGGCGGCAGATTTCGCGACGAACGGGGTCGAAGCCGCTGATGACGATGGCCTCGGGCGTGTCGTCGACGACGATTTCCGTTCCGGTGGCAGCCTCCAGTGCGCGGATGTTACGACCCTCGCGACCGATGACGCGTCCCTTTACGTCGTCGTTGTCGATGTGGAACACGGTGACGCTGTTCTCCACGGCAGCCTCGGTGGCGACACGCTGGATGGTCTGGATGACGATGCGCTTGGCCTCCTTGTTGGCGGTCATCTTGGCGTCGTCCATAATCTCGTTGATGTAGGCTTGTGCCTGCGTCTTGGCTTCATCCTTCAAGCCCTCGACAAGACGTTCACGCGCTTCATCGGCGCTCAGTCCCGAGATTTCCTCCAGGCGAGTGCGTTCTTGTTCGAGCAGATTGTCCTGGCGGCGCTGCAGGTCAGCCTCGCGCTGTTCGAGCGCGTTCTGCTGGTTGTCGAGTCGTCCGCGCAAGGTCTCCACCTCCTGCTTTTTGCGGTTGAGCTCGTCCTGACGCTGGTTCAGGCTCTGCTCGCGCTGCTTGATGCGGTTCTCGCCTTGGGCGATTTGCTGGGTGCGTTGCTGGAAAGCTTTGTCCAGTTCGGCTTTCTTGCTGAGGAACTTCTCCTCCACCTGAAGCATTTTCTTCTTGCGGACGACCTCGGCTTCCTCTTCCAATTTCTTCATTTTGGCGGGCACGACCACGCGGTAGAATGCGATGAGCACGGCTGCTATCACTACCACTGCGACCACGACTGCCACGATTGCAATTATGTACTGCATATTGTACTTATTTAATAAAACAAATAGACGCACCCAGGCAACTCAAGTGGACGGCGCTCTTTGGGAGCGCGCAGTCCGCAAGATGTCCGGTGCGTCGGTGATGTAATTTAGGTTGTTTAATCTCAGTCTTACCAATTACTTCAACGCTGTATCCACCTCGCCGAGGAGCCCCTTCAGCGTGTCGAGCATCGAACTCACGTCCTCCTTTTGCTCGCTGGTTTCGTAGAGTACAGCAAGGTCAAGTGCCGTCATTGTCAGATATACTTCATCTTTCTGATGAGGGAACTTGTTGGTGTAGAAACTGTAGCGGCTGTTGATGAGCTTTGCTGCCTCGCGGTAAATCTGCTCTTCCTCACGCTTGATGTGAGTGTTCAGTTGCCGTGTTCCTAATTTCAGCGTTATGGTAAGCATGTCGTCTGTCTCCATAGCATTCAAATCGATTTCAACAGAGCGATACATTCATCTACTTCTCGCACCAATTTGCTAATACGACGATGGGCATAGCGCGTGTCGCCATCGCTGAGCTCCAAGGTCTTAGCAATCTTTAAGTCGGCATACTGAGCCTGCATCTCACGATTCAACTCTTCGAGCGCCTGTATGTCGAGGTCACGCTCGCAGAGTTTATCGCGGAGCGACTGACATTCCTTCTGCAAATCGCCATGCTTCAGGATGAGCTGTCGCACGCGAGTCTGCAAGTCAGTAATCAGTTTCTTTTCCTCGTCAGTCATGGTCTCTTATGCCAATTTCTTCACAAAAGTAACAAAAACTTCGCTTTTAACAAAATTATTGCGCTAATTTTAATGATTTAGCAACAAAGTGGCCCCGTAAAGCGGTTGTAGGCGTGTCGCGGTGGAAAGCTGATGGCTTGGGGGCCGTTGTGACTTCTTGTCTGCTATTTCTGGTCGTCGATTTTGTTGCGGGGCTCTTTCTTGGCCAGCATCAAGACGGTGTGACTGAACTCCGCTATCCACTGCTCCGAGTAGTCCAGACGTGCTTGACCCTTGCGAACGGCGACGACGCTTCGGCGCATGGCCTCGTCTTTCCAGTCGTTGCTGGTGAGCATCTTGTGCACGGTTTCGTTGGTCATCTTCAGCAGGGCCTTGTGGAAGAAAGAAGGAAGACGCAACTTCCATTGCATCAGTTGTCCCATGGCCATCATCAGGTTCTGGGTGAAGTCTTGGAAGACGATGAAATACTGCTGCATTTCGTTGACGTTGCGGCAGCGTTTCTTGATGCTCGCTTCGGCCTCGGTGAAGAAGGTGTCGCTGATGCCGTACATCTCCATCATCATCTTCTGCGCCTTCTTCTTCTCGCCCAGACCCAAGCGATTGTTGAGGGTGGGCACTTTGAGTGTTTGCTTGAACACGCGGAGGTCGGGTAGGGCGGCCAGGTTGGCGATGCCCAGTTGCGCGGCCATGGTGGCTTGGTAATATACGCGAAGGAGTGTCATGAAGTCTTCCATTCCTCCCACGCGCACGGATTCGGCCTGCTTGCGGCCAAAGAGTTTACTTAAAAATGACATGTATGTTGGTTGTTAATTATGTGTTAGAGTTTGAAGAACGTGACGATGTCGAGCCAGATGTTCCAATGCTCGGTGTACCAAAGGTCGTCGAGCACGCGGTCTTCTGTGTGCCGATAGCTCCGGATGCCGGCTTTCGACCATGCTGTCGGGGCGTAGTAGCGTTGCGCTTGTTGTTGGAATTCTGCAGCTTCGGTGATCGAGAGCGGCGCGGGGCCCACGAGCGACAAATCGCCCTGCCAGACATTGAGGAACTGCGGGAAAGCATCGAGTCCGGTCCGGCGCAGCCAAGTCCCGAAGCGGAACCAGCGAGGGTCGTGCTCCTCGCCCGTAGCCGACGGGAGGTCGGATCCTGTGTGGACGGAGCGGAAAGAAACGCAGCCAAAGGGTTTCCCAACAGGACCTTGACGGCGTTGCACCACCAAGACGTGACCGGGACTCTGGCGTTTGATGAGAAAGGCGGCCACGATGTAGAACACAGGAAAAACGGTGAGCAAGACAACACTGCTCACGACGAGGTCGAAAGCGCGTTTTAGCAGTCGGTTGTATCCAAAGCTAAGAGGAGACTGAAGGGGTGAAACGACGAAGTGTTCCTGCAGACGGAAGGCCTGTTGTCGGCAGAGAAGATGTTCGTCGGAAGCAGGCATGACGATGTAGCGGACACCGTTCTTTCTGCACTGATTACAGATGGACTGCAATACATTGGCGGGCAACGCATTCGCTTCGCAAAGTATGGCGTTTGGAAGTTTCTCAAATGTGGTGATGTCGATAGGCTGAGAGGGGTCGATGCACTCCAGCTGACAACCGTGTTCGGGGCGGGCGAGTTCGGTGCGCAATCGTTCGAAGGACTCGCTGGGGTTGCCGATGTAGCAGAGGTGCAGAATGCTGCGGCCTTGTCGGCGCATCAGGCGAAAGAAACCGTACTCCAACAACCGGACCACGGCCAGCGTCATGAAAAGGGCAAGACCGCATAAGGCGACGAGCGCTCGCGGACAGCCCGCCTGCTGCACCGCAAAGAAGGCACCTGCCACAAAGAGGGTGTGAAGCAGCGAGAAACGGAAGGTTCGTTGCAACAACTTGTCGGGGCGTTGCAGGCGAACGTGCGGAGTGGGAGGGAAGAAACACGCTATCAGCAATAGCGAGACGAGTGTGATGCCTAAGAGACTGCTGAACTGCGTCTGCCGACTGATGAGCGGATAGACGTTGTCCAGTAACGTGACGACTCCCCAGCACACCCCTCCTGTCAACAGTGCGTCGGTGGCCGTGAGACTCCAGCGGAGCAGTTTGTTGTCCTCTATGTCGTGTAAGTACATGGTTCTGCGAATGAGCTACTATAAGCACACAAAAGTAACACATTTCCCCGAATTACACAACTAATGGGTTCGGGAAATTTCTTTATCTGTGATTTTTTGCTCGCTTATACAATAATTCGCGCGCAATAACGTTATAAATAATATGCAGCAGAAAAAATGTGTTTTTCTTTTGATGGCGGCTCTCTTTGCGGTGGCTTCATCGGCGGACGGGCAAGACCATCCGCGCTTGAGCGACGGTGTGGAGGTGGCCCTGGAGGTCAGCGGCACGGCCAGCACGGGCGACTTTGCCCCGCTGTGGCTGTCGGCCAACCGCTACGGCAAGGTTTCGGCGCTGGCCAATTCGGCGTACGAACGTGTCGCGGTCACTCGTAGTGCCGATGTGGATTCGCTTCACAACTGGCGCTTCGGCTATGGCGCCGATGTGCTGTTGCACCAGAATTCGCCGTCGGTGTGCCTGCCTCACCAAGTCTATGTGTCGGCGGCGTGGAAAAAGATTTCGCTGACGCTGGGCGCCAAGGAACGGACCATGGACTTGCGCAACGACGCGCTGACGACGGGCGCACTGCTGCAGGGCGTGAATTCGACGCCCATTCCTGAGGCACTGCTGAACGTGGATTACTTCGGTGTCCCCGGCACCAAGAACTGGTGGCAGGTGACGATGAGGCTGGGCTACGGCATGACCACCGACGGCCGTTGGCAGCAGCGCTGGATTGGCGACCCCACCCGAATGCGCTACACGGGCAACATTCTCCACCACGAGAAAATTATGTACTGGAAGTTCGGCAACGAGCAGAAGTTCCCGCTGACCTACTCCATCGGACTGCAGATGATGACGCAATTCGGCGGCACGTCGTACAACATCAACAATCGCGGTGTGGTGGGGACGGTCAAGCACAGTCAGAACCTTCGCTCCTTCTGGCACGCCTTCTTCCCCGTGGGCGGCAGCGATGTCACGGATGGCGTGAATCCCAATGCGGAAGGAAACACCATCGGCTCGTACAACATGCGCCTGCAGTGGACGCAGGACGACTGGTCGGTGGCCGCCTATTTCGAACGTATGTTTGAGGACCAGAGCATGCTCACGGTGCAATACGGCATCTACGACCATCTGGTCGGCGTGGAGGCCCAGTTGCCGAAGAATCCATTCCTGCGCCACGTCGTCGTGGAACACATGAGCACGAAGGACCAGGCCGGTCCTGTTTATCACGACGCTACGCCGAACATTCCCGAGTCTTACACGGGGGTGGACAACTACTACAACCACCATGTGTATGCCGGCTGGCAACACTGGGGCATGGCCATCGGCAATCCGCTCATCACGTCGCCCATCTACAACGCCGACCACCAGCTGATTTTCCGCAACAATCGTCTGCTGGCGTGGCACGTGGGGCTCGACGGCGCTCCTTGTGACCAAGTGCGCTGGCGCTTCTTAGGAACGTTCACCCAGAACTGGGGAACTTACGTGTTTCCGCTGGCCGAGGTGGAGAAGGAGCAGCACTTGCTGGCCGAGGCGACGTACCTGCCCAGTTGGGCAAAGGGCTGGCTGGGAACCTTTGGACTGGGCCTGACGCACGGTCAGCTGGTGGGCAACACCTTTGGTGCGCAACTTACTATCCGTAAGACCTTCAAACTCTGATGCAACGATGAAACAGTATATCTTGGTTTTCTTTGCGGTGCTTGCCTTCGCCGCTTGCGACAAAGTCCCCGATGACCGTCCTTTGGACGGCATGTGGCAGCTGCAGAGCGAGACGCGCGGCGGACAGACGGTGAACACGCTCGACCGCCAGGTCTATTGGTCGTTCCGCTACGGCTTGGTGCAGTTCTCTGCCTATGGCGACCGCCTGGCGCAGCGCTACGCCCACTGCGACCACACGGCCGACAGCCTCTATATCTACGACCTCGCCGAGAAGTCGGCGCAGACCGAAGCGCAGCACAACAACGAGTGGATTGCCACCGAGGCGGCGGCCAGCCTTCTGAACGAGTGGGGATTGTATCCGACCCCCGACACGAAGCGCCCGGGACGTTACCAAGTGCGCTACGGCATCCGGGTGCTGAACTCCCGGCACATGGTGCTGACCAACGACGACGACTCACTCTCATTCCGTAAATTCTAAGCAAAAACTTCATAAAACGTATGGAAAAGTCCAGAATAGAATACATCGACCCCCGAAAAGTGATACAGCGCGTGTGGCAGAATCGCACGTTGTTCTACAAGGCGTTGCCAGTGGTGTTTGTGGCGTCGTGCGCCCTCATGCTATGCATCCCCCGCTACTACACGACCAGTCTGAAAGTCGTCCCCGAGATGGGCAGTCAGGGCATGGGCAGTTCACTGGGCGACTTGGCGGCCTCGTTCGGCTTCAATCTGGGCGAGATGGAAACCTCCGACGCCATCACGCCCGTGCTCTATCCCGACCTGTTGAAAGACAACGGCTTCATTGCTGACCTCTACAACATTCCCGTGAAGAGCGACTTCGACCCCGACAGACCCATCGACACCACGTATTTCGGCTACATGTGCTATTATCAGAAAGAACCGTTCTGGAATGTTTGGCGCAGCAAACTGAAGAAACTGCTGAAGCGGAAGAAGCGCACGGGCGGCAGCGGCGAATACGACCCCTATCACATCTCGTTCGAAGAGAACGCGCTGATGATGGGCATCCGCAACAACATCTCCATCGATATGGACAAGAAGACTGGTGTCATCACCATCAGCACTCAGGCGCAGGACCCCATCATCTGCCGCACGTTGGCCGACTCGGTGAAGAGCCGTCTGCAGACTTTCATCATTCAGTACCGCACCAGCAAGGCGCGCAACGATATGGAGTATTACGGCTGCCTGATGGAGAGCGCCAAGCGGGACTACGAGATGGCTGTGGATAATTACGCCCGCATGGCCGACGCCAACCGGAATGTGCTGCTCGTGAATGTGCAGAAGAAGATTGACGACCTGGAGAACGAGATGCAACTGACCTACAACACCTACACGGCCATGAAGACGCAGTACGAGGCTTGCCGCGCCAAGGTGCAGGAGTGCACTCCCGTGTTCACCGACCTCCAGCGTGCCGCCGTCCCCGTGAAGCATGCGGGTCCCAAGCGGATGATCACGGTGGCCTTCCTGATGTTCCTCGCCTGCTGCTGCCTCGTTGCGTGGCTGTTCCGCAAGGAACTGCTGGGAGGACAGGAATAAAGTTACAAAGTTTATAGCAATCGGACTTCTTTCACCCGGTCTTCTACTCTTCCGTCGAACAAACAAGAATCTGTCCAATTAACTGACAGTTTTCGCCTATATCAACCCTCAAAAGAGTCAGTTGATTGGACTGAAATGTACTTTACTCGGGCGATGGCGGCGAAAATAAAAGGATGCCCCTTGTCTCACGACAGGGGGCACCCACTCAAATCTTAACATAT
>JABUUA010000057.1:0-1385 GCA_021443405.1 Bacteroidaceae bacterium
CCGAATCGGTCGTTAGGCAAACCAGAGGCTGAAAGCATGGGAAGAGCCCGTAGGACGGGCTAATGACCGATTTGGGTGAAACCAATCGAATTGCTTCGCACGACCGCCCTGCCACAACAAAGGGGCAGCCTCACGGCTACCCCAGAGTTTCGTTTTATTAGCAATAGGTTTTATAGATTAAAAAAGAGATTCTCGCTATTGTGCCACGGCGAGCGTGTCGGTGACGGGCAAGGTCTGCAGAGAAGCGGACGCGGGCGTCACCATCTCAGGCATGGGCACTGAGTCACCTCCGTCGGCCTGCGCCACGCCCGTGGGAGCGTCGGGCACCTCGGACGTCCAGCGATGCTGCGCGGCCATGCCCAGCGTGAGGACGATGGCCACCACGGCGGTGGCTCGGAAGAGCGGACGAAGACGCACGGACAGCGTGACTCGGGTGGCCTTCACGCAGTCGGCCTCCACCTGCTCGGCGAGCTGCAGCACGCGCTCGTCGAAGTCGGCGCCCAGATGAGCCTCGTCGACCATCTGCTGCTGCGCGGCGAAGATGTCGCGGTAAGGCAGCAGGCTGGCGGGGATGTCGTCCTGTGCAAAGAACTGGCGCAGGATGGCTTCTTCCTCAAGCGTGGTCTGGCATTCCCAGTAACGCTCCAGCAGTTGTTCGATGTATTTATAGTCCATAGTTCTCAATCTTCTCTACTTGTGACTTTACTTTCTGTCTGGCTCTGTGCAGATATACCTTCACCTGCGACTCGCTGAGATGGAGCATGTCGGCTATCTCCTGGTAGTTGTGGCCCTGCATATCGCGCAGTTCCATGATGGTGCGCTGTATCTCGGGCAGGCGGTCCATCTGCTCCCTGACGAGCTGGAGTCGCTCGCGCTGCTGGACGACTTCGACGAAGGAGGCGACGGGCACGTCCTGTTGCGCGTCGATGCTCAGATTGCTGGCCACGGCGCTCTGACTGCGGTCGAGGGCCATGTTGCGGCAGATGGTGAGGCAATAAGCTTCGGGGTTGTTGATGGCGCTCCATTCTTCCCGTTGAGTCCAGACGCGGATGAGTGTGTCCTGAACGATGTCCTCGGCCTCGGCCCGGTCCAGCGTGATGCGCCACGCGAGTCGGAAAAGCTTGTCCTTGAGCGGGAGCAAGTCGGCTTGGAAGTTCAGTTCTTTCATCGTTGTCTATATAGGAGACGAATGAGAATGGAAAAAGTTACAGCTATCTCTATTTTTTTGCAAAGAAAAGAGGACCCCACCCCAGCTCGTATCTTTGTGCTTTACGGCAGCCGCTTCGGCGCTCCTGCGTCGCCGCCCCTGCCGAGCACTGCACCCATCATCGATGCCGAGCATTATCAACGCTCGACCTCGCTGGCGCCCCCCACGGGGGAGGGAG
>JABUUA010000057.1:3126-4915 GCA_021443405.1 Bacteroidaceae bacterium
AACCCAAGACCCCACCCCCATCCCCTCCCCCACGTGGGAGGGGAGCAAGGCGGGGAGAGAATTAACAAAGACCCCACCCCCACCCCCCCACGTGGGAGGGGCAAGGTGGTCGAGAATTAACTAACTAAAGCAACAAACCTATGAACAAAAGTGATTACTGCATATTAGCTTCGGCCTTCTTGATTGTGGCTGGCGTCGGCTTCGGCATCGCAGGTTTCTGCGTTCCACCCGTCGGCTCGATTACGGAAAGCGTGCTCTTCCTCACGGCCCAGTGCTTTGTGATGGGCGGCTCGTTCGTGGGGCTTGATGCCATCTTCTTGAAGCGCATTGCACAGCTCAGAGAAGAAAAGAACAAACCAAATTGTCTAACCACTTAAAACCAAAATCCCAAAACCCTTTCGCCCTCCCCGGAGGGCCGGGGTGGGGTCTCCCTAAACCTATGATTTGTTACATCGACCATGTGCGAGACAACGTACTGAAAGTATGTTCGCAGCAGAAATTCTATGAGATTGTGAAGTCGCCCCGCGTGCGGAACATCATCACCTCCTACCGCCAAGGCAACACCGGCGCCACGCAAAACCTCCCGGCCTTCTTGTTCATGGGCTACAACCCCACGGGCACGAACCGCCAGGCCGACCAACTCCAGCCCACCGGACTGATGATGATGGACTACGACCACATCGACGAGCCCCTCCATCTCAACAACCTTGTACTCGCCGCCATGCCCAGACTCCGCGAGCAGTTCGGCAACGACCTCTGTCTGGCACTCGCCCACATCACACCCAGCGGACAGGGACTCCGGCTGGTGTTCGGCGGTCTGCCCAACGGCGACCTCGAGCCGCTGCGCAAGGCCGTGAGCCAAGCCATCGGCGCTAAGCACGACGCAGTGACCAAGGATTTGAGCCGACTGAGCTTCGCGCCCAAGAATACGGACATACTCTACATCGACCCGCTCACATTATTTGCCGAGGTTACGACAGAGGCACAAGAGAAAGAATCCACGGAGTCTTCGCTCCCCTCCCACGTGGGGGTGGGGTCTCCGGGAGTGGCTTCTACTTTCCCCGATTTCTACCAAGGTGTGAAACTCACGGACATCGTGGAGCAACTGATTGCCCTCTACGGCGGTGAGCCGCAACCGGGCTCACGCGCCATCATGATCTACCACCTCGCCAGCGACCTGGCCAACATCACCGGCCACAAGGTAGAACGGTTGTGCCAACTCATCCCCGACTTCGGTCTGCCACGCGAGGAATGGATGGCAACCATCACAGCACAGGCCCAGAAAAAACAAACCACCACCTTGTCGCGCCGACTCCGCACCGCCATCAGCAAAGCCAAGGCGAAGATGCAGAGCGAGGCGAACGGGGACGCCGACGCAGAAACGGGCGAGGAAATGCCCGCCCTGCCCGAGCGTCTGCCGCGACTGCTGGAACACCTCACCAAGAACGTGATGGACTACCAGCGACCCGCCATGGCCCTCGCCGTGTTCCCCTCGCTCGCCGCCCACGTCACGGGCTCGTTCCGCCTGGCCGACAACAATGTGTATGAGCTCAGCCAGTTCTGCGCCCTCATTGCCCCGCAAAGTGTGGGCAAAGGCTGTGTGAACGACTGCATCCACGAAATCATGGCCGACATAGAGGCGGAGGACAAAATCAACCGCGAGCGCGAGCGCATCTGGGCCGAAGGCCAGCGCAACAGGAAAGCCAACGATAAGGGAGAGACGCGCCCCAACGACCTCGTCATCCGCTGGCTCGACTCCGACACCACCAACGCCGCCTTCCTGCTCCGC
>JABUUA010000057.1:5052-15090 GCA_021443405.1 Bacteroidaceae bacterium
TGGGACCGAAGCCGCATCGGCGCCGAACGAGCCACCACCAACGCCGTGAACGTGAAAACGCGCCTGGCGTGGAACTGGAACGCGAGCACGACGATTACGGGCGGCCGCAAGTTCTTCGGCAAGGCCTTGACGGACGGAACGATTTCTCGCGTCGACCTCTGCACCATCGTCCAGCCCGACAAACTGCCCCTGCTCCGCTACGGCGACTACGACGACGATTTCCGCCGGACCTTGAAACCCTACATCGACCGCCTCACGGCCTTCCAGAACGAGCAGGACGAATTCGGCCGCGACATCCCCGCCCGGTTCAAGGAGGTGAGCGAACTGGAACAGCGCATGGACGAGATGATTAAGGCCAACTACGAGGAGACCGGCGACCAAGCATGGATTTCCTACGCATGGCGCACAAAAGTCAGTGTGATGAAGAAAATCATCGTCCTCTACCTCGCCAACGGAATGACGTGGGAACGGGAGTTCGAGACCTTTGCCGACTGGGCCTTCCGCTATCTCATGTGGTGCAAACTCAACCTCTTCAAGGAACGCGCCGACGAGCTCTTCCGCGACGAGCGCCTGAAGCTCTACGTCAAGCACAACTCGCCCCTGAAACTCATGAGCGAACAGTTCACCTACGAGCAGTTCTGCGCCGCCTGCACCCGCCTCGGCTGCCGCCGCAAACCGGGCGACCTGCTCGACGTCTATCTGAGCCGCAACAAGATAGTGCGAAGCGGCGACAATGCCTACAAACGGATTTAGACAAATCGGTCGTTAGCCCCCGTCCCACGGACTCTCCACTATGTATGCCCGCTCCGGCGGGCATACTCAATGTACCATCTTTCAATCTTTCAAAAAAAAAAAGAGGGGGTGGGGGAGGAAAGCTGAGAGTTGAGAGTTGAGAGCTGAGAGAAGTGCTTGGAAGCCTCTAAACTCTAAGCTATAAACTCTAATCTCAAAAGACGGGGCTTTTACATGAGAATTTAAGCAACTTTACCATACTCGTATATACTGTCACTGGCGAGGTCAATCTCGTCATTCCAGTACACACAAGTGCGTGAAGTGTCAAGTTGAACCTGCTTGAACAATCCGTATACTTCTTTCAAAGCACGGAATGTTGGCAAGGTTTCAATGTCTTCCTTAACATCATAGATGACCTTTCTTCCATCGTCAAACTCAACAGCGAGTAAGAAGTTGTCCAATGCTGCAAGTGTCTTAATGCGTGGTATCATAAGGGTGGAAGTTTTTGAATTACTTGTTTGTCCCACATGTCCTGTAACTCATCCTTGTGAACTTCGAGCCATTCAACGACGAGCTTCTGCGCAATCTTAGGCAGGTCGCCTTCGAACATCTCGAATGTGCGGATGTTGAACAGTCCAACGTGTTCGTTATATATGGCATGGATGTGTGACGGCTCATGCTCCTTTGGTTTGAAGAACATCTTTATCACTATTCCATAGAATCTGACTATTTCTGGCATATATTATTATTGAATTAAGGTTTTATACACCTTTTGCTGATGCAAAAGTAACATTTTCTTTTCAAACTTAAGCATCTTTTGCGGAAAATTTGATTTCGTTGCGATTCTTCTTCGTGCTCAACCAAAAGTGCAACTAAAAAAAGAGAGAGGGGGGAGGAAAAACGCAAAAAGACGGGCAATTATTTGGCGTTGCGGCAAAGAATGTGTAAATTTGTGGTAATATAACCGAAATCAGTATGGAACAGAAACAAATACAAATACAATTCAAGTTGGCCGACGTGGAGCAAGTGCAGTTCGCCACCTTGTGCAACGAGTGGCCCGAGGGCGAGTTGCAAGTCACCAACCAGATGCAGTTCAGCAGCGACACGACGCAGCGGGCCGTGCGCTGCGTGGGCTCCTTCGAATACAAGCAGAACGACATCACCCAGCTGATGCTGCGCGTGCAGACCATCTTCGAGTTCTCGACCGAGAGCTGGAGCGCCCTCTACCAGCTGCAGCAGGACGCGTGGGTGCTGCCCGCGGGCTTGGTGCAGCACATGGCCGACATCACCATCTCCGCAGCCCGCGGCATTCTGGCCATCCGCACCGAGGAGGCCGGCTTCCCCCGCGTGGTGCTGCCGCTCATCGCCCCGCAGCAGATTATCCGCGACAACCTGCGCCTGCCGCGCACGACCACACCGGCAGAAAACTAACGCCGGTCGCCCCGCAAAATACCGACAACCGATGACCAACCAGGAAATCATAGCACTCGTCAAGCGTGAGGTGGTGCCCGCCACGGGCTGCACCGAGCCCATGGCGGTGGCGCTCTGCGTGGCCCATGCCACGGAGCAGCTGGGCCGACGGCCGGAGCACATCCGCGTGGCCCTGAGCGGCAACATGCTCAAGAACGCCATGGGCGTGGGCATTCCGGGAACGGGCATGGTGGGACTGCCCATCGCCATCGCCCTCGGAGCCCTCATCGGCCGCAGCAGCTACGCCCTCAACGTGCTGCAGGACTGCACGCCCGAAGCGGTGGAGCAGGGCAGGCAGTACATCGCGGAGGGCCGAATACAGATCGTCCTCAACAGCGCGACCGCCGAGAAACTGTTCATCGAGACCGAATGCACGGCGGGCGACGACAAGGCCGTCGTCACCATCGCCCGGGAACATACGCGCGTGGTGCTCGTCAGTCGCAACGGCGAGGTGCTGCTCGACCAACGGACGGCGCTGACGGCGGAGACCGACGAAGGCGAGGAGGAACTGAACATGCGGCGGGTCTTCGACTTCGCCACCACGGTTCCGCTGGCCGACATCGAGTTCATCAACGAAGCCCGCCGGCTCAACGAAACCGCCTCGCGCGAAGCCCTCAAAGGCAACTACGGCCACGAACTGGGCAAAATCTTGTCGCGACCCTTGGGACGAGGCATCATGGGCGACTCCATGTTCAGCCACATGCTCTCGGCCACCAGCAGCGCCTGCGACGCAAGAATGGCGGGAGCCCTCATCCCCGTGATGAGCAACTCGGGCAGTGGCAACCAAGGCATTGCGGCCACCATGCCCGTGGTGGTCTTCGGCGAGGAGAACCACAACACCCAGGAGGAAATCACGCGGGCGCTGATGCTCAGTCATCTGACGGCCATCTACATCAAGCAGAGCCTGGGCCGGCTGAGCGCCCTGTGCGGTTGCGTGGTGGCGAGCACGGGCAGCAGCTGCGGCATCACCTATCTGATGGGCGGCGGTTACGAGCAAGTGGCCTATTCGGTCAAGAACATGGTGGCCAACCTCGCCGGCATGGTCTGCGACGGAGCCAAGCCCTCGTGCGCGCTGAAGCTCTCGAGCGGCGTTTCCACGGCCGTGCTGAGCGCCATGATGGCGATACAGAACAAATACGTGACCAACGTGGAAGGACTGGTGGAGGACGACGTGGACCGCTGCATCCACAACCTCACGAAGGTCGGGGCTGAGGGCATGAACGAGACCGACCGTCTGATTCTGGACATTATGACTCATAAAGAAAAATCATAAGACAATGGTAAATAAAATCGTATATGTAGGGCTCGTGGCGGTCATGGGACTGAGTCTGCTGCTCGGCTTCGGCTGCGAGGTGTTCGGACTCTCGCTGGGCGACTTCGCCTGGCTGACCACTTGGGTGAAGTCGTGGGTGGCGCTGGCACTGGGCATTGTGTTCGCCCTCGTGTTCGGCACGACCTTTCCCGACTTCAACAAGCTGATGTCGAAGAAGCTGTTGCAATATTCCGTCATCGGTCTGGGCTTCGGCATGAACCTCAACGCCGCGCTGGCGTCGGGCCGCGAAGGAATGCTCTTCACCATCGTGAGCGTCTTCGGAACGCTGGCCCTGGGCTGGTTGGTCGGCCGCAAACTCCTGAAAGTGGACACGCAGACGAGCTATCTCATCTCCGCCGGCACGGCCATCTGCGGCGGCAGTGCCATCGCCGCGGTCGGTCCGGTGATCAAGGCCAAGGCCGAAAGCATGTCGGTGGCCTTGGGCGTTGTCTTCATCCTCAACGCCGTGGCGCTGTTCGTCTTCCCCTATGTCGGCGATGTGCTCGGCATGACGCTCAAGCAGTTCGGCATGTGGGCGGCCATAGCCATCCACGACACCAGCAGCGTCGTGGGCGCGGGACGTGCGTTCGACGAGATGCACCCCGACTGGGTCGCCGCCGGCACATCGGCGCTCGAGATTGCCACCACCATCAAACTTACCCGCGCCCTCTGGATAGTGGTCATCGCCCTCGTCACGCCCTTCTTCTTCCGTTCGCTGAAGAGCGACGGCCAGCAGCGCCCTTGGTACAAGGCCATTCCCGCCTTCATCATCTGGTTCATCGTGGCCATTCTGTTCAACACGTATGTGCTGAGCCATTCGGAGCTGGGCACGGAAATCGGTTCGGGCATCAACAAGTTGGCCAAGCATCTCATCACCCTCTCGCTCTTCTTCATCGGAGCCAGCCTCACGCGCGACACGTTGCGGGCGGTGGGCATTCGGCCGCTGGTGCAGGGCGTGATCTTGTGGGTGCTCATCAGCGGCGTTTCGCTGGCCTACATTTTCCTGGTCGGATAACCATTAACTCTATAACCTCAAATCTAACACAATGGCAAGCTACAAGAAAATCGCGCGCATGACGGACGAAGCCATGCGCTTGCGCACAGTGGAGCGGCTGCTTACCTTGCGTGAGCAACTGCGGGTCGATGTTCCTCAGCGCACGGCCACCGACACGCTGCTCCTCGCGACGTGGAACATCCGGGAATTCGGCGAAGGGCGTCTCGACGAGAGTTACTACTACATCGCCGAGATTATCGACCACTTCGACCTCGTGGTCATTCAGGAGGTGAACTCCAAGCAAATGGGCGGTCTCGAGCGCGTGGTGGAAATCCTCGGTCCGGGCTGGGGCTACATCGTGAGCGACGGCGTGGACGGAACCGACGGCGGAAGCGAGGCGATGGCCTTCGTCTTCAACACCCACAAGGTGCAGTTCACCGGCATGGTGGGCGAGATTGTCCTGCCCAACACCAAGCTTATCGACGGCGTCCAGTTCGCCCGCACGCCTTACATGGCGTCGTTCCGGGCCGGGTGGTTCGACTTCAAGCTCTGCACCGTGCATATATATTATGGAAGCAAGAAGAACGAACAAGGAATCTACGAGCGCCGTCAGAAGGAGATAAAGGCAATTTCAGACTTCCTGCTCAAGCGGGCGAAGGCCGAGGATGTGTCGTATATTCTGCTCGGCGACTTCAATATCCCCGACACGAAAGGCGTGTATTTCAACGCGCTGTCCACCAAGAACGGCTTCTTCGTTCCGCAGGAGATTCAGGACAAACCTACCGACATGGCCGGCGTGAGTCACTACGACCAGATTGCCTTCAAACTGAAGATGGACCACGACATGGTGCTCTACAACAAGGGAGAGCAGCGAGCCGGAGCTTTCAACTTCAGCAAGTCGGTGTTCTGCCACACCGACAAGGGCGAGAGCGACTACGATATTTATCGCGAGTTCTACACTACGGACAAGCTGAAGACCGAGGACGACTTCCGCAAGGCGTTCAAGACGTGGCGCACATTCCAGATATCAGACCACCTGCCTCTTTGGGTGGAACTGAAAATCGACTTCAGTGACCAATATCTCGAGAAGAAGTTGTAACGTCCCGACTATTTGCCCAATAGCTAAAAATCCTTCGCTCAACCACGGCTGAACGAAGGATTCTTTCGTAATGCGGAGTGAGGCGACCTCGGCGGAGTTATTCAGCCGGATGACCGGATTTGTTCGGCGATTTCGGCGAGATTGTCAGACCGACAAGGCGATTTCGCTCGGCGATTTCGGCGGAGTTATTCGGCTGGCTGGCTGGGCTCATCCGGTCGGCCGACGGAAAATTTACTCGCCCGTCAGTTCGGGCAACGCTTTCTTGCCGCGGATTCCCAAGGACTCCAACTTCTGTCCGGCGCCGAGAATGCTCAGTCGTCCGTCCTTCACCTTGTCCTGCACCGAGCGGTAAGCCTCCTGCGCCTCCGCAAGTTTCTTGCCGACCGACTCGAAGCTCGTGTAGAACTGCGCCACACGCTCCACCAGTTTCCGCGCCTCGTCCATGATGAGTTGCGTGTTCCTCTCCTGCTGGACATTCACCCAAGTGAGGTCGATGATGCGGAGGGCGGCAATCAAAGTCTGGCCGCCGACGAGGAAGACGTGCTTGTCAAACGCCTCGCGCCAAAGCTCGGGAGCCTGGCTCATGGCCAGTTGCAGAGCACCCTCGATGGGGACGAACATAATCACGAAATCGCTGCTGACGCGCGGCTTCTTTATATATTCGGTGTATTTCTTCGTGGTGAGTTCGCGGATGTGAGCGCGCACCGATTCCAAGTGACGCTTGGCCGCTTCCTCACGCGACTCCTCGTCCTCGGCGTTCTGATAGTCCACGAAGGCGGTGAGCGACATTTTTGCATCGATAATCACATCGCGGTTGTCGGCCAGATGAAGGATGACGTCGGGAATCATGCGGGCGCCCGTGTCCTCGTTTTTCAGCGAATGCCCCGCCTCGTCCTTCATTGTCTGCTGTGCGTCGAAGTGAACTCCCTGCTGCAGTCCCTGGCTCTCCAACAGTTCGGTCAGGATGAGTTCGCCCCAGTTGCCCGCAGTTTTGTTCTTGCGTTGCAGGGCGTTGCTCAGTCGGTCTGCTTTCTCGCCCAGCGTGTTGGTCTTTTCCATCATCATCTGCATCGTCTTCTCGAAGGCCGCACTGTTGCGCGACTGCATGTCGCGGTTCTCGGTCATCGACTTCTCCATGCGCTGGATGTTGTCCTTCAGTGGGCGGAAGAGCAGGTCCATCTGCTCGGAATTGTCCTTCTGCAACGCGGCGGCTCGCTCCTTGAGCAGTTGGTCGGTGGCCGTTTTCATCTCAGCTTTGAAGAGTCTCAACTGCACTTCATAGCTCTGCTTGAGCTCACTCAAGTCCTGTTCTCTGCGCTCCTTTGCCTCCTGTTTCTGCGCTTCCAACAGCGTGGTCATCTGCTCGCGGATGGCGGTTTGCTGGCGCTCGAAGTCGGCCTTCAGCGCGGCCATGCGCTCCTCCGCTTCCTGCTTTGCCGTCTCCAGTGCTTGCGCGCTGCGCTGTTCGTCCTCGGCGTGGTCCTGTTTTTCGGCGTCGAGCAGGGCGGCGAGTGCGGCGCTCCGACTGCGAACGGCCAGATAAGCCACGAGCGCTCCCACGGCGATTCCGACTATCAAATAGATGTATTCCAGATAATTCTCCATATCTTCTTTCTTGTTTGTGCGGCGATGCGCCCCCGTTTCTTAGATGTCGAGGTACGAATCCTTGAATCCCAGGAAGTAAAGCACGCCGTCGAGTCCGATGGTGTTGATGCTTTGTTTGGCGTTGGCCACCACACGCGGCTTGGCATGGAAAGCGATGCCGAGACCCGCGAGTGAGAGCATGGGCAGGTCGTTGGCGCCGTCGCCCACGGCAATCGTCTGCTGGAGATCCACTTTTTCCACTTGCGCAATCAGTCGGAGCAGCTCAGCTTTGCGCTTGCCGTCCACCACCTCTCCCTGGTAACGACCGGTGAGTTTCCCGTTTTCGTCCACTTCCAGTTCGTTGGCATACACGTAGTCGATGCCGAAACGTCGTTGCAAAAATTCGCCGAAGAACGTAAATCCGCCCGAAAGAATCGCAATCTTGTAGCCGTATTTCTTGAGCACGAACATCAGACGCTCCACACCTTCCGTGATGGGCATGCTTTCGGCAATCTCGCGCATAACGCTCACGTCCAGTCCCTTCAGCAGAGCCACGCGGCGCGTGAAACTTTCCTTGAAGTCGATTTCTCCGCGCATGGCGCTCTCCGTGATAGCGCGAACCTCAGCACCCACGCCCGCCCGTTCGGCCAGTTCGTCGATACATTCGGTCTGAATGAGCGTGGAGTCCATATCGAAACATATAAGGCGTCGCATGCGGCGGTACATATTGTCGCGCTGGAACGAGCAGTCAACCTCCTCCTCGGCCGACAACTCCATCAGCTGGCGCTGCAGTTCTTCGCGGTCACGCGGCGTGCCGCGCACCGAGAATTCACAGCACGCCCGGGTGTTGGACATCTGCTCGACTTCGAGGGGAGGACGGCCGCTGAGGCGACGGATGGAGTCGATGTTCAGTCCTTGCTCGGCGATGATTCGCGTCACGGCCGCTATCTGATGGGCCTCGAGACGGCGGCCCAGCACGGTGAGGATATAGCGGTTTTTGCCCTGACGTCCTACCCAGGCGCGGTAGTCGTCGTCGCTCACGGGCGCAAACGATATGTTGACCCCCAGCTCCGACGACTTGAAGAGCAGTTCCTTCATCACGTTTCCGCTGTTGGTGGAGCTGACCTTGATGAGCAGGCCCAGCGACAAGGTGTTGTGGATGTCCGCTTGTCCGATGTCCATCACATTGGCGTCGTAACGGGCGAGTATGGACATGAGGCCGGCCGTGAGCCCGGGACGGTCGATGCCCGTGATGCGGATGAGTATGAGTTCTTGGTTGTTCATGTGTGTGGTGTAAGGTTGTTTGCGGTTATTTGTCGGCGTGAATGTACTGGAGCAATATGTGGAAGGCCGGATGGACCATAGCACCGTGGTCGTGGCCGTCCAGTTCGTAGAGGGCGACATGTGGGTGCCCCACCAACTTCATCATCCTATACATGTAGGCATTTTCCTCGTAACGGCCGTAGAGTTCCAGTTCGCGGTCGCCCGAGATGAGCAGAAGCGGCGGTGCATTCTTGCGGACGTGGTAGAGGGGTGCATACTTATCAATGACGGGTTGCAACGGGTCGATGCCGTGCATCTTTCGGTGGTTGTAGTGCGTAATCATCTGGCCGCTGAAGGGGACGAGTGCGCGGACCTGGTCGGCGTCCACGCCACATTGGGCGAGGTACGTCTTGTCGAGCCCCACCATGGTGAGCAGATAACCGCCCGCCGAGTGGCCCGCGAGATAGATTTTCGTCGGGTCGCCCCCATACTGCTCCACGTTACGGAAGGTCCAGGCCACCGCCTCGGCCACGTCGCGAAATGTGCTGTCAACGGGCACTTTGGGCAGAAGCCGGTAGTTGGCCGACACCACGACGAGGCCCTGTTCCCGCAGTTCGTCGGGCAGATGCTTACTGCCTCCCTCGATGCCTCCGCCGTGAAACCACACCACGACCGGGCACTTCTGCTTCCCCTCGGGGTAATAAACGTCGAGCCGGCAGCGCTCTTGGGCATAGGGGTCGGCCGATTGTGTGAACGCGATGTCGCTCGCGGTGCGGTAGTTTTGCGCCGAGACGAGCGTTGCGACGCAGGCGAGCAGCAGCGTGAGGCAAGCCTTGATTCCGTGGTGTCGGGCGTATTTCATGACTCAGTTTTCAGGTTGTCCGCCTCGTATTCCTCTATAGCTTTGCGGAACGTCGCCGGTATTTCGCGGGCCGTTTGTGTGGCCGTGTCGAAGCAGACCATCACGGTGGTGCACTGGCAATGCACCGTGCCCGTGTCCTTGTTGACGGCTTGTTGCACCAGCGTGAAGCTTTTGTTTCCCACGTGCACTATGGCCGTCTCCACCTCGATGTGGTCGGTGTGGAAGATGGGCCTGATGAAGTTGGCGTTGATGTTGGCTATCACGGGAACAATCTCCTGCTGACGAAAGTCGCTGTTCAACACTTCGTTGAGGTAGCGTTCCTTGCCCAAGTCGTAGTACTCGAAGTAGGCGTTGTTGTTCACATGTCCGAAGCTGTCCACGTCGTTGAAGCGAATCTGTATGTCGGTCGCGTGGCGGAATCGGTGCACCACTAAGGTGTCGCGCCCTGCTGCGGGCGCTTGTGGCTGTTGTTTTTCCATGATGTTGCGTCGTTATCGTTGCCGTGTCGTCAGTCCTCGAAGTCGAAGTGGTCCAGTTGTTTTCCGCACTTGCTGCAGAAGACGTCGTGGCGGTGTATCTCGTTGCCGCAGTCGTTGCAGTGCCACACTCGTTGCGACTTGTTTTGCGTGTCGTTTTGTTCCATTTTACTTCTCGTTTTCGTTGGTAGTGTTCAAAGTTACGAATAAGCGAGCGAAAAAGCAAGTTTACTTGCAATTTTCCGA
>JABUUA010000058.1:0-9994 GCA_021443405.1 Bacteroidaceae bacterium
GGAGAAGATGACGTGCGACACCACAAGGGCGCGCTTGATGCCCGACAGCAGGGAAACCACCTCGGGTATGGACTTGAGAATACGTAACGTCTTCAGCAAACGCAGCAGACGGAACAGGCGAAGTGCCAGCACGGCGCTGAACGTTGACAACACCTCGGGCATGTCGAACAACTGCAACAGCGAGGGAAGCGACAAGAGGGTGATGATGAAATCGAAGCGGTTCCAGCGGTCCTTCCAATAACGTGCAAAGCCGTCGAGACCGATTTTCACCAGTGCCTCAAGCACAAAGGCAAGTGTAAAGCAGGCATCCACCCAGACAAGGGCGAACGGGGCATTGGGATAACACTGCAGGAAGATGACGAAAGAGTTGACAATTATCAGCGAAAGGATGAACCTTTCGTTTACAAAATCCCGCAATAAATCAGACAGTTTCATACTCGTTACCTGCATCATGGACCGGACTCAACCAGTCGTGTTTCTACTCTCACCGCGGTGATCCAATTTCGTCACCAGCAGAAAAATATTTTTTTTCTTAGTAAAATGAAGCTTTTTTCTTAGAAGAAAAATAATTTTTACTAAGGAATCAAAGGCAGTTCTCCAGCAAAACGTTCGAAGCGCTGCACTTCACCATCGGCATCGACGGAGGTGAGTTCCAATTCTTGCTCGGTCAGGAGGGTTACCGTGTAGGTGTGATTCCACGCTCCCACGCCGTTGTCGTAGAAGCCGCTCATCAGCGTTGTCTCCGTGTCTTCGTTGTCTTCCAGCAGATATGTGCCGGTGCGCTTCTGCCCGTACATGCTCTGCAAGTTGTCATACATCTGGAAAACGTGGTCGCGCCGCTCGAAGACGATGTAGGCATACGTGTCTTCCGCAAGGGGATGACCGTTGAAGTTCACCAACTGCCACGTGCCGGCCACGTTGCTGTAGTTCACAGGCAACTGCGGTACTTCGGGCTCCATATCCTCGTCGTGGCAGGCGGCAAGGCCCATGCAAAGCGAGAGGGACAGAAAAATGTATTTCAGAAAACGTATCATATTCTGGGTCTGTTTGGTTCGTTGGAAGCGAGTTTCTTTGGTTTCAGGGAGGCGGCGTGGCACTTATTCTATGGTCAGACTGATGCGACGGTCGCGCAGATCGCACGGAACGCCGTCGAGCACAATGGCCGCCTTCAGCGGGCGCAGGGCGGGGAGACGCTGGCGGTCGATGCGCACCACGATGTCGGCCTCGGCACCAGGCGCTATGGTAGCGGGGTCAGTGACCAACGTGGCATACGGCGGCAGCAGGGTGACCGTGAGGCACAGAGGCACCGCACCGGTGTTGGCGCAAGGGATGCGCATCACCACATCGCTGGCGCCGAAGGTCACAGTCTTGCGTTTCAGGCGCAGAGGGCCCATGGACGCAGGCAGATGGCGCCACTTGGAGTCGGCCGTTTCCTGTATCGTTCCCAGCACATGCAGCTTGGCGATGGGCTGAGCATCGTCGGTGACGGAGTATATCAGCACCGGTTCATCGACTGTGCCAGCGTTGCGGTCCGACTGGAACTGCACCACGATGGAGTCCGTCTGCCCCGCAGCGATGGGCCGACGGGGATAGTAGGACACCTGGGTGCACCCGCACGTCGCCACGGGCGCGGCTATCTGCTGCGGCTCGGCCGACGTGTTGGTCAGGCGGAAGATGACGCTATGGGCGACGCTGTCGCCCTCGTACATCAGCGGCAGATGCAGGGCGAGCGAGTCGAAGCGCAAGGTCTGTGCCTGCATCCCGACCGCCAGCATGAGCATTGCTATGATGAGGTTTCGTTTCATTTACAACCAGCCATGCGTACTGACTTGCTTGCGCACCGTGACCACCACCGTCTGCTCGTTGCCATTGCTGGCTTTCACGGTCAGGCGCGCCGTGCCTTCGCTCTTGCCTTTGAGCGTGAGGATGGTGCCTTGAACAGAGGCCTCGGCCACGTCGCCAGCCAGCGAGCAGGTGTAGGTCAACCGCTCGCCATCGCGGTAGAAGCGGGCGAGGTCGAGCGTGTAAGTGTCCCCTATCCCCACCGACATATTGGGCAGCACCATGTCGTGACCGCCTTGTTCGATGGCACGAAGCAGGGCACCGGCATCCACGAGGCGGCCCATCTTGCCGCGATAGTTGTTCAAGTCCATGACGATGGCGGGCGAGCCCCACGCTGAATGGTACTTGTGATACATCTTTTCACCGCGTTCGACATAGTAGCCGTCCACGTCGCGGGCAGTAGCGACCATGAGGTCGAGAAATTCTTTCCAAGTAAAATGGCGGCGCAACTGGGTGGCATAGGACAAGCCTAAGGCTGCCACGCCCGAGACATGCGGACAAGCCATCGAAGTTCCGTCGAAGTAACCGTACGAAGGCTGGCCATTATTACTGATGGTGCTCAGTATCATGCTCTGCGCCTTGTGCCAGTCATAGATATCGGCATCGTCGCCAACGGGCGCATAATATTCCTCGTCGCCTCCGGGGGCACAGAGGTCCACGGCCGTGCCATAGTTGCTGTAGCTCGAAGGCGTGAAGTCGGCCGCGATGGCAGACACCGACAAGCACTTATCGTAAGCCGCAGGAAAGGCCGACGACCCCGAGTATTCGTTGCCCGAGGCAAAGATGGCCAAACCGCCGTCGAGCACGCCATTGGGCGAACCTGCGTTGTGGATGAAATAGTCGAGCGCCTCTTTCTCCAGCGGGTACAGCGTGCTCCACTCCTCTTCGGAAGCAGGTCCGGGCGTGAAGCCATCCAGAGGATTGGCCATATCGGAGTTGTAGCCCCAACTGCATTGTATAATCAAGGCACCGTTGTCAGCGGCGTATTTCATGGCGCGCGCCTCGGCGACCAAGGTGGCTGTGTTCCCGTCGTCGAACACTTGCAGCGACATGATGCGCACGCCGGGATGCGTGCCGTCGCCACCTGCGATGCCGCTCACTCCGATGCCGTTGTTGTTCACCGCGGCGATGGTGCCTGCCACGTGGGTGCCGTGTCCCGAGTCGTTGACCGAGAAGCACGATACCAAACCCGTGTTGCGCACAAAGTTGAAGCCATACTGGTCACCCTTGTAACCGTTGCCGTCGGCGTCGATGTCGCTGCCCACGGTCTCGCCCTCATTCACCCACATATTAGCAGCAAGGTCGGGATGCTGCCACATCACGCCTTCGTCGAGCACAGCCACGATGACGCTGCTGTCGCCCGTGCACAGTTCCCACGCCTCCTTGCAGTTCACGTCGCTCCCAGCCAGGGTGGGCGCCCAAGGCTGTTCGAAGGGCAGATTTCCCTCGTTGATGTAGTGCCACTGCAACGGCAGCGCAGGGTCGTCGAACCGCTGCGAGGCACTGGCCGTCACAGCATACGCAGTCTTGTCCAGGGGCACAGCCTTCCGACGGGCGTTGTACGAGGGATGGATATGACGGTTGGGCTGCACGCCTTGCACCTCTCCCAGTTGTGAGAGTTGCCGTAGCGCGTCCTGCAGCGACAGGGTGTGCTCGTCGAAGTAAACCACATACCACAGGTGCAAGTCCGCCTCACGGCTGCGGGCTTCGTGGCGTGCGTCCACGGGAAAGACGCGCTCCAACTTGTAAGCCTTGAGCATGTCCAGCACCTTGTCGGCAGCGGGAATGCCCGAACGAGTGGCGACCGTCTCCTGCGGCAACTGGTCGAGGATGTCGGTCATCTCGGGTGCAAACTTCACAATGACTTGGCCCGGCTCGCAATCCGTCAGCACGGCTGGCGACTGAGGGCCCGACAGTTCACCGATGACAACGTCATCCTGACAAGCAGTTGTCACGAATAAAACGGCCAGCACCGCCGTGTACCATATATAATATCGCTTTTTCATCGTCTGTTTTTAAGGAAGTCTATCAGGTCGGTGGAGTATTTCTTAATCAAGGCAGCCTGCTCTTCGGGCCACTCTTCCACGAGCTCGTACTTGCTGCGGTACAGTGGGAAGGCCTGGAAATAGTACTCAAAACTGTTGGGGACGTTGCTGAAGCGCACCCCTTCGCCGGCACTGTTCACGCCGTATTCCATCTGATTGAAGATTAATTGCTCGGGGTCCCACTCCATTAAGTGGGGATGATAGAGTATCCAATCGGGGAGTTTGCCCGTGAAGAAGTTGAGGTTGAGCGTGAGACGCTTGGCCCTGGGTAGCACCTTAGGCTTGCCAACGAGGTATTGTATGGTGTCGCCACCCCACTCGTCCACGTCTGCCTGCGTCCAAGCTTCCACGCCGTCCTGCCCCACCACGAAGTCGGGCAGCGCGCCTTCCATGTAATTATAGGAGAGGACAAGCTGTTCGAGCGTGTCCCACAGCAGCAATTTCTTGAGCGCGTCCGAGGTGTTGGTGTGCAGATGCAAGCCTATGCCACGCTCGTAACGCGTGTTCCCGCTGTTGCGCAGGTCGGACGTGGTCCAGCGCCGGCAGGCCTGCATCTCAAGGATGCGCAGTTTCGGGAAGTTTTCCTTCGTGAGAACGGCGGGAATTTCATTGAAGTTGTTGCACCCGAGCCGCAGGCATTCGAGCGTGTTGCCCAGTTGCGTCAGTTCCTCCGGCAGGGTGACGAGACCCATGGCAAAGACTTCGAGCGAACGAAGATGCTGCAACGAGCAGACTTCCGTGCCCAGGTTCACGTCCCTCAGGAAGGAATTTACGTTGCTAAAGAACGAGAGACTCTCTGCATACTTAAGGTATTTCACCTCGGAAGGCAGGGTCTCGCCGTCGGCGATATCGGCCAGCATGAAGACGGCGTCGCGCACACGACCCACGGCTTCGGGGCATGGCAAGCCTTCGTCGTTCTTCTCCCACAGACGAATATTGTCCCAGTTGTTGAGCAGTTCATTGGTCGGCCACTCGTTGTAGAGTCCGAGTGCCTCGGCTATCACCACCAAGGCGAGCGAGTCGCCCGCGCGGTTGTCCTCGATGCGCTCGGCGGCCTGCTGCGTGACTGTCACGGAAGCCGGCATCTCGAGG
Source organism: Bacteroidaceae bacterium (assembly GCA_021443405.1). Taxonomy (GTDB): domain Bacteria; phylum Bacteroidota; class Bacteroidia; order Bacteroidales; family Bacteroidaceae; genus Physcousia. Next base: position 4,980 of record JABUUA010000058.1, read on the forward strand.
GTCTGTGACGGGTCTTTGGGAGTGAACAAGAGCTCTGCCGTTCGCTGGACAGGCTGTGAGTTGTTGGCCCAGTCGAAACGCAACTTGGCGGTGCGAGGACGGGCGCCTCGGTCGAGCGTCACCTCCGTTTCCTGCGCTGTCAACCACGGCGTCGCACTGTCATCGTCGTATTTCACGGTGACGTCGAAGGGCACGTTCGTGGTCACGGGAATCTCGAAGTAGCGGTCGGCACGGTTGCGCAACGAGGCGACGAGGTGCACCTCCGTGGAGTCGGTGTGGATGATGTTGCCGTACCCTGTCTGATGCACCGTGAGGGTCTGGGGCGTCATGCCGTTGGCCATGAACACGACTTCGGCCGTGCGCACGTCACTGATGAGCGTGGAATCGACCACGATGGTGCACTCCTGCACCCCTGTTCCTGTGGCGGGTGTCACGGAAATCCACGGTGCATCGGCACTGGCATGCCACTGGTCGGGGGCACTCACCAGCAGGGTCTCCATAGCGCCATCGGCGCCCACGGTCAGTTCCGTCTGGTCGAGTGACAAGGTCTGCGGCAGAGCGGACTCTTCGTCGGCGCACGAAGCGAAGACGAACAGCATTGCAACCGCAAGGATGTTACCTATGTATTTCATATTTTCTTATTGGCTCTTCTTCTATGTTGTAGGCAGAATGAGGTGACCTTTCAAGGTTAAGAATCACGATTCATCCAGTCAAATCACCTCATTTTACTCGATGCCCAAGGCCGGACAACCGCGTATGTCCTGCGTCTTATCGTAGAACAACTGGTAATAGCCCGCGGTGATGTAGGCGCAGACACCCGACAAATCGATGCTGATATTGGGGTTGTCCTTAATCTCGAACACGCGAATGTTGGGCGATATCGTGTCGTCGATCTTGCGAAGGTCGTTGCCACCGAGGTAAAGCGCCGTGAGGCTGGCGTGATTGTAAATGCCCGTCAACCAGTTTTTCAAGGTTCGATTGCCTTCGTCGTCGCGCTGATTGCGCAGGATGAGCACCGTGAGTTGGGCGCAGTCAAGCGGTTCCACGGGGATTCCATCGAACTGATTGCCCGAAAGGTCCACGCCGTAAAGGTAGGGAACATTGGTGGCATAGAAATCCGTGGGCAGTTGGCTCAGCTTGTTCAGACTGAGGTCGATGCTCATGAGATAGTGACTCTTGGGGCCCGTAAGACTGCCTTCGGGGAGTTCCTTCAGGTTGTTTCCGGAGATTAACAAGTAGCTGATGGGCGAACCAGCCGTGAAAATTGTCTTCGGGAACGTGTCGAAACGGTTGTACGACAAGTCCACCGTCGATGCGTTGATACCGCGGAAGGCCGTGCCGTTCTGCAACTTGTCGATTTGATTGTGGGAGAAATCGACATTGTCAATCGTGTACACCGACTTTGCGTTAAAGATGTCGGGCACCTCGGTCAGTTGATTGAAGGCGAAATTCATTACCTCCACATCGAGGAAATCGCTGAAGTAACCGTCGGGGGCCGCCGGTATCGTCGTCAGTTTGTTGTTGTTGAGATAAAGCTTCACCAGGTTGATGTCCTTGCCGAACGGGTGCACCTTGTGCAATTTGTTATGGCCAAGGTCCAGCGCCGCCAAACTCTTCATGCGCTTGAGCTGGGCATATTCGGGCGTTTCTTCCAGATTGTTGAAGCCCATGTAGATGACTTGCACCTTCGCGCCACCGGTTCCGTCGATGAGTGCTTCCCAGTCTGCCTTCAACTGCGCGCCGCCGATGCCGATGTTGCTGGCAACATTCAGCAGTTGCAGTTCGGGGAGATGGGCCAGCATCTCCATAGGGAGCCCCGTAAGTTTCGGGCAGTTGTAAATCTCCACATCCGTAAGATTGTTGCAGTCCTCCCACTGGGCAGCCTCGCCGTAGAACGGTGAGGCTGGGTCGATGTCGCGGAAGAAGCCCTCGACGGTGATGGGCGAGTTGGCAATGTAGAACTGCTGCAACTCCTTACAGCGCTTGACAGCGCGACTGATGCCCACAATCTGATTGGTCAGGTAGCCCTGCTGCACATCCTTCGGTTGCACGCGTGCACTGAGGATGGGACGCTGGTGTGCGTCCTGATTGATGAAGTCGCGCATCGGCTCAGAGAAGTGCTCACGCGCATCGCGAGGCAGGAATTCCTCCTCGTAGCTCGCGCGCATCTTAGCTTTGAACGCGGGCGTGTCGTAGGCACTGATGTCGCTACCGATGACACCTCCCAGCGTCTCATCGTGAGCACCAAGGTAGAGCACACGCAAGTGAGTGAACTGTCCGATGTCATCCGGCACGATCCCCTTGGCACCCATACCGATGAGGGAGATGACCGACACGCGGCCGTCGTTGTCGAGCGATATGCCTGGCTGCACGCCCCACAGGTCCATGTCTTTGTCGAAGTCCCAGTTCGTGCCCGGCGTTTCAGCCTCGCCCTTGTAACTCCAGTGCGCGCCGTCGAGCGCCTCCCACAAGGCTTTCAAGGCCACGTAGTCCTTGAGACGCTCCGAAGATTTCACCATGAAGATGGGAACGTCAGCCTCCTCCGTCGTCTCATGCGCCTCTACGACAAAGGTCGGGGCATTCTTTACCGTGGCCGTCTCCAGCATGTAGCGGCAACGGTTGTCGCTGTACGTGGTGTAGCCCGTGACCTTGTAAGTGCCTACGGGCAGCCAGACAAGCGTGTCGCACTTTCCGTATGTGGTTTCCTTCGTGTGCCCGTCCACCTGCTCAAAACCGCTGATGACCGTCACGCGTACCTTATCTATATTGCGCACTTCATGCGTGAAAATGTTCTCCACCGTAAAGGAAACACCGTTGATGCTGCTAAACGGATACTCCGGAGCATCGCCCGCGCGGGTCTCCACGAAACGCTTGGTGAGACGGAAGCTCGCCATTCCTCGAACGATGGCGTCCACCTCCAAACGCTGATAGTGCAGGCCGTCGGGCACGATGTCAAAGGTCGCGTCGCTGCCCGCAGCGTTGGAATAGATTTCCTCGTCCAGCGCATTGTAGAGATAGAAACCGGTCACGCGGTAACTACCGGCCAACAATTTCAATTTATCGCTCTGCAGACCGAACTCGGCGCTCTGGTCGCTGTACCGGCGCAACAGCAGCGTCTGCGTGATGGCTGTGCCCTCGTGCGTCAGCACCACGCGCACCTTCGCAGCCTCGGCAAGGCTCTCCAACTGAGTAGCCGTAGCGCGCGTATCGGCCTTCACAACGTGGAATTGGACGTAGCCATAGCCCGAATCCACGACCGCATCGTCGTCAGCACAGGCCTGCAGGCAGAAAATCGCCAACAGTGTCAGCAGAAAATATCCAATTTTCTTCATGGTCATTTCGTATTTATCTTGAGCACCTTCATCACGCCTTCCCCATCACTGGTCTTCAGCACCAAGTAAATAGGCTCCGACGTATTGGAGACACCCATGATGTACCAGTAACTTGGCGTCTCGCTATCGCTGAACGAGAGTTCCGCCACCATGTCGGCGAGGACATTGCCACGGTCGTCCACGAAGTAGGCGCTCTCGGAATCGAGGTCGTCATTGTTGGACAACAAGGGCCACGGACGCACCTGATCGAAGTGACCGCGCGGGCTGGGCGTGTCGAGCAAGAACACCTCGCGCGTGCCGATAATCGTTTCGCAATGGTCGAGCGTCGCCTTGTCGGTAATGCGTTTGCAGTCTATCCAAAGCATCTCCCAGTTTTCATCGAAGCAGAGCGCCTTGAAACCGATTTCATCGCCCGTAACATCGCCCGAGTTGCCCTCTACGTCTTGCGTGATGTGCGCCACGAGGTTGTTCTGTCCGTATCTGTACGCAAGCGTCTCCTTACCGTTTTCCTCTTCTATCAGCGCCGCGGCAAGGTCGCCGCTCAACTGGGTGTAAAGGGTACGGGGGAAGGCCAGCACATAGCCCTTGCGCGCCACATCGGTGGCATCTGCCGTGAGCCGGCCGGTGGTTTTGTTGAAGTGCATCCACGAGACAGAAGCGCCGGCCACCCCATCTATCAGGAGTTTTCCGTCGGCATCCTCGACATAAACGATTTCGTAATCGTCGTGATAGGCGCTCACCGAGCAGGTGATGAAGCGGTCGTAGGTATTAGCGTCGTGGGTCCACGTCTGGCCGTCGGCGCTCACCTTCCAGTTCCACGCGTTGCCGCCGGGCTGAGAAATGAGGATGGCTTCGCGGTCCATGCCTTGATAGACCACGCGCACACTGAACGACGCCATGCCCTTCATATCCTGAAAGAGCAGGGTGCCCTCGCATTCGTTCTTCTCCACCGTACCGTCGGGAACCACACGAATGGCGCCCTCCACCAGTCTGTTGGCTGCACCTGTCAAGGAAGCACCGCGCAGTTCCGCCCAGTCGGGGAGCGTGGTGGCGGCGAAAGCGAAGTTGGCCTTCACTTGGAACGTTTCATATTCATTGTATCCCACGGTGATATAGTCCAGCTCGTTGCCATCAGCGTCATAGACTTTTAACTCGTAGCCGGCAGCTGAGCGAGTGATTTCAGCCAGAATTCCCGACTGACCCAGCATGTAAATAGTGAGCTGAGCTACGGACGAAGCGCCTTGCGTGAGGCCCTCGTCGGTGATGGACAGCGTGACGGTCTGCCTACCGGCCTTGCCCGAGGTGGACAAGACAGGCTTGCCATCCTGCACAAACTTGCACCAACTCTGCGTGGAAGTCAGTTGCCAATCGGCTGCGGCGTCGAACTCCAGCGTTTGGGTCTCGCCCGTGGTGCAGTTCAGAATCTGCGTCTCGGGGAACGAGATGGCTGGGGCTTGCTCCTCATCGTGGCAGGCAACGCCGACGACGGCCAGGGAGAGCGTGGCCATCATCACGGCCTTGTTTTTCAATATGCGAACAATATTTTTCATTTCTTTTCTTATTAGTGACTCACTCCATTCTTAATCATCAACTCGGCTTCAGCGTCGCTCACATACTTCACGATGTGGACGAAGGTGCCCACCGTCCCAACGTTTTTCACGAAGAGGTCGGTGTAAAGGATGA
>JABUUA010000058.1:10020-15009 GCA_021443405.1 Bacteroidaceae bacterium
ACATAGCCCGCGGGCTCGCTCATCATGATTTTTCCGTTACCGTAAATGGTGCCGAACGCTTCGGTGGTGGGTGCGAAGGGTTGCTCCTCGAAGTGAATGTCCGGCGTCAGTATGTTGTCATCGGTCAGGTCGATGTGCACGTCGTAACCGTCGTAGTACCAATTACGAAGAATGACGCGGTTGCGTGTCGTCGTGTCACGCTCCACACGAATGAGACGCTCCGAGATTTGTGGCATATAATTGTAAATCCACGTGGACTCGACAAGCGCCCAGCCGACGAAGTTATTGATGTCGAAGCGACAGGCTTTCTGCAGCATCACCTTGGTCGTACCGCCGTAAAGAGGGTTCAGATTGCGGTCGTCGGTGACGAGCTGAAGCACAAAACAGAGCGGGTCCGTCACAGTGAGGTGACTGGAATAGCCGCGCACTTTGATTTCGGTGGTCAGTTGTCCGGCGGGAATCACCGCCGTGTGGTTGAGCACGTCGAAGTGGTAGCCTTGGATGGCATTGCTCTTGTCAACGAGCAGTTCCACGGCCACGGTGCGGTCGTAATCGGTAGACCGCATGGCGGAGACGGTGATGCTGAACACAGAATCATTGTCCACCACCGGCAACGTGGTCAGCGTGTCGGCCCACTGCAGGTAGTCGGGGCCCGTGTATGTGTTGTCGTCTTGCGCACAGCTGCCCAGAAGCCACAGCGCCGGGAGGAGCAGGAGAACTCCGAAACGGCGGACCAACGAGCGGCAGGCGACTGCGTGATAGTTCATTCTTTTCATGCTGAATTGTTACTTTTTTCTCGGTCCCGAGGCTTCGTCACCTCGGTGTCGTGAGCGATGGCTATGGGTTAGTGGTTGCTGGCATTGGGTTCGATGCTGGCATTCGGCGACTCAAGCTCGTGCTGCGGTATGGGCCATGTGAAGCGCGCGTCGCCGGCATTCACCTTCAGCGCATTGCCGTTGGAGAGCGTTTCACTCTGCGGTGTGCGCTCGAAGCCCTTGTGCCAGCGCTTGAGGTCCATCAGGCGGAAGCCCTCCATATACAGTTCTTTCACACGTTCTTCCTCGATGATGGTCATGGCGTTGGCAGCACTCATGGCAGGCACACCGCCGTACGTGCTATAACGAGCCGCGCGCAGGGTGCCGATGTCCTTGGCCGCTTTCTGATAGTTAGGCGTGGCGAGGTTGGCATACGCCTCGGCGCGAATCAAGTATTGCTCGGACAAGCGCAACGGCTTGGGCATGCACGTGTGGAGAATGTTTAGCGACAAGAAGGAGGTGTTGCCGAAGTATTTCCACAGCAACGGCCAGGTGAGTCCGTGGACGTAGCCCGTGGGCAACGTCTGGAAGAACGCACTGTAGCGAAGGTCGCTGGCGTCGTAAAGGTCGAGCACCCACTGGGCAGGCACGTAGTCGGGTCGGTACGACATGTAGTCGTAATTGAAGAAAATCTGCCCCAACGCCCCGCCGTAGGAGTCCGTCGTGAAGGCGACTTGCCAGATGGTCTCGGTTGACAAATCGTTGGTCCACATGTACTGATAGTAACTCTCCGAGGCAGTGTAGAGGGTGTTGGCGCTCGACAACAGGTAGTAACCGCTGTCGATGACCTTCGTCGCATAGGTGACGGCCTCGTCCCAACGGCGCATATATAACAGAACACGCGCGCGTAAGGCGTGAGCCGTGTACTCGCTGAAGTAACCAGAGCTATAGAGCGCATAGGGATAATCATCCTCGATTTTGAGTCGTTCGGCCGCCTTGTCAAGGTCGCTGAGCACAAAATCATACGACGCCTGCAGGCTGGCGCGTTTCAGTTCCTCCGGTGTATTGTAGTGAGTGCGCAGCACCACGCCCAGTTCCTTCGAGGCTTGTTCGGGACTTTCGTAGGCGTTGCAGAACAACTTGATGAGTTCGCTGTAGCAGAGCGCGCGGGCGAAATAGGCCTCGCCATAGAGTTCGTCGAGTTGGTCGAGCTGGTCGTCGTCCTTGAGCGTCGGCTTTATCTTGTCCATTTCCTCCAGCGCAAAGTTGCACTGACCGATAATTCCGTAGAGCGAGGCATAGACGCCCGTTATCTGAGCATTGGTCGCCAAGAGCTCGCCACGCCAGATGTCGCCGTAGGTATTGCTGTAGCCATTGACGGCATACAGGAAATCGCACTGCAAGTCAGGCAGCAGCGTGAGGGCTCCGCTGTAGAGGGCACTGCTCTTGAACGCCGAGTAGATGCCGATGACAGCCTGGTTCGCGTCGTCCACCGTCTTGATAGCCTCGGCGGCGGGGATGGAGTCCTCGGGATATTTATCGAGGCAGGAACTGCACAGTCCCCAGCCCATCGCAGTCCAAGCCGCAAGGGAGAGGAGGGACGTTCGTGCCAGCCGTTGGTATGTTATTTTCAAAAACTTCATATTTCGTGGTTATATCTTAAATCGGTTGCGCTCGTCAGCCACGGCGGTCACGGTCAGAACGTGAGGTCCACGCCCATGGTGAATTGCCGCGACATGGGGTACTGCGCCGCGTAGTTGTTAGACGAACTTTCGGGGTCAACGCCCGAGAAGGAGGTGAACGTGAGCAGATTCTGCCCTTGCACATACAGACGTGCGGCGCTGAGCACGCGCGTCTTCTGCATCCATTGCTTGGGGAACGAGTATGAAAGCATCACATTCTTCAGGCGCATGAACGAGGCGTTCTCGAGGAAGCGCGTGTCGAACTGCGGCGTGACGCCGTGGCGCGGAATGTCGGTGACGTCGCCGGGTTGCTTCCAACGGTCGTACAGCAGGCGCTTGCTCTGGTTGTACGCGGTGTAGAGTCCGTTGCTCTCTTCAAAGAAACGGTCGTTGTTCATCATCCAGCGATTGGCCACCCAACTGAACTGCGCGCTGACGGCGAGGCCCTTCCACGACAGCGACGTTCCGAATCCGCCCTGCCACGGGGCGTCGTATTGCTTGCCCAGCATCACCTTGTCGTCCTCGCTATAGACGTTGGTTATCTCGCCGTCCTTGGTGTACCACAAAGCATCGCCGTTCGCGGGATTCACGCCCGCGTAGCGAACCATATAGAATTCGCTCACGGGATGACCAACCACGAGTTTCAGGTTGGTGTTGCTCATCTCGTATTCGTCTATGCCGTTGTAGAGCGACGTAATCTTGTTCTTGTTGTACGACGCGTTCGCGTTGACGTTCCAGACGAATTCTTTCGTGCGGACGAGGTCGGCGCCGACCATGAATTCCGCGCCTCGGTTAATCATCGAGCCCACGTTGTCCCACTTGAAGCCCTCGCCTTTTTCGGCGTAGGAAACGGGCACGAGCATCAGCATGTTCGTGGTGCTCTTGTTATACAGTTCGATGTCGAGGTTGATGCGCCCAAGGAAACCGAGGTGGATGCCGAGGTTACTGGTCCACACCTTCTCCCAACTCAGGTCTTCGTTGCCGCTCTGTGAGGGATAAATGCCAGTCAGTCCGTCGTAGGTAGCCCCGCCCGACACCAGCGCCAAGTGGTCGTAGTTGGGGATGGACGAGTTTCCCGTAGTGCCGCTGCTCAGTGAAAGTTGGGCATTGTGCAGCCACTTCCACCGGTCTTGCATAAACGATTCGCGACGAATGTTCCACATACCGCCCACCGAACCGAAGGTGGCCCAGCGGCCGTTCTTGCCGAAGCGCGACGAAGCATCGCTGCGCAGTGCGGCTTCGAGGTAGTAACGCTGGCGGTAGTTATACTCTCCGCGAGCGAAGAACGACAGATAACTGTAGGCGCTCGAACTGTTGCCCCACGACGAGGCACGGGTTCCGTTCGACAGGTTGGTGAGGTAATCGTTGTTCTGTCCGCGCGTGATGACCTGGAAACCCTCGCTGCTGTAGTTCACGCCTTCCTGGCCGAGCATGAACGTGACATCGTGGTCCTGCTTGAGGGTGGTCTTGTACGTGAGCAGATTGGTGATGGTGAGGTTGAGCGCGTCGTAGGTGCTGTGGCCCGCGATGCCCATGCCGTTGTTGATGACATAGCTGGGGAACGACTTCATGGCCGTGGTGCTGTGGGTGAAGTCGATGCCCACTTGCGTTCGCCACGTCAGTCCCTTGTAGAGCGTGAGGTCGGCGTAAAGGGTGGTCAGTGCCTTGTACTTCTTGCTCTTCATCGGGTTCTGCTCCATGTATTCGATGGGGTTGGCCGCCACGCCCTTCCACGAGCCGTCGTTCGACGAGGCCAGCGTTCCGTCCTTCTTATACGGGTCCCAATACGGCAACATGAAGCGACAGGCGGAGATGGGCGTATAGAGCGAGTACTGGCCATCGTCGGCCTGCTCCACTTCTTCGTAAGTAATCATGGTGTTGGTGCCCACCTGCAACGCCTTGCTGCACTTGGCCTCGGTGTTGGCTCGCAGCGTGTAACGCTTGAAGGTGGAGGCCTGCGCGATGCCGTCTTGGTCGAAAGCGTTGGCCGACACATAGTAGTTGAGTTTGTCGGTGGCGTGGTTGAGCGTGAGCGTGTAACTCTGCACCGCGGCATTGCTGCGGAAGACCATGTCGCGCCAGTTCACATCCGTCTGGCTCAGACGCTCGTAGTTCTGCCCCGCCGTCAGGCCGAGTTCCTTCTCGTAGGCGATGCGCTCGGCGGTGTTCATCAGCGTCCAGTTGCCCTTGGCAAGGCGAGAGACGCCGAACTGCGTGCCGAACTGCACTTGCGGACGGTCGAGCCGGGTGCCGCGCTTGGTGGTGATGACCACCACGCCGTTGGCTGCACGGGCGCCGTAGATGGAGGTCGAGGAAGCGTCCTTCAGCACGTTGAGCGACTCGATGTCGGCGGGATTGATGGTGTTGAAGTCGGAACTGGTGATGGGAACGCCGTCGAGGATGAACAGCGGCGCAGTGCCGGAGTTGATGGAGTTGGTGCCGCGAATCTGGAACGACGCGGCGCGACTGGGCTCTCCCGAGTTCGAGATGACCGAAAGACCGGGGGTCTGACCCTGCAGCGCCTGGTCGAAACCGGCGGTGGGCACAGCCTC
>JABUUA010000058.1:15042-17697 GCA_021443405.1 Bacteroidaceae bacterium
TGCTTGCAACCACTTCCTCCAGTTCCTTGGTGTTGTCGCGCAGGGTCACGTTCATGACCTTGGTGGTGGCGGTGACGGTGCGCTTGGCCTCCTCCATGCCCACGCAGGTGAAGACGAGCACAGCCTTGCTCTGCCCCTTGACGCCGACGGCGTAGTTACCCTCGTTGTCGGTGGTCGTCACCTGCGATGTGTTCTCCACGCTGATGCGCACGCCGGGCAGCGGTTCGCCGAACTCGGCGTCGGTCACGCGGCCTCGGACTTGTATTTCCTGCGCGTGGAGCGCCACGCCCGCCATGAGCAGGCAGACGGCGAGCCACCGCCGCGCGCCGTTCAGCGTCGGGATTTTTGCGTTGATGCGGTTGATTACGTTCATACGGTTGCTATGGTAGGGCGGTGCTTACTCTTCCTCGGCGGGTTTGTTCATCGTCTCGAGGAGCTTCTGCCCCAGATAGGTCTGCAGCAAATCCACGGGCTGACTCAGATGGCCGAAGCGGTCCACCGTGACGCCGTAGAGATAATACTTGTTGCCGGGGCGGAAGACGTTCAGCTGCGGGGCAGTCTCCTCGCAGCTGAACTCCCTCCACGTGTTATAGTCGCCGTACTTGCTGTCGAGGAAAATCTCGGCGATGCGGCCGATGTAGTCGGAGTTTTTCTCGTCCGTCTCCGTGAACCACATAAGGCGATAGGCCACCGCCTTCTCGTCGACTGCCACATGGAACGTGATGTTGTCGTGCGCCGTCTGCGGCTCCACGGTCAGACTGGTAAAGGCGCCGGCGCCGTCGAGCACGGGTGCTCCGGTGTTCACCGTCTTCACGTCCATCTCGCCAATCTTGCCGTCTTTGTCGATGGGGATGGCATAGACGATGCAAGTGCTGTTGGCCGAGCAGTCGTAACTGCCCTTGAGTCCCGACTTATACGCCGAGGGGATTCCCTGGAACACGCTCAGCAGTTTGGCCTTCTGCTCGGCGAGCGACATGGCCGCCCACTTGGCGGGGGTGAGTTTCGAGTCGATGTAACTGGGCTGCGTGACGGCGTAGATGATTTTCGCCGTGTTCCATCCGCAGGCGATGCTGTAGTCGATGTGGTTGTAGGTCAGCGTGCTCTCGTTGATGGTGATGGTCGCCTTCTCCTTGCTCTCCACCACGGGCGTGGCGGGCACGGTGAAGGGAGTGGTATAGACCTTGCTCTCGCCCAGGTCGTCCACGGCATAGACGGCGGCGATGAGCTGGGCGGCCGACCCGTCGTCCTCCGTCAGGGAATTGACTCCCAACTGCGCCTCTGAGAAGGTGGCGGAGCCGTAGCGCAGCGTCTCGGCGAACGGACAGTAATAGGGATTCTCGGCGAGCGTCTGCTCCGCACTCTCCACAAAAGAGCTCTCCCTGTAGATGTTCTGGTGATAGACCGCCACCATGTATTTCTGGCAACTGGCCGCCTTCGTGGCCTTGATGTCGAAGCTGTAGGCGCTCGCGTTCACTACCTCGAGGGTGACCAGAGGCTCCTGATTGGCCTCGTCGCTGAAGGTGAGGCTCTCGATTTGCGAGAGGTTGTAAATCTTGGTCTCGCCTTTCGTGGTTTTGATTTGCACCGTCTGGGCGGCGGCACTGGCTATCATGAGGGCGGCAACTGCGGCCGAGAGTAAAACTCGTTTCATTCTGTGTTTGGGTTTATGGGGTAATTAAATGTTTCTTTCTTGACTGATCTGTCGGGGACGGAGACCGACGCGCGGCGGTTACAACACCCGCAGCTTCACGGCACGGCGCTGCTGCTGACGAGCGGCCGTCGAGCGACTCTCCATCTGCACCACGAACACGCCCTTGCCCGCCGACGTCAGCGTGGCGCGGCCCGCACTGTCGGCCGTGGTCTGCTGGAGCAGGCGTCCGCTCACGTCGAGCAGCGACACGACGGTGCCCGCTTCCACGCGCGACACCTCCACCCGGCCCTCGGCACAAGTGACCACGGCACTGAGTCCCTCCACCCGATCTACGGCGTCGAGGGTTCCGAACGTAAACTCCACCTTGTCGGCCAGCGGGTAGGTGACCACCACGTCCTGCGCCGTGAACACCATCTCCGTAGCGGTGAAGGTGACCGTAGGCCGCGTCTGCAGCGCATACGCCACAGGCTCGGACGTGCGCGTCGAGACGATGAGCACCTCCTGCGCCCCGGCACTGAGCGACAGGGCGAAAGCCACGGCGGCACAACAAAAGCTTTTCAGTATCATTGATTGCATGGTTCTCAAAAGATTTGCAAATTATTAACTTCCTTCTCTGCGGTCCTACAGCGGCGAGTGAACGACGATTTCCGGCTCTTTCCCGCGCGTGAACACACCCGCCTACGCACAAACCGGCTGCAAAGATACAGAGCCGGTAAACTTGTGAGTTGAACCATTTGTCGGCGTTGGCACATTTGTGAATGCAAAGAAATTTTATTATAATAAACCCTACACTATAACACCATACTTTTTATATATGGTATGCTTAACAGAACGGAGGTGGTTACAAATGAATACATATACTACTTCGGAAGTAGCAAAGATGATAGGCATACATCCGAATACTGTACGGCTTTATGAAGAATGGGGACTGATACCAAATGCAGAGCGTAAAGCAAACGGTTATCGTATATTTACCGATTTCCATATTGAACAGTTTCGGCTTG
>JABUUA010000059.1:0-9990 GCA_021443405.1 Bacteroidaceae bacterium
GTCACTTGGGCCAAAACCAACCCGCCGCCAAACATATCGTGCCGCTACTTCACGTATAGTTCGGAGTTCGTAATCTGGGCAAGGAAGTCGGCGAAGAAAAGGACTACCATTTTAGAGAAAGGGTGAGCAAGATTAACGACTTAGGACTTTCGCCCTAAGTCGTTCTTTTGACAAATGGTCTCAAAGGGTCTCAGTAAATGCGAGACAGCAAAGCCCATCTCTCGGCTTTCTTTGCTCCCCAAAGTTCCCAAAACTCCCCAGAAAAAAAAGAGGAAAGAACCCGTCGATTCTTTCCTCTCAGTTTATCCCGCGAGGGGATTGTTACCAGTCTTCCTCCTCTTCGTCATCCTCCAACCTCCGCCTTTGGGCGGGGGCAAGCTGTGTGCCCGCCTCTGAGCCGAGCAGTTGGTTTGGATAGTCGTTACTGCCTGCTATGGGCAGATGCTGCAGTACTATCTGATGAGTGATCTGCGGCTTGATATATTTTTTCATAGTTGATTAGCGCGTTATAAGAGTTTTTCTTCCTTTTTGAATCACCATGCCGCGGTAGTTGCGGCCGACCTTCTGCCCCATGAGGTTATAGAGGGCGGCGTCGCTTGCGTGTTCCTCAGCAACAGTGCTGATGGCCGTCGCATCGCCGTCGGGCAGCAGAGAGATGTAGAGCGGAGCACTGGCTGTGCCGCTGGCGTCGGCGTCGTAGGTCGCCACCAGATAAGCCTTGTGCGCTTCGTTGGTGAATTTCTGACCGTTTTCTTCTGTGGTCCGATAGAAGCCAACGCCGTTCGAACCGTTCAACAGGCGATAGATGTACTTGTCGCTCTTGGTGGTATAGATGGTCATTGGGATGTCTGTGCCTTCCAACACATTGCCGTCGGCCTTTGTCTCCTCAATCCGGGTCACGGCAAAGACGAACGGAGTCACGTCCGACAGCGTCTCGGTGGCGTGCAGCACCACGGCTTCATCCTTGGGAATCATCATGCCGCTCTTGTAAGAAACCTTCGGTGAAATGGTATTTCCGCCCGTGTAAGAATAGGTGATGGCCTCCAGTCCCTCAGGCACCACCAAGCCCTGGGCCGAGTAGTAGAGCGTGGCAAACTGCGCCTTGCCTACGGTGACGGTAACATTCTCGGGCACGGACTGATAGAGCGTCTTGGCGCCTTCGCTGTGTTGGATGTCCTTGCTATAGATGGCATACAGGACGGTGGAGGCAGTGGGATGGTAGGTCTCTGCCGCCTGACCCACGATGGTTGTGGGCTGTTCGGTGGTCTCGGCAACGGCTGCCGTGGCCCATCCGGCGAAGGTCCAACCCTCCAACGGCGTCACTGCGGGCAAGTGGAACGTGGGAACCTGCCGTACGTCTGTCAGGCTTGTCGTAGCGCAAGTTCCGCTGCCGGCGTCGAAGGTAACCGTGCAGGAAGGAATCGCGTTCGTGGTTTTCATAACGCCTTGCTGGTTTCGCAGGTCTTCAGCAAAATCGAACCAATCCACATCTGACTGATAGTCGTAGCAGGATTCGATGCTGACTGTTTTGTCGTATCCCGCGAAGTATTCAAGCTCGCCTGAGGGGTTGTTCTTGCTGAAGACACATTCCTCACCGCGCTGCTTCAGTGCGCCGCTCGACCAGCAGTTGGCCACAATGCCACAGGACTGCATGAAGCCGCTGATAAGTCCGCTGTAACCGTTGGCGGTGACGGTGCCTGCGTTGAAGCAGTTATCGACAACCACTTGGACATGGGTGTCGTCGTTGTCGTTGTCCACACGGCCGAGTATGCCGCCGACGTGCTGGTAACCGGTCACCTTTCCGTAGTTGCCGCAGCCGCGGATGTTGACGACTCCCCAGCCACGATTGGTGTTCTTGACCGAACCGACAATACCGCCGGCGCCCGTCGCCGAGTTGCTCAGCATCTCGCAGTCGGCAGCCAGCGTCACATTGCGGATGTCGGCATGCACATCGATGGTGCCGAAGAGGCCGGCGCCTTCTGCGCTGTTTTCTCCCACACTGCATTTCAGTCCGGAGATGGTGTGTCCCTGTCCGTCGAAGACGCCGCGCCAGCGGTTGGCTTCTGTGCCGATGGGCGTCCATGGTTCTGCGTCGGTCATCACGATGTCGTTGTCCAGCACTGCATTGCAGAACGTTGCGCCGCTGTTGGCTTCTTGTGCAAAGGCGCGCAAATCTTCCTCGGTCCTGATGGTTTTGTGGTTGAGGTTCGTGGGCAATACTTCGTCGTGACTCAGATCCAGCACAGGATACATGTCAGTGTTCGTGCCTCGTAACGTCTGTCGCCAGGGCTTCACCGTGAGACTGCGGTTCTCGGGACCATTGTTGAGCCAGTGCGCCACAACACCCGTGCCAATCTTGTCAAACATCACCTGCATCTCGTAGCTGGCATAGGCGTCAGGTCTGTCGGGATTCGTGTATCGGTAGTTGTTGCCAGAGGTGGGGTCGATTTTCCCGTCAGTTTGGTCGTACGATTTTTCAAAACCGATGACAGGATAATCTTCCGTAGAAAGGCAGTTGTTAATCTTGACATTGTAGATGGCGTGGCCAACAATACCGCCTATCGTGCCTGCTCCCTGGTTGTAAAGGTCACCCGTATTCAAGCAGTTGTTGATGATACACTCGTCGGCAGCGCCCACTATTCCGCCGCAGGCTTCATCGTCACAGAGCAATTTGGCGTTGTTGGTGCAATGTTCAAATATACTTCTTTTGGCATAACCACAAATACCTCCCACTTCGTCGTAATCAGTGAAAAAGATGATGGAATAAACGACGGCGGTAACCACTGTTGCTACCACAATAGCAAAAACAGCGGTGATGCATATAGCGCTCGAAAATGCCTCCAAGACTATGTCACCAAGCCCAAGTGATAAATCAGTTAAAAATTCCAAATATGCACTTAAAGGGTATCCCGATGCAATATAAAATACTTCTTTGCTACTCCAGATGAGAACATCGGCAACCATTGCTGCGATAATACCAGACCCCACACCGGCTACCAAGCCAATAATTTTAGCGTCAAGGTCGTTCTTTTGTTGAAGCGCCATCGTGTGGATGTTCTCGCGGGTCTTGTCAACAAGATTGCGGAAATAGAGTTTATCTTTGCCGCTGCCTTCCTCATCACAAAAGAGAATGGCATAATCGTTATTGCAGGAAGTGAATCGGCTGTTCTCGCTTCTTCCGGCGATGCCGCCCAATTCGTCAGCCTTACCACCCACAAGACCAGCATTGACACAACCGACGAAATTGTCGTTCTTGGACTCGCCTACCACGCCGCCCGCTCTGGCGTCATAGGAACCATCGGCATAGGTGGCAGAGCTAATAGCGATCATGCACGTCTCGAATTCACTGTTTTCCGACTGACCCACCAAGCCGCCAGCTCCCCAGCCATCGGTTGTGACATCACAGAACTTTGAAAGTATATTCGTGAAATGGCAATTCTTGGCAGTGCCTGCAATCACGCCGGCGTAGTCGTTGTCTTCAAAAATAGAAATCTCCTCGAAACCGAGGTTGGTGAAATTGGAGTTCTCGGCTACTTTTGCTATCAAACCAAGTTTGCCACCGTTTGCAATATCTTCCTCCACGCGGAAGTCCAAGAAGTAGAGATATTCGAATGTGGCGCCATCGACCTTGTCGAACAGCGGACTGTCCGTCTTGTCGTCGCCCACGGTTGCATTGGACCGGCTTCCGACGATGGTATACATGGCGTCAATCTCCTTCTGCAGTTCGGGGCTGTAGGTCCGGTGCTTACCTGTGATGGTTCCGGAGAAGGTACTGCAAATTGTACCAATCTTAGCAGCGTCGATGTCCTTCATGAGCTGAATTTTGGCACTGCTGTTCTCCTGGATGGCTGCTTTTAATTGCTGAGCATCCCAGACCTCAGTGAAGCCTTCGGCATTGACAATCGCCGGGCTTGACTGTTCCGCCATGACTGTTGTAATGCTGAACAACAGCATGACAAAGAATAAAACCTTTTTCATTTCGTTATTGCTATTTTAGCAGGTTGTCACAAGATTGGGTTAAATCTCACCACAAAAGTAAGTGAAATTTAGCAAAAACCCAACGAAATAATAAAGATTTTTGATTTTCCCCCCTACGATTAGGCGAAGAGCCCTATTCCCTCACATCTATATGTGCGGGAACTGAAATTCTTCTGTCTGGGAAAACACAAAAGCCCCACCTTGTCGGGTGGAGCTTTTGTAGTAATAGATGGATTTTCTCGATGTTACCGTACCAGCACCTTGGCTTCGCCGAGCTTGCTCACGCTCGGCAAATCAAGCTTGCTTGTTTGCGCTCGCTAAATCGCAACCTTGGCAGCAGCGCCCTTGGTGGCCACGATGTAAGTGCCGGCGGTGCGGACGTTGAGCACGGCTTTGCCGCCCTTGGCAGTGGCGCGACCCACGAGTTGTCCGGCTGCCGAATATACAGCGAACACAGCGCCATCGGCAGCGCCGCTGATGACGAGCGTGCGGCCTTCGGTGGTGATGGCCAGACGATTAGTGTCGGTGGTGCGGATGCCGTCAGAGTAAGCATTCACCGAAATCTCGTTGGTCTGCAGATACATGTCCGGGAACAATGTGTTGGTAAGCACACAGCAAACCTTGTCGAGGTCGGTGTGGAAGGTCGTCACGCCGTTCTCCAGACTGAACTCGTCGTTCTCGATGAGCAGTTCGCCCGTGAGCTCGCCCGTGTCGGGGTCGAGCGTGGGCGTTCCGTAGAACCATGTATATACGGTGGCGACGCCGTCGCGTTCCTTCTGACTGCTGAGGTCCACCACGCCGTTCTGCTGGATGGCGCGCAGCGTGGGCTGGTTGCCGTAGGTGTAGAGCGTCCACTCGGCCCGCGGGATGGGAAGGTTCGAGAAGTCGAAGCGATTGTTGTCGAGGTAGAGCACGCGCAGTTGGCGGAGCGGCGAGAGGTCGATGGACGACAGACGGTTGTGGTTGAGGAACAACTGGCTGAGGTTGGGCGCTCCGGCGAGGTCGATGTGCTCGAGCTGGTTGTTGGTGAGCGCCAGTCCCCAGAGACTGCGGTTGTCCTGCAACTTCACCTCGGTGAGCCGGTTGTTGGCGAGCCCGACGCTGCCGAGCTTCGTGAGCCCCGAGAGGTCGATGGAAGTGAATTGATTGTCGTCCAAGTTCACGAAATACAACTCGGGATAGCGGCTGAAGTCAAGGCTCGTGAAGTTGCAACCGTCCAGCGACAACTCCGTGAGTCCCGGCGAGGCCGGCCACTTGAGGTCGCTGATGCCGCTGCCCGACAGACTGAAGCAGGTGAGCTGCGTCATGGGCGAGCAATCGACGTCGGCCAACGTGACGCCCGAGAGCGAGAAGACGGTGAGGTGGTCGTCGGCGTCGTAGCTCCACACACTTACCTTGGCGCCCTCCGTGGTGGTGGGGGCGAATACGGTGTAGGTGGTGTTGGTGATGGGGTATTGCTCCAGCGACTGCGTTCCCGTCCAGTCGATGTAGATGGCGTTGTTGGGCACCGACGACGTCATGGACAGGCGGACCGTCTGGTTGCCCACGGGCGTGACGAAGGTCGCCAAGAGATGAGTGGGCATTCCGGCCGAGAGAATGGGCGTGGTGGTGAGCGCCTGCGTGCCCGTCAGTTGCGGGAAGGCGGCGTGGGTCATCTCGCACTAGAGCGTCTGCCCGATGGTGTTGTCGCCGAAGTGCGTCACTCCCTTGTCGCAGGTGTAGTCGCTGCCGGGGGTGAGCGCCGTGCCGTCAGCCTTCTTCCACGTGAACACGGTGGCTTGACCGTCGGCTTCCACATACTGGTCGCTCAGGTTGTAGCCGGGACCCTTGGTCGGAATCTCTATCTGCGCCTGCGGAGCATAGGTGTAAGTCGTCCAGCCGGCCGACGAGGGCAGCGGTAGTGTGGCCAGCGTGAAACAGTTGTTGGCGCAGTTGAACGTCTCGATGACGTTGGTCTCGGGCAACACTATCTCGCGAAGCTGGTTGTCGTTGCAGTAGAACGTCTTGAGCTGACCGAGATAATTTATCTTGAGCGTCTCGAAGGAGTTGTGACTGACATCGAGGTACTGGACGTAGTCGGCATCGGTGAAATTAAATTCGGTGAGCTGGTTGTGGCTCAGGTCGATGTAGTTCCACGAGCCGGGCTCGTTGAGTTTGACAGCCGTCATGCCGTTGTTCGAGAGGCAGATGTGGCTGAGGATGTTCTTGCCGTAAGAACCGTTGGCTCCGGCCAGCGTGAAGTCGGCGCCGAAGTTGTTGCCGGTGATGTCCACCGACTGCAGACAGCGGTTCCACTGGAGGTCGAGCTTCGTCAGCGCTGTGCCGGTGAGCGTGAGTTCGGCCAGCGAACGGCTGTTCGAGAGGTCGAGCGAAATCAACTTGAAGTCGGCAATCTTGAAGGCGGTGAGTTCCTCGCCCTCGGGAACATAGAGTTTCATGGTGCCGAACTTCGCCTTGGAGGCAGTGACGTTGGCTTCCGCGGGAGTGCGCTCGCCGGTGGCCTGGAAAGGCTGAAGTTGCCCGTCGCCGAGGTCAACGAAGAACTGCTTGGGCTGGGCTGCGGTGGCGCCCTTCATGCCCACATAGATTTTCACAGGACTGCCCGCGGTGAGCGCGTTGCCCATGGTGGCGGCGAGGTCGGGCTGACCAAACGTGGCGGCGTCCTTGACGCGGAACTTCGTGGTGGTGAGTTCGATGTCGGGGAAGATGGCGTTGAAGAACGAGGCATAGACCGAGTCGGCCAGCACTTCCTTGATGGTAAGGACGCCGTTCGAGAACGTATATTCCGACTCATCGAGCGGCACGGAAAGTTCGGGGTTGTCCTCGGAAACCGTGAACACGGCGGCAAAAGTCTCCATGTCGGGTCGCACAATCTTGCCAGTCAGGTCGAGGGCAGCGCCCGCCAGATAAGCGCCCGGAACGGTCAGGGGGCGTTGCTTGTACTCAAAGTCGCCCCACGTCTCCTGCGGAATGGGCAGAGAGTTGAAGTCCATGCAGTTGCCCGAGATGAACACGTTGATGAGGTCGCGGTTTTGGGTTAGGTCGAGCGAAGTGAGGTAGTTGTTGCGGACGTAGATGTCGCGCAGCGCCGGACACTTTGTGAGGTCGAGCGAGGTGAGATTATTGTCGTTGAGGAACAGATAAATGAGGTTGGGGCAGTGGGTGACGTCTATCTCGGTGAGCTTGACATCTTTGTTGAACGCCGAACTGTGGGTGGCGTAGAACTGCTGCAACTTCGTTGACTTCGAGAGGTCGATGCTGGGAATGCGCGTCTCGGAGATGTTGAGAATGTAGAGGTTGGGATTGTTGCGCACGTCGAGCGAGGCCACCGATGTGTTGTCGATGGAGAGCTTCTGCAAGTTGGGACATGCCGAGGGCGTGAGCCGTTGGAGACCCGGTGTGCTCATGGCGTCGAACACCACAAGGTTGGGGAAGCCCGCGATGTCGAAGTTCGGGTCCACATTCTCAATCAGCGACATCTCCAGTATCTGCAAGGTGGGCTTGCTGCCGGTGATGGTCAGCGGCGCCCGGTTGAAGGGATTGTCGTTGAGATACAGCGCCTGCAACTTGGTGAAAGGAGTGAGGTCGAGACTCTCGAGCGCGTTGTGCTCAAGGGCAAGAATCTCGATGTTTTCGGGGTTTTTGAACTCGACGGAGGTAATCTCGGCGCCTGTGCAACTGAGATAATCGATGACCACGTCGTCGTCGCAGAACACCTCCACCACGCCTTCTTCGTTCACTTGGCAGGCAATGTTAGTGCCTAAGAGCGCCATGGATTCGGAGTCGTACTCGGCCGTGATGATGTTGGCCTCGCTGCTGTTGCCACCCGAACACTTGATGTCGGCATAGCCCGTGTGACCCTCCGCAGCACCCAGCACCAATGTGAAGGTGTTGGTGGGGCCTTCTTTGGCATAGATGTTCGTCTTGATGCGGATGTCGGGGGTGGCTTGTGCCATGGCGCCTGCGGCTAGGAGCATCAGGAGGAAAGAAAGGAAAAATCGTCTCATTGTTCTTGTTTTCATGTTATTGGAACGCGATTGTCTCGGGATTCCGATGCGGTTATTTGATTACAATCTTCTGGGCCTTGCCGTCGTTCACCCGCAGCAGATAGATGCCGGGAGTGAGGTGCGAGGCGTCGATGGTGGTCTCGTTGCCTTGGGCATGGGCGGCCAGCACCTTCACGCCGTGCAGGTTGTAGAGCGCGGCGTTGAGACTCTGGGCGCTGGGCAGCAACACGGAGAAGCGGCGAACGCCCACGGGAGTGAACACCACGCGCGGGTCGGCGTCGCCGATGACGCCTTGCACGCCCGTGTCGTAGAGACGGCGGAGCACCTCCTTCAGACCGGCGTAGGCGTTGAACTTGCCCGCTCCCGCCTGCACGGGGTCGGGGAGAGCGGCGGTGTATTCGTCGTTGACGGCGGTCTGCATCAGGATGTCGCGCGCTTCATAGACCGAGAGATTGGGGTTGGCCTCCAGCCAGAGGGCGATGGCGCCCGCCACGAGCGGCGACGCCATGGACGTTCCCATCATGGGATACCAATAACTGTCGCGCCCGAACTCCGTGGTCTTGGCGCACGTCACCTCCTCGCGGAGTCCGTTGGCGGCATTGTTGAAGTAAGGAGTGCTGATGGAGGAGACAATCAGGCAGCCGGGCGCCACCACGTGAGGCATGTTCCGCCCGTCAACCAGCGTGCCGAAGCTTGAGTAGTCCGTGACGTAGTTCTCGGGGTAAGCGCCGTCGTAGCCCAGTTCCACGCCACCGAGTCCGCCGGCATAGTCCTTCGTGTTGTAAGCGCCCACGGCAATAATGTTTTTGCCCGTGGCAATGTCGGAAATTGTGCCGTTGAACGAGCCATCGACGAAGGGAACCGTCTCGCCGTTGTCCGTGTAACTCTCGTAACCATAGCGGTCGAGGGCGGTGAACGTTCCGTCGCAGAAGCAGTCGATGCGCTGGCCGGCCTTGCCGATGACGCGGAAGCCCAGCGTGTATTGCGCTTCGGTGGTGGTCTCGTCGGCGGGATTGTTGTCGGTGTTGGTCACATAGTAGTCGATGCCGGCGTAGAAGCGGCCCGATTCTTCGTCAATCATACCGCCCACACCCACATAACCGTCATAGGCGTTGGCAAAGGTGGCGTCCACGATGTCGTTCTCGCCCTGGCGATAATCCTCGGAACTGCACAGGTATTGGGCCGAGCCGTCCTTGGTGGTCAGCGGGAACACGCGGGCCACTTTCTTGCGGGCCTTGTTGTAGAGGATGACTTGCACCTCGAAGTCGTCCGCCGTGTCGCTGTAAATCTCCACGATTCCGTAGCGGACATTGAGATAGACATAAGGGCGGATGAGGGTGGCGAAGGTGTTGTTGTCCTCCGTGAAGGTTTGGTGATAGGAGAGGGGGATGTTGCCCTCGTTGCCGGCCGAGACGCAGAAGATGACGCGGTCCTCTTCGGCAATCATGTCGAGATACTGTGAAAGCGGTCCCGTGCCGTCGTGCGGACCTTGGTTGCCTCCCAGCGAGAGGTTGACCACCATGGGACGGAAGTCGTGGTACCAACGGTCCTCCATCATGTTCTCCACCGCCATGGCGATGAGCGCGTCGAAACTTGCGCCCGACGAGGCATAGAGACTGCTGTTGTAGGCCACGCCGTAGAAGGGATTATCGCCCAAGGCGATGTCGTTGCCCGTGACAGGGTCGTAGGTGGCAAACTTGCAGTCGCCGCGATAACTGCCCGCCATGATGCCTAACGTGTGGGTGCCGTGGGTCTGCTGACTGTCGTCGGTGGTGAAGTTCTGCAGACTGAGGCCCGACACGGATGGGTCGGGCGAGGCGTATTTGCTCACGTTCACGCCCGTGCCTAATGAGTTGACCTCTGCGGTGGCGAAATAAGTGAAACGACTGTTGCCGTCCTCGTCGCGGAAGTTGGCGTGGTTGGGGTCGAAACCGCCGTCCACGATGCCCGTGATGATTCCCTTGCCGGTGTAGGTCTGGGGGAGTTCGAGCTGAGAGTTCTCGTG
>JABUUA010000059.1:10040-12443 GCA_021443405.1 Bacteroidaceae bacterium
CGCTGGCGGTTGAACTCGCACTTCTTCACGGTTGGGTGCTGGGCGAGGCGACGGGCTTCCGTCGTGGAGCAAGTGACCACGGCAAAGCCGCCGCGCAGCGGTTGCACGTTGAAACCGTCGGCCGTCAGTTGGTCGGCGGTGGCGCCCTCGTTCAACTGCACCATAGCCAACATCGGCTGCGTGGCGCTGGGCAGCATGGCTTTCAGCGCGGGAGCCTGCTTGGCCTTCGGATGGAGTTTGGCCTTGGTGGCCGGGGTCTGCAGTTGCTGGGCCATCTCGGCGCGGCGCAGCATGGCCTGACTCACGAAGTCGAGCTGGGCATGGCCTTGCCAGCACGTCGCTAAAAAGAGCGCACTGAGTATCGTTTTCTTCATCTTGATAGTCCTTGTGGGTTGTCCGTAAAGGAGTAAACGAGGGAGACGCAAGCACGCCTCCCTCGTCCTTATAATATATAATGTTTTACTTAACGACGAACTTCTTGCCGTTCTTAATCACCAGACCCTTGTAGGCCTTCGTCACGCGCTGACCTGCGAGGTTGTAGGCCGCCGTGGTCTCGGTGGTGCTTCCGACCGAGGTGATGGCGTCGGGAATCTCGTTGAGGTAAACGCGGATGTAGTCGCCGTCGGCCAGGGTGATGTCGGGGAAATAGTTGTTGAACATCGGAACGAGCGACTCGGAGCTGTCGTTGATGAACACCTTCACGTCGCCTTCGTTCAGGTCGTCACCGGCAAACGTCAGATAGAAGGGATTGTCGATGCTGGCGTCGAACATCACCACGTTCTCGCCGCTCTGCAGAATGCCGTCCACGTCGTCGAAGGGCGTGTCGTCGGCGCGTCCCATGCCGCACAGCAGGTTGGCCTTGGTGACGTCGTCCACCCAGACGATGGCTTTCGCCGTGCGCTCAGCCGACTTGGCGTCGATGACAATCTGGTCGCCTTCGGCAATCTCCACGAAATAACCCATGCCTCCATCCTGCAGCTCGCCGTTCTTGGTCACGCTGTTGATGACGGCGGCAGAGTTGGCCTGAATGGTAATCATGCTGAGCGATGCGGGCATCTCCACCTTGTTCTCGCCGGCAACGAGGTCGGTGAACTTATCGTCGTTCCACATCTCACCCTTGTAGATGGTCACGGCCTTGGGGTCGTTGATGGTGATGGTGAAGGCCACGTTGCCCCAGGGCTTTGCGGTCACCACAAAGTTCAGTTCTTCGTCGGTCACCACGCTGCTCCAGCCATACTGGAAGTCTTCCTGCTCCTGACCGTTCTTGGTCAGACTGGTGATGTTGTAGTCCGTGGTGTTGAGGTCGATGCCCAGTTGGTCGCCCATCTTCACCGTGAAGTTGCTGTAGTCGGCAACAGCCTCGCCGTTGACGGTCACCTCGCGGATGGCTCCCTCAGTGCCTTCGTTGGCAAAACTGAAGGTCACGGGCACGGTCACATCGGGGAAGGTAGCAAAAATCTCCACCTTGTTGGCGGGGTCGCAAGTGACATAGAACTCGCCGTAGCTGGGCTCCACGCGCTCGCCGTTGACGAGCACCTTGTAGAGTGACTTGAAGTAGTCCTTCGAGCAGATGCGGATGGTGCTCTCTGTCTCAGGGTTGTACTTGAAAATGTTGTCGCCGTTGGTCAGCGCCGTGGCTTTCTTGCCGCTGCCTTCATAGTAAATATCCACGTTCGAGGCATCGTCCACCCAAACGGACATCTCGCCCGTGCGGAAGTCGTCCTCGTTGAAGGTCACTACGTTGTACTCATAGCCGTCCATGGCGGGAGTGAGCTCCAGCGGGAAACTGCCGTAGAACTCCTCGATGGGTTGACCGGTAGTGACGCAGGTGAACGAGCTTACGCCGAAGCCATCCTCTACATTGATGGGCAGGTAGGTGTCCTCCTTAAACTTGATGACGTTCTTACCAGCCTTCATCGACACTTTCGCCCACTCGTAAGTGGCTTCGTCGTAGTCCACATAGAACAGGCGGTCAGCGGCGTCCACGTTGACGGTGATGGAGTAGCTGTCGTCGGCAGAGGGAGTCTCGCCGGCCCAAACCTTCACCACGTCGCCGTCCTTCAACTGCAACTGGTAGCTGGTCCCTTTCTCATACGTGGGGGCCACCACCTCGCCGTTGACAGTCACGCAACCGGGATTCTCGTAATCCAGCGGACTGAAGTAAAGCGAGAAGGGATTGTCGCCGTTGGCATCGAACATGAAGGTCTGCTCCAGTTCGGGCGTGGGACCCATGTAAGAGTGCACGATATTCGTTCCGTCGGCATACTGCATATAGACCATGCTCAGCTTGGCCAGGTCGTTGATCTGGAGCGTAGCCTTGTCGTTGCGCACTTTCTCGTGCGACTCCACCACAACGGCAGCCGTGCCGGTCAGAGGTACTGAGTAGCCGTTGTAACCCTTCGT
>JABUUA010000005.1:0-25820 GCA_021443405.1 Bacteroidaceae bacterium
GTCCCGAGCACAACTATTTCAGCCGTCCCTTCCCGAAGGCTTCGGTGTTCGGCGCCACCTTCCGCTCGCCCGAACATCCGCGCCGCACCATCGTCGTCTGGAGCGGCGAGGAGAACAACACCTCCATCACGGGCGCCGTTTACGACTTCACGTTCCAACAACCCACCAATGATTCCATCCTCGGCTCCCGCATCGCCACCAGTCGGGAAAAAGAATTGTTGTCCACCTACATCCGTCTGCAAGAGGCCTATGCCAAAGAAATCGCCAAGATAGCCGAGCACGAATTCACCCAGATGCAAGCCCGTTCAAAAGCATTTTCCCTTGACAGTCTCGCAAAGGGATACTCTCTCGATAGCCCCACCAGAGGATATTCCCTCGAAAGTCTTACGAAGGGTTATTCCATCAGCGACCTGACCAAGGGTTATTCTGCCCGTAACCTCCACAAGCAAACCAGCGGAGCGGTGTTCAAGACCTTCAACCGTCTGTCGAAACTCGTGCGCACCGACCCCGAGCAGGCTGAGGACGCAGCCCTGAGCATCCTGCTGCTGTGCAAGGAGGACGGCAAGAAGTTGGATGGGAAGGAGCGCGATTTGCTTGGCAAACTGCTCACTGCCCTCATCGATGACGTGGCGGCTTCGGAGACCATTCCTAACCCTGCGGCCATCCATCACTACCTGAGTGTTGCGAAGGTGTATCTTTAACCCCAAATTCGGTCATTAGACCGTCCTACGGACTCTCCGCGTGCTTTCAGCCTCTGGCTTGACCCTTTTGCGCCTTTTCTCGGTAACGATGAGACCCCATCGCTCCCTCAAAAAGTCGCAAAGGTGCCTGCGTCACAGTCTGGAAATCAAGGCGAAGCCTAATGACCGATTTGGGGATTGTTTCTCGCCGTGCGGACAGGGCCGTTGAGACGTCCTTATGTCTGGCCTCATTCGTCCTTATGTTTGAGCCCACTCGACCGCACGTCTGACGCCACACGTCCTAATGTCCGATTTGGGATTATTTTATACGCTCTATGGTATAACCCATCTCCTCCAGTTGCGGTAGGATGCCTCGGTAATCCACTCCGTCCATCAGATGTGCTATGCCGACCGCAATGAACGATGGTTTGTCTTGCATAAGCGCTGGTAGCTGCTCCATCCACCACGCGTTGCGTTCTTTCATTTCACCTGGCTTGCTCTTAATGTTCTTAACATAGACATTATTGCCATTGAGATAATTTTGGCAGAATTCTTTCGAGCCTTTTAAGCGATAATAGTAATTTATTATCAGGTCGCCTATCATCTTTGAATAGGTTTTGCGCTTCGTTTTGACTCCCCAGTACTGTTCCATTTCTTTCTTCTTTTTGGTATAGCGTTTACACGCATTCTTTTTGTCAAGGCCGATGATGGGAAGATGATAAGCCGGCGCAATGGAATCCATCAGATAGGTATCTACCGGCGACCCACAGACTTGGAAATTATACCCTAAGGAATTGATTAATTCCAACTCTTTTCTTAAGTATTCCTTAAAAGCGTTCCGATTCAGATACTCAAAGGTCCAGTTATTTTTATCCCTGAATCCTAAATCAACATTTAAGGCCGCTTTAACGATGTCGCAATTCTTTGACGAAAGGTCATCAATCAGCGGGCGCATGCTGCCGTCCTTCCGCTGGTAGAGCGACATGATATGGCGGTACTGAGAATCCCACTCTTCGCGCGTGTATTCTCTATAGTATGGCATATCCCGGTACTGCTCTTCAAAATTATACTCCGTTACAAACTGCCCCACACTCCCAATAATCTCAGAGAAATTAGGAAGGGTATGGACAAAATCGCCGGGGATGGTATGAATGGTTCCCAAGATGTAAGAGGGATTTGTCAAGCCATTCCCCGAAATGCGGAAGAACACTCCCTGATGTTCGTGGAAACTTCCTTGCTCTTGGGCGTTGCACCCAAGGCAGAGCATCTGAATCAAAAGAACGATGGTTAGTAACTTTTTCATAGTCATGTGGGATGGATGGTTAACGGGGAAACATTTCTGCTTATCTGTATAAAGTGAGGTTCAAGGGATTTTGTTTTGAAAAAAAGAGGCATCCCAAGTGGGATGCCTCCACCAACTATAACCTAAAAACACAAGCCAGCTATCGGCTTAGTGCGCCAGTGCCGCGATGAGAGATGCCACTGCTACGGTGGCCACTGCTGCCTTGCCTACGGGGCCCAGACGGTAGTCGTGGAAGTGAGCCACGGGGTGGGCGTAGTAGTAGTCAGGAGCGAAGTAGGTGTTGTAGTAATACCAGCAGTTGTCGCGGTAGTAACCCCAGCGTCCGTCCGGCATGTGACGCACGCGGCCCTCCCAGCGGGCGTAGTCGTGCATGCGCGGGTCGTGGTGCGGAATGGCCACTGCGTGGTGACGGGGACCGGCGTGACCGACTGCCATCCCAGGACCGTGGTGGCGCATCTCCATGCGACCGCCGTTGTGCATCACCATCTCGCGGCCGTGACGGGGACCGCCCATATAGCTGTTATGACCACGACGCTGTGCCATTGCTGCGGTGCTAACCATGGCAACCATCACTACCATCATCGCTCTCATCACGTTATTCATCGTCTTCATAATCGTATTCTTTAAAAGGTTCAACTTTGCGTTTGTTTTTGTTTCTGATGCAAAGTTACGACGAAAACGCAGGCCCAGCGAATGACTTTCCCTAAACAACAGGGGGGATTTCCCTAAAGCTGGGAGGAGTCCCCCACCCCAGCCCGACAAGGTAGAGAAAGTGGTCAGGGATTCTGCACTGAGAACGTTTGGCCTGAGAAGTAGGTGCGGTAGCGGTAGAGGGGGCGGCCTTGGTTGCCGGTCTGCACTTGACCGGTGTTGTTGAGGTTGTACTGTCGCTGGCATCGGCCGCAGCGGGCGAAGCCGCCTTCCTGCAGTGTGAGGGCGCGCGACACGGAAAAATCGGTGTAACAGTTGGGACAAGCGAGGTCGTAACAGGTCACCACGGGGAAGTTGGCGCCCATCTCGGGGATGTTCGGCAGGCCAACGAGGAAACCGCTCAAGCCCAGATAGACGCCGGTGTAGTTGTCAATGGCCGTGGGCTTCACCTCGGTGCTGCCCTGAGGATTGGCAAAAACGTAGTTGCCACGCGTGTTCACACTGACGGAGCACCACTCGCCCTGGGAATTGAGCGCGTGGAAAAGTTGGGGCGCCTGCGCCACGTTGTCGAAGCGGAAGCGGGCTCTCAGCGAACAAAATTTGTTGCTCACGATGGCGTCGGTGCAGCTGAGGCTGACGCAGAGCAAGGTGGCTACGATGCAGAGCAGGCGCAAGCTCCACAGCGGGAGACGCTTGCGGTGCTGCGCGTCCGCGGGTGAAACAACGCTGGCGTGGGATTGTTTGGTGTGGGTCATCCGGTGATTCGTTCCGTTGCGGGCAGGTTACTGTTGCGAAATGGGGGCCGACTGCAGGAGTGCTGCCTCGGCGGCGTCCATCTTCTCAAAGTGGAAATCGCTGACCACTTGCGCCATGAGAGCGGCGATTTGCTCGGTGCAGAGGTTGCCGATGCTGCCCTCGTGCGTGTGGTGAACTTCCTTGCAAGGCTTGAACTGCCCGGCCTCGATTTCCAGTCCCACTTGTCTGTAGGCATCGCGGAAAGGAACTCCCTCGGTGGCTCGGCGGTTGACTTCCTCCACGGAGAACATCAAATCGTAGCGAGGGTCGTCCATCAAGTGCTCGTTCACCTCTATCTTCTCGATGATGTAGGCCGCCATCTGCAGGCAGTCACGCAGTTCGTCGAAGGCAGGGAGGAAGACTTCCTTGATAATCTGCAGGTCGCGGAAGTAGCCGCTGGGCAGATTGTTCATGATGAGACCTATCTGTTGCGGCAAGGCTTGCAGCTTGTTGCACTTGGCGCGCGTAAGTTCGAACACATCGGGGTTCTTCTTGTGTGGCATGATGCTGCTGCCCGTGGTGCATTCCTTGGGCAGACGAACGAAGGCAAAGTTCTGGGAGTTGAACAGACAGGCATCGAAGGCCAGTTTGGCCACTGTGCCCGCGATGGAGGCGAGGGCGAAGGCCACGTTGCGCTCCGTCTTACCGCGTCCCATCTGTGCGTACACGACGTTGTAGTCCATAGAGTCGAATCCGAGCAGGTCGGTGGTTAGCTGGCGGCGCAGCGGGAAACTGCTGCCATAGCCTGCGGCCGAGCCGAGCGGATTGCGGTTGGTCATGCGGAAGGCGGCCTGCAGGAAGGTCATGTCGTCCACGAGGCTCTCGGCGTAGGCGCCCAGCCATAGGCCGAAGCTGCTGGGCATGGCCACTTGCAGGTGAGTGTAGCCGGGCATGAGCACGTCCTTGTAGCGCTCGCTCTGCTGCTGCAGCGCGCTGAAGAGGGCCAGCACATCGTCGGCCACGAGTTTGAGCTGGCGGCGCGTGAAGAGCTTGAGGTCCACAAGCACCTGGTCGTTGCGCGAGCGTCCGCTGTGAATCTTCTTGCCCATGTCGCCCAGACGGCGGGTGAGCATCAGCTCCACTTGCGAATGCACATCCTCGCTCTCAGGTTCGATTTCAAAGTTTCCAGCCTTTATCTCGGCGTGAATCTTGCGCAGTTCGGCGAGCAGCGCCTGCAGTTCGTCCTTCTCGAGCAAGCCTATGGTCTCGAGCATGGTGATGTGCGCCATGCTCCCCAGCACGTCGTGCTCGGCAAGGTACAAGTCCATCTCGCGGTCGCGACCCACGGTGAAGCGCTCTATCTCGCCGTTGATGTTATATCCTTTGTCCCAGAGTTTCATGTCTTAATACGGAATCTTGGTGAGCATTTCGGCCAGCCCGTCCACGCCTTTCTGCAGCTTGCCGCCAATCATCTGCTTGATGAAAAAGTTGAGGTCGGCTTTCACGGTGAGTCGCAGCGCGCACTCTGTGTCAGTGGCGGAGAGCAGTTGTATCCACATGTTGGCTTGCACGGGAGCACCCTCGAGGGCGAACTTCACCGTCTTCGGGCTTTCGCGTTCGATGATGCGCAGCGTGATGTTGCCGAGAGGACTGGCATCGCCCGTCACGCTGTCGGGGGTGATTTGCAGCGTGCGCAGGCGCTCGGCTACTTGGTCGAATTGCTCGGGCTTGATTTTATCGCCGGCTTCCTGCAGCAGCTGCTCGCGCAACACGGGATTATCGACGTTCTGCTGGATGACACTCAGGAAGGAGAGGTCGGACAGACGTTCGTACACGCGCTCCTGCGGAGCATATATTTTCTTGACTTCGCTCTTGTATTCTGTCATGATGTATGCGGTTGTTGAGGCATGGTCGCCCTGCTGACCGAGCGGGTCGGGCGGGGCGTCGGGTGCCGATGACTTTGGCGTGAGGCGTTGGTTAGTCTTTCTTCCAGTTGGCGGGGTCCTTGCGCCACTCGTTGATGGTGGGGATGTCGGCCTCGGTGATGAAGCCTGTCTGCTGGGCCATCTCCACGACAGCCTGGAAGTTGGTGAGGGTGGTGAGTTCCACGTTCTTGGCTGCGAAGGCCTCGGCGGCCACTGGGAAACCGTAGGTGTACGAGGCCACCATGCCCAGAATCTCGGCTCCTGCCTCGCGCAGAGCGTCCACAGCCTTGAGACTGCTGCCGCCGGTGGAGATGAGGTCTTCAATCACCACCACCTTGGCATTGGGCTTCAGGTCGCCCTCTATCTGGTTGCCCATACCGTGATCCTTGGGTTTGGGACGAACATACACGAAGGGAAGACCCAGTTCTTCGGCCACCAATGCGCCCTGGGCAATGGCTCCAGTGGCGACACCTGCCACGACTTCGGCCTCGGGATAGCGCTCTGCCACGATGCGGGCCAGCTCAATCTTGACGAAGGTTCTCAGGGAAGGGTAAGCGAGTGTCTTGCGGTTGTCGCAGTAGAAAGGCGACTTCCAACCGCTGGCCCACGTGAAAGGGTTATTGGGTTGCAACTTGATGGCTTCAATGTTAAGCAGCTTTGCTGCAAAGATTTGCTCGAGAGAGTTCATAAATTTGTTGTTTTTTGTGTTCGTGTTACAAAGTTACGAATAAGCGCGCGAAATGCCAAATAATTTCGTTATCTTTGTGGAGGATATGGATATTCAGAAAATAATCATGAGCCGCGACCTGCAGCGGAGTGTGACGGACGCCGTGGCCGCGTGCCCGCACGACCGACTCTTCGTGCTTACCGACTCGACGACGCTGTCGCTCTGCTGGCCCATGGTCAGCGGTTTCGCTTGTTTTGCGGGAGCGAAGATGATGACCATCGAGGCCACGGACGACCACAAGACGCTGGACTCACTGGCCCACGTGTGGAGCGAGTTGCAGCAGGGCGGCGCCACGCGCCACTCTCTGATGGTGAACTTGGGCGGCGGCATGGTGACGGACTTGGGCGGTTTCGCGGCCTCGACCTTCAAGCGCGGCATCCCATACATCAATATCCCCACCACGCTTCTCGCGCAGGTCGATGCCTCGGTGGGCGGTAAGACGGGCATCAACTTCGGGGGACTGAAGAACGAAATCGGGGTGTTCAACTGCGCACACAGTGTTGTGCTCGACGCCGAGTTCTTGCGAACGCTCGACTTCGCCAACATCTTATCGGGCTACGCCGAGATGCTGAAGCACGGCCTCCTCAGCGACGCGACACACTGGGCCGAGTTGCTGACCTTCGACCTTGAGCAAATCGACTATCCGCGACTGACCGAACTGGTGGCTACAAGTGTGGCCGTGAAGGAGCGCGTGGTGACGGAGGACCCCTTGGAGCGCGGTGTCCGCAAGGCGCTGAACCTCGGACACACGGTGGGCCACGCCTTCGAGTCGCTGGCCATGCGCGACGGTCGCACGGTGCTGCACGGCTATGCTGTGGCGTGGGGCCTTGTGTGCGAGCTCTATCTGAGCACCGTGAAGGTGGGCTTCCCCCGCGACAAGTTCTACCAGACGGTGCGCTTCATCCGCGAACACTACGGTGACTTCTACATCGACTGCAAGCAGTACGACGACCTCTACGCGCTGATGCAGCACGACAAAAAGAACACGGCGGGCGTGATAAACTTTACGTTGCTGGGCGACATCGGCGACATCCGCATCGACCAGACGGCCACAAAGGAAGAAATCCTGGAGATGCTCGACTTCTTCCGCGAGGGCTGAGGCCTCGGCACGCCGGTGAACGAGCTCCGTCGGCGGGCGGAACGCCGCCCGTCACCCAGAAAGAAATACTTAACTACCTAATAAATCTATCGTATGAAACGTACTCTCCTATTCGTGATGGCGGCACTGATGATGGTCCCCGCCTTGGCAAAGGGCAAGAAGGAGGCGCGCACCAGCGGCAACCCCATCCTTCCTGAGTTCCACGCCGACCCCGACGTACTCTTCAGTCACCAGACTGGTAAGTTCTATATCTACAGCACCACCGACGGCGCACCCGGCTGGGGCGGCTACTACTTCACGGTGTTCTCGAGCAAGGACCTCACCAACTGGCAGCACGAAGGCGTGATGCTCGACCTCGGCACCGAGCAGGTGAAGTGGGCCAACGGCAATGCATGGGCCCCCTGCATCGAGGAAAAGCGGCAGGCCGACGGGTCTTATAAATACTATTTCTACTACAGTGGCCACGATGTGAAGCGCGACCGCAAGAGCATCGGCGTGGCTGTGGCCGACTCGCCCACCGGGCCGTTCACCGACCTGGGTCGGCCTATCGTGGACAAGACACCCAAGGGCGTGCGCGGCGGCCAGCAGATAGATGTGGACGTTTTCACCGACCCCGTCAGTGGCAAGAGCTATCTCTACTGGGGCAACGGCTATATGGCTGGCGCCGAACTCAACGACGACATGACGAGCATCAAGGAGGAAACCGTCACCGTTCTCACGCCCAAGGGCGGCACGCTGCAGGACTACGCCTTCCGCGAGGCGGCCTATGTGTTCTACCGCAACGGCAAGTATTACTTCATGTGGAGTGTCGATGACACGGGTTCGCCCAACTATCACGTGGCCTACGGCACATCGGACTCGCCCCTCGGCCCCATCTCCGTGGCCAAGGACCCCGTGGTGCTGATTCAGAATCCCGGCGAAGAAATCTACGGTCCCGCCCATAACAGCGTGCTGCAAGTGCCGGGACGCGACGAGTGGTACATCGTGTATCACCGCATCAACAAGCATTACCTCTATCCCGAGCCCAAGGGACCCGGCTACCATCGCCAGGTGTGCATCGACAAGATGGAGTTCAATGCCGACGGCACCATCAAGCGCGTGACACCCACGCAGGCTGGTGTCGCCCCGCTGAAGGGCAAGATAAAGTGACGCCTCGCGCGCGTATTATATAATAGGTATAGCGATACTCCCCAATCGGTCATTAGAACACCTGATAATCGATTGGGGATAAAAACAGTGCGGAACAGGAGGAGCTTGGGCTCACACATCCTGTTCCGCACCCTTTGTTGATGGGAGGTTAATGCATCATGCCACGCATGCCGCCGCCCCCTCCGCCGCCGTGGCCGGGACCGCCACCGGGGAAACCACCGCGCATGCCGCCGCCGGGGCCGAACATGCCTTGGCGCTGGTCACGGTTGCCACGCAGGTTCAGACGGTAGATGACGTGCACCATGAGGTAACTGTTGATGGCGTTGCTCCATGTGTCGGAGCGCATCGTGCTCGAGATGGCGCGGCTGATGTTCGACTTGCGGTTGAGAATATCGTTCCACTCCACCATGACGGTGAGGTCCTGTCCGCGCAGCCAGTTCTTCAAGTTCTGACTGAGACGAGCGTTCCACACCAGTTCGTTGGTGTTCATGGTCTTGTCGCTGTAACCGCGGCGACTCTGCTGTTCGATGTCGCTCGAGAAGGAGAGGTTGAAGGGCGTACTGAACACCACGTTGCCGCCGTAGTTGAAGTTCCAATTGTCCATATTGGCGGTCGAACGCACTTTGCTGCGTGAGTGCTGCAGACTCCAGTCGCCGTTGACGCCCACTTCCAGCGACCAATCGCCGTTGACGCCTAAGTCGTTGCGGTAGTTGATGCGCACGTCGTGATTGAGGTTCGTGGTGCGTGTGATGGCTTGCTGCAGGTCAACGGTGGCGAACAGGCGGTCGAGGTTGACGCGGTTGCCCACCATGAACGCGGTCAGGTCGGCATCGCTGTTGGCGTTCAGATAGCCCACGTTGTGGTTGTAGCGGGCGTGTACCATCGTGGTGAAGTTCCAAGCCTTCTTCGGTCCCATGGCGGTGTTGAACATGGTCATGCCTCCGGCGTTCCAGTTGCCGTTGATGTTCATGGGACGACTGTAGCTGCCACCCGTCTTGGTGTTGTAGACCGTAGCCGTGGAGATGCTGTTCTTCGTGTTGCCGTAGTTGGCATTCAGACTCCAGCCACGCTGCTTCTCGGTGTTGTATCCGTTGTAGAAGAGGTTCATGTTGTTGTTCCACGACGAGCGCAGACCGGCGTTACCCGTGGAAATGTTGAGCGGGTCGCTGGAATCGACCACCTCGAGAAGGTTGGTCATCGAGGGCTGGTTCATGCGCGCGTTGTAGCGTACGTCCAGCGTGCTGGTGTTGCTAATCTTGTAACGCAGGCGGACGCGGGGCGCCCAGTTGAAGGTGTGACGAACGACGGTGGTGTCGAGCGTGTTCTTCGTGTAGTCCATGTGTGTGGTCTGCGGTTGGAACGACAAACCCGCGTTGAAGTTCAGTTCGCTGCCGCTCTCCCACTTGTTGTTGTAGCGGAACAAGAGTTGTGCGTCGTGGTTCAGCTCCTTGTAGGTGGCATACTGCGAGTTCTCGCGGTTGTAGCAGTAGTTCAGACTGTCGAGGCCGGGCAGGTAACCCAGATAGAGTTGCTCGGCTGTGTAGTAGCCCTCGAACTTGGTGAGCAACGAGTCGATGCTGTACATCGAGCGGTTGTTGTCCGAGAAACGATGCTGCAACTGGTAGCTTGCCTGCAGGTTGAGGTGGCTTGTCAAGGGCTCGGTGTAAGAGAACCGGGCCTGATAGTTATAGCTCTTCGAGGGCGAGAGATTGTACTGATTGGTGAAGTCGGCAGGGTGAGTTTCGTCTTGGTAGTACTTCACCTCGTTGCGGCTCCACGACGTGGCGTCCGACTTGCTGTAGCGTCCGCCCACGTTCATCGTGATGTTGCGGCCCGCTTTGCCCAGACGGCGGTTCACTTGGAAGTCGGCGCTTCCCTGGTTGCTGTAGCTGTCGCTCATAGTCTCGCGCACGTTGCTGTTCACGCCTATGCTGTCGAGTATCATCTTGTTCTCAGCGATGTCGTAGTGCTCGAACAGACCCATGGGATTGGTCGTGAACTTGTAGGGGTCGTCGTTGAAGGTCAGATTCGTCGAATTGCCACGGTTGTGGCTCTCCGAGTGACTGTACATGGGACGGAACGTAAGGGTGGTGAAGGAGTCGGGCATCCATTCCATGCGCAGACCGGCGTTGAGATTGCCCGATTTGCTGACGCTGTTGTTGTAGGCGTTCTTAAACGACGAGGTGGTCTCGGACAGGAACATCTCGGAGTTGCTCTTGGTCTCCGACTCGTTTTTCGTGTGCGAGTAACGCACGTTTCCGCCTATCTCGAAGTACTTGGCCGTGTAGCGTTGGCGACCGTTTTCCCAGCCGAAGTTCACGCCGTACATGTCGCTCGTGGTGATGCCACCGCCGCCACCCCAGCGTCCCCAGCCGCCGTCGTTCACGTTGTTGCGGCTTGCCGTGAGGGTGAGATTAGAGTGTTCGGTGAATTTGCTGGCGGTGCCCCAGAGCTTGTAGCGGTCTTCGGTACCGTAGCCAAGGTCGATGTTGAGGTCCCACGCGTCCATCATGCCAGGCTTCACAGTGAGGTCGAGCACGGTTTCCTCCTCGCCGTCGTCGATGCCGGTAATGCGTGAGTAGTCGCTTTTCTTATCGTAAGCCTTGATGTTCTTCACGGCCTTCACGTTGAAACTCTTGAGGGCCATCTTGTTGTCGCCCTCGAAGTAGTCCTTGCCGTTGGCCATGATTTTCGACACGGTCTTGCCGTTGATGGAGATGGTTCCGTCGTCGTTGAGCTTGGCGCCGGGGAGTTTCTTGATGAGGGCGTCCAGCGTGGCGCCTTCGGGCAGGCGGTAGGCGTCGGCGTTATAGATGAATGTGTCGGCCTTCATCTCCACCTGTGCCAACTTGGCCGTCACCTCGGTCTCCTTCAGCGCCTTGGCATCGGGCTCGAGGGTAATCTCGCCAGCGGCGAACGTCGGCGACTTCTTGTTGAGCGTGATGGCTTGTATGCGGGGCACATAACCGAGGAACGACACGCGCAGCAGGTAGGAACCCGCCTTCGACACGGGCAACTGGAACTTGCCGTCGGCGCCGGCGAGCACGCCCGTCACCTGGGCGCTGTCGGTAGGATTGAGTAGTGTGACGACGGCCCCCGCCAGGGGTTCGTCCTGCGCTCCGCCATCCATCACGGTGCCGGACACGCTGAATTTGTCGGCCATGGCTGAGAGGCTGCACAGCATCAGCAGGAAAAGGCCTAAGAATCTTTTCATAACCTTATTTTATTTTACAACTAATACCATAGACCACAACGGGCCGGGGAAGTTTAATCTCCGCGATGTTAAGGTACGTTAAGGCGCATACGCCGCCTCACGTTCGCGGTTGTGCGAGGGTCATTCCTCTTCCTCGCGCCACTGTTCCATCTGAGCCTCCGAGGGGAACGTCAGGTGGAGCAGGCACACGCCCACCAGTGCCGAAGCCACGGTGCCGCAGAGAATGCCCAACTTCGCATTGTTGAGCAGTTCGGTGGCGCGGATAGGGCCGTAGGAGAGCTCAGCAATAAACATGGACACCGTGAAGCCGATGCCGCAGAGCATGCACACGGAAGCGAACGATTTCCAGTTGGCGTGGCGCGGCATCTGCACGACGCCGAGCTTGATGCCCACCCACGAGAAACTGAGCACGCCCAGGAATTTGCCCGCCAGCAAGCCGAGGAACACGCCCAAACCCACGCCTGAGAACAGGTTCATGAGGCTCATGCCGTCAAAGCAGACGCCGGCGTTGGCGAAGGCGAAAACGGGGATGATGAAGTAGTTGACCACATTCTTGAGACTGTCCTCCAAGTCCTGCAAGGGACTGATGAGGTGGTCCGAAGCCACTTCGATGCCGCGGAGGCGCTGGATGTCCTCTTCGCTGATGACGTTGGGCTTGTTGCGGTCGGCCTCCGACACCTCGATGTCGGGGTATGTGTTCACAATGTCGCGGATGCGCTCGATGTAGTAACGCGTGCCACGCCCGAGGTTGGCGGGAATGCAGAAAGCCAGCACCACACCTGCGATGGTGGCGTGGATGCCGCTGTTGAGCATGCAGAACCAGAGGGCGATGCCCACGGCCAGATAGAAGGTCTTGGTGCGAACGCCCCGCCAGTTGCCGATGGCGCAAAGGGCGGTGAACGCTGCCGCAGCGGCCAGATAAAGGTAGCTGAGGTGCTCGGTGTACTTGATGGCAATCACGATGATGCCTCCCAAGTCGTCGGCCACGGCCAGTGCGGCCAGAAATATCTTGAGACCCATGGGCACGCGCTTCGAGAACACCGAAAGGCAGCCCAGTGAGAAGGCGATGTCCGTAGCCATGGGGATGGCCATGCCTCGTTCCATGGTGGCGTCGCCATACACTACGCAGAAGAAAATAATCACGGGGACTATCATGCCGCCGCACGCTCCTATCACGGGAAGCAGCGCCTTCTTCACGCTCGAGAGTTCGCCGCAGAGCACCTCACGCTTGATTTCCAGTCCCACGGAGAGGAAGAAAATGGCCATGAGGAAGTCGTTGATAAACGCGGCCAGCGACATCGACTCGCCGCCGTGGGCGAAGAGATTGAACGAGCCTATGGAGAGGCTCACTTCTTGTTGGAAGAATGTCTGATACCAGTCCTTAGTCAGCGGCAGGTTGGCCACCACGAGGGCCACCACGGTGGCAAAGACCAAGAGCACGCTGGCGCTTACGTAGTGGCGCAACATGCTCATGAAAGTTGTGTGTTGTTTTTTGCTCATAGTTCTTATAATATAATGTCGGCGGCGCGCTGCCGCCGAGAAGTTCTGTTGGTCTGCCCCTGACAGTTATCTGCCGGCGACCCGCGCTCCCGCGCCAGCCGCCAGCAGCCGACTGCTTATTTCTTCATACATTTCGCCACGAACTCCTGCATCTCCTGCATGTGGCTCTCCACACTCTGGAGCAGGTGCATCTGGTTGTTCGAGCGGATGTAGTTGTGTTGCGGATACTCCGACTTCCAGTATTTGTCGCCGTTGAGATAGTCCCACAGGAAGCGCACGCACTGCATGTAGGGGAACAGCGCCGCGGCGTAGGGCAGGTTCTCCACCTCGGCCGGGGTGAGGAACGAGCGGGCGCTCTCAAGGTATCCCTCGGTGAAGGCGCGGAAGATGTCCATGTTGAAGCCGACGGACTTCATTTCGGGGTCGTCCTCGGCCACAAAGTTGGCGCCGGTGCGAAGGAAGTCTCCGTAGTCGGAGAACACGAAGTTGGGCATCACCGTGTCAAGGTCGATGACGCAGAGCACCTGGTCGTTGTGGTCGAACATCATGTTGTTGACCTTCGTGTCGCAGTGGCACACGCGCTTGGGGAGCGTACCTTCGCGGCCCATGCGCTCGGCCTTGCACATCTCGTATTCGCGTGCCTCAATCTCGCGGAGCATCTGCTGCACCTGCGGCTCGTGGAGGCGTCCCATGCGGTCTTCCTTCATGGCCTCCTTGAGTTGCTGCAGACGGAACTCCATGTTGTGGAAGTCCTTGATGGTTTCGCCCAGTTCCACGGGGATGTCGGCCAGCATCGCCTGGAAGCGTCCGAAGGCGCGGCCGGCGTCGCGACTCGATGCGGGGTTCACCGTCTGCTTGGTGATGGCGTTGGGGATGAACACCATCAGGCGCCAATACTTGCCGTCCACCTGCGTGTATAGCTTTTCGGCGTCGGTCTTCAGCGGGATGAAGCGAAGCACCTTTCGTTCTATGTCGTCCTCGCCGGCCTCTTGCAGTTTCTTGCGTATGTGGCTGGTGACGGCGGCGATGTTGCGCATTACCATATCCACATCGGGGAACACGTTGTGGTTCACGCGCTGGAGCACGTAGGTGGGAGCCTCTTCTTCAGCGGTGGTCACCCGGTAGGTGTCGTTGATGAGGCCTGCGCCCAGAGGGGCGATTCCGTTCACGGTGCCGTCGATAGCAAAGAGTTCGACGATGGCTTTCAATTCGTTCTGTTCCATAAAAAGGGTTGTTAAAAGTTCATTTTCTATACAAAGTTACGAATAAGCGAGGGAAAAAACAAAATTTTATTTTGATTTTTCAGAGCGAGAGTAACTTCGACCGCCCCTTGGCGGGCGCGTCAGAGTTACGAATAAGCGAGGAAAAATGCAAGTTACTTGCAGTTTTTCAGAGCGGGAGTAACTTCGACCGTCCCTTCAAAAACCTAATGATGATATCTGGAAGTGAGGGTAACAGAGCTGATTTAATAGATCCAATTTACCA
This sequence comes from Bacteroidaceae bacterium, assembly GCA_021443405.1. Taxonomy (GTDB): domain Bacteria; phylum Bacteroidota; class Bacteroidia; order Bacteroidales; family Bacteroidaceae; genus Physcousia. The sequence goes on from JABUUA010000005.1 coordinate 14,469, forward strand.
AATTCCCCGATGAAATGGCTTAAAATTGCAGTTCGACCTTGTTCAATTGTCTCGTCTTCCAACCCTCGCCAAAGGCAAATCGAAATCATTTTTCGCCGCTGACCAACCGATTTCAGCCGCGTATTTTCTCTTAATGGTCCAGACGCCCTCCTTTCGTCACCTAAGGAAAAGATATTTTTTTCTTAGAAGAAAATTCTCAGTCACCCAGTAAAAAATGCAATTTTCCTTAGTAAAACGGAACACCCCTTCTGCGCAACGAAAATGAGGCATCGCGGTGACTCGTTTTCGTCACGCCGGTGTATCGCATCGTTTTTCTGCCCATTTCCGCCCGTTCAGCGGGGCAAAACGCCTCCATTTTCGTTAAAAAGAGTTAAAGACATCCTATTCCGTGTATTTAAGACACTAATTATTTGGTGTTATGCGTACAATTAATTAAATTTGCATATCGAAATAAAAAAGGGTTAATTAAAGTATTCTTCTATCTTTGTAGAAGGATAAGAGCAATCCCCCGACGTGATGTCGGAGGATTGTTCTTTTTATATACGAAATCGACCATCAGGAGGTCTGACGGTCGATGGGGAATCGGATGGAAAACTGTGTCCGGACAACTCGATGGAGACGTACGGTCGTGTGGGCTCAAACATAAGGACGTGTGAGGCGAGACATAAGCATGTCTACGCTCACACGTCCGCATGTCTATTTAGCGGCGCTCGGGATAACTGATGCCGCTCTGCGGTTGTCCGTCCGTGGCCATGCCCTCGGCACTGACGATGACCGCAGTCGTGTGACCATTGTTGTAGCAGTTCACCTCGGCCTGTCCGCTGGCATCGAGCTGGAGGTCGGGGTTCCAGTAGAGCGTGCGACGGTGGTCAGTCGGCTTCGCCCCTATGGGCAGGTTGCTGTAGTCGGGCTGGTAAACATCCTCGCATACCGCGTAACCGGTGAGCAGCATGTGGCGGTTGGTCCATGTGGGGCGCATGCCTGAATTGGGGATGCGGCGCAGGTCCACCACCACGAAGGGCTGGTTGCTCTGGCTGTAGCGCGGGTCTCCCTCGAGGCGCGGGGCATAGTCCGTATAGACGTACACCATGTCGAGGTTGAAGAGCTTGTTATAGTTGTTCTGGTCGGCCATCGAGATGGACGAGTAGGAGTTGCGCGAGTCGATGCGCGTCTCCAGCAAGTAAGGGCGTTCCATGCCCATGTCGCCGATGTAGTTGCGAGCTACGTCGAAGGAGAAGCGCTGGCTGCCGATGAAGTAGCCAGGGCAGAGACCTGCGTCGATGGTGGCGTTGAAGGCCTCGTAGGCGTCGAGCACGAAGGCGGGGTAACGCTTGTCGAACGACAACAGGCCGCCGCGGTTCGCTCCCACGAGCACCTGCTTCATCACGATGGCGTTGCTCACCGTCTCTGCCGAGAGACCGTTGACGTAGTCCGTGTACGGGATGTTCTGCTGATAGAAGTCGTAGCGTTTCACGAAGCGGGGATAGTGGAGATTGAGGCGCACGTAGAAGTCGGGCCACTCCACTTGGTCGTTCTTATCGTAGCCCATCTTCACCCATTCGGGTGCTTTTCCCTTCTTCCACGTGGTGGTGTCGCTGGCTCCGAGGAAGAAGAAGCAGGCGTGGTTGAAGTTGGGTGCGTCGATGCGGAACTTTCCGTCCGTGGTCGTCACGTCGCCCAGCACGGCGTTGTTCTTGGGCGCACCGGGTTGAGTGAACTCGGCGTGCACGCGCACCTGACGTTTGAGCTTGCCCTCGTTGTCGTAGAAGCGCTCGCTGGCGATTCTGTAGTCGGTGCGCGGTGCCGCAGTGTCTATCTGCATGACATTGGCCTCCATGCTCACTTGTCCGCCGTTGCTTCCCATGTCAGCCACGGACATGTCCGTCTCTGTAGTGGCGATGTGCGGGTCGTCGGTAGATTGGTTCACGCCCGTGGCATCGTGAAAGTCGTTCGTCACTGTGGTGCCGGCCCTCGCTGCTGCTTCCTCGGCTTCGGGCGTCATGCCGGCGTCGTTCATCATCTGTCGGTTAGCTTCCGTGAAAACATCTTCAGGCAGATTTGCAGTATAGCGATTGACCGAGCCCACGAAAACCTCGCTGCGTTCGTAGGGGTGCGTGAGTTGGAACGCGCCCGGCATTGCCATCTCGTGCCACGAATAGCGGCGCCAGCCCTGCACAAGCAATAGGAGGTCGAGGGCGTAGCGGTGGAAGTCGTCGGCAGACTCGAAGTAATATTCGGGCGCCTCCACGAAACCTTTCAACTGTGAGCAGAGCAGCATCTCCGTGAGCATGGTGCCCGTGTCGAAGATGCGGTCGCTCGTGGCATTGTCGCGAACGGCCACAGAGAGCGTGGCGCCCGGCGTGCCTTGAAGGCTGAAGCGAATGGGAGAGTAGGGTTGATAGTCGGCGGTTTGCAGTCCTTTGATGATCACGTTGCTGGCTTTCAGGTCGCCCTTGCGCACAAACACGAGGCGGTCGGCCCAGATGCGGCCCGCGGCATTGAAGAGCGTCACTTGTGCCACACCCGACTCCAGTTGGTCCATGGGCACAAAGGCTGTCGTGGTGCCGGCGGGCAAGGCGGCGAAATGTTTCTGCACGCCGTGGATGCTCACCGTGAGGCCGAGTTCCTCTTGGGCGGCCTGTCCGGCGGTTTGCCACGTCAGGGCGATGCCTTCGTCGGTGGCTTTCGCCTGCAGCGCCACGCCGTCGGCCTCCACTTGCGGCAACTTATAGCGCTGGCTGTGCCCGTCGCGCCACGCGAACTCGGCGCTGTAGCGCTCCCCGGGCTTGCAGTCGAGCAGGAAGTCGCCACGACCGCGGTGCTTCACTTCGCTCTCAGCCACAGTGTTGCCGTTGCTGTCCGTCACACGCAGCGTGCCCTTGAGGTGCTCGCCGTCGGCGTTGCGCGCCTCATAGGCCACGCGGCACTGCGTGCCCGCCACCAGCGTCCCACCTTCTGGGAAGAACTGTACCGTGGCCTCGCGGTCGGGATTGCCGCGCTGGGAGTAGCGGCGTATGGGACGCAGATTCATCAACTGATTGTAGTTGCCCTCCTGCTGAGGCTTACTATATATAGGAAACACGCGCGAGTAGAGTTTCTCGTAATCGCGGTAGTAATCCTTGGCCATCTCCTTGCTGTAGAACCATGCCTCGGCAAACTTTGTGTGGGGATGCTCCGTGGCTCCCCAGTTGAGTTGCCAGCGGGTGTAGGCGCGCAGTTCGTAGTAACCGGCGTAGAGTGTATCGGGCAGGCAGAAGGTGCCGTGGCCTTGTCCGTTTTTCATCTCCACCTTCTGGCGCTCCACCAAGTAGCCGTCTTGGTTGAGCAGTTCCACGTAGAGCAGGCGACTGAGCGACGACGGGCGGCCGTCGGACAGGCGCATGTAGGCTTTGTAGCAGATGGTGTCGCCCAGATAGTAGCAGGTGTTGTCGGTGTGAACGAACACTTCCTCCTGCGGAATCGAGGCGCCGAACTTCTGCAAGCGGTCGGCCAGCGTCTGCAGCGTCTGTGCCTGGCAGAGCGTGGCGGTGACAAATAGTAAGAGTGACAGAATCTTTTTCATCGTTCTGCGTAGTGAATGTTATGGCTGTCGGGCCAACTTTCTGCACGGGACTGACCGCAGGGGCGGGAATGCGCCAACGAGGTCAGCCCCGTGCGTGGGGGATGGTTGCTGTGGGAGGGACCTTACTTCGCCTTGTAAACCACGAAGGTCTTGGCAGGCAGGGTCACGTTGATGACGTTGCCGTCGGCCTTCAGCGTGCTGGTCACGGGCACGATGAGGTTGGGCTCCTCGACGGTGTTCTCCTGGTCGCCGCCGCTCAGGTCGAGGGCTATGGCGGTCACGTTGGCCAGTTGTTTCTTGCCTTCGAGCTTGATGGCCACGGTGCGCGGCTGGTCGAAGGTGTTGGCCACCTTCACGATGGTCTCGCCGGTGCCCTTGTCCGTCACGGCACTTGCCAGCACGCCGTCGGCTCCTTTCTCGGGGAAGTTGCTGTTGGTCACGGGCAAGACGTGGGTGCCCTTGTTCTGTGCGTAGAGCGCCTGCACGTAGTAACTGGTGGTCTTGGCTACGCGGAGATTGTCGAACCAGATGGCGTCGGGGCGCCACTGCCAGCCGTTGACGTGGGCGAAGAGAGGCGCGTAAGTGGCCATGTGCACAATGTCGGCGTTGCGCTCGAGGCCGGTCATGAAGGCCGCCTCATAAATGCTGGCGTTGGCGTGGTTCCACTTCTTGCCGCGGGCGTGGCAGGCGTATTCGCCAGCAAACACCTTGGGACCCGTGCGGTCGTACAAGTCGTAGCGCTCCCATTCGTTTTGGAACCAAGAGACGGGGCGGTAGAAGTGCTCGTCCACGAGGTCGGCCTTCTGTTCCTTCATGGCGCGCCAACCGCGGTCGAACTCGCCGCCCTCGGAGTTGGGGCCGCTGGTGCCGATAATCTTGATCTCGGGGTGAGCCTTGCGCACGGCGTCGGCCACAATCTTCACACGCTTGAAGTAATAGTCGTCCCACTGCTCGTTACCGATGCCGATGAACTTCATGTTGAAGGGAGCGGGGTGGCCCATCTCGGCGCGAAGTTTTCCCCACTTCGTGTCGGTCGAGCCGTTGGCGAACTCGATGAGGTCGATGCAATCGTCGATGTATTCCTTGAGACCCTCGGCCGTTGCGGGCGCGTGGGCCGCGTCGTCGTTCCAGTTTTGGTATTGGCAGGCCATGCCCACGTTGAGCACCGGCAGGGGCTCTGAGCCCAGTTCCTCAGACAACAAGAAGAATTCGTAGAAGCCAAGACCGTAAGACTGGAAGTAATCGGGATAGTAACGATAGGTAAAAGTGCTCTCCCAACGGTTCTTGTTCAGTGGGCGGTTCTCAACCGGCCCGACCGAATTCTTCCAGTTGTAGCGGTTCTCCAGCGTGACGCCTTCCACGATGCACCCGCCCGGGAATCGGAAGACACCGGGGCGCATGTCGTAGAGCGCCTGGGCGAGGTCCTTGCGCATACCGTTCTCGTGGCCGTTCCATGTGTCCACGGGGAAGAGGCTCACGTGCTCGACATCTACGGTGCCAGTGCCCGAGCGTCCGTTCTCGTCGCAGAGGAACAAGCGGAGTTGAGCCTGGTCGATGGTGATGGGCGACCGCATGACGAGGGTGTATTTCTTCCATTCCTTCGAGTCAATGCGCAGGTCTTTGGAGGCAAACTCCTGATGCTCATCGAGGGTGTATTCGTCGCAGAACTGCACGCGCAGCACCTGCGCCTTGCCGTCGGGCACGCGTGCCCACACCGAGAAACGGTAGTCGGCGTTGCGCTTCAGACCAATGCCGAAGAAACCTTCGTTCTGCAGACCCGTCCACCAGTCGCCGTGTCCGGCACTCGAGAGACGCGCGTAATGGGGGTTCTTGTCGAAGGGTCCGTCGTTCATGATGGTTACCTTACCGAAGGCCTGCCAGCCCATGAGAGGGTCGGGCTGAAACTCGAACGAACGGTTTTTCACCAGTTCAGCGTAGAGACCTCCGTCGGCGGCGTAGTTGATATCCTCAAAGAAGATACCGTACATGGTGGGCTGCACGGGGGCGCCGGGCTTGGTGGCTTGTACCGTGATGGTGTAGTCTTGCGCCGCTACGGGCAGGGTGGCGAGCAGGGCGGCGCCCAGCATCAGTTTCTTAATTTTCATTAGTTATGGATTTAAGTTTATGTAATATTTGTGCGTAAAATTAAGAAAATAACTGTATATTTGCAAGCGATAGGCACGAAAAATGCTGAGATGACACAGCAGAAACGCCCCAACAAAACAACCATGAACAGCAAAACGATAGCAACTTTCCTTTTCGCCGTACTGAGTGTGACGGCCAGCGCCCAGGAGGCGCAGCAGGACTTCACGAGTAAAATTGTGAATCCCGGTTTCGAACAAGACCTGTCAATCGGCTGGATAAGCCGCGGTATGGGTAGGATGGATAACACGGAGGCAAACGCCGGCAAGAAGGGGACCTTCTACTGCGAGCGCTGGACGCAGCCCCCCGGACACCTGCCCACCACCACACTGGAGCAGACCATCAGCGAAGTGCCCAACGGCGACTACCGCGTGACGGCTATATGTCACGCCGAGAATCAGTCGGGGACGCCTGCCGTGGTCAAGGGTGTCTATCTGTGCGCCGGCAGTCACGAGACGGAGGTCACCGCCCTGGATGTCTATTCGGTGGACGTCACCGTCACGCGCGGAACGCTCACCATCGGCTTCCGCACTCAGTCAACTGACGCCAACTGGGCCACCGTGGACGACTATCACCTCTATTATCTGGGCGAGTCGGCCGAGGGGTATCGGCAGGCGCTGGCCGAGAGTGTGGAGCAACTGACCGCACTGCTGGCCGACAAGGACATACTGCCCGACGACTTGCGAGCTGAGGCGCAGGCTACGCTGGAGGCTTCGCAGAGCGCCGAGACCGTGGAGCAACTGCTCGCTGCCGCTGAGGCTGTGAACGCTGCCTATGACCAGTGCAAGAGCTATCGCCTGCCCGTGACCTACGATGACCCCGAGGTGGGCTACCTCTTCATCTATTTCCCGAGCAACGACGACGAGAACATCTATTACGCCTACTCTGAGGACGGTTTCAACTACACGCCGTTGAACGAGGGTAAGATGGTGCTTCGCTCCGACTCCGTGGCGCTGACGCGAGGCATGCGCGACCCGCACATCCTTCGTGGTGTGGACGGCAAGACCTTTTACATGGTGGCCACCGACATGCACACGCCGGAGGGCTGGAGCATCGGCAACAAGGGCATCGTGCTGCTCAAGAGCACCGACCTCATCCATTGGGAGCACGCCACCGTCAACTTCTCCACCCGCTTCGGTTCGGTGTGGAAAAACGTGGTTCGCGTGTGGGCGCCCGAGGTCATCTGGGACCCTAACTACGACAACAAGGACGGGTCGTTCGGTCGTTACCTGGTGTACTTCTCGCTGCTCACCAACGACGGCAAAGTGACCTACGACAAAATATACTATTGCTACATCAACGACGACTTCACAAACACGAAGTCATCGCCTAAGATTTTCTTCGACCGCGGCGCCAGCACCATCGACGGCGACATTGTCTTCGACCCGAGCGACCAGCTCTACCACATGATTTACAAGAACGAAGACGATGGTGGCATCAGCCAAGTCACGGCCAAACGACTGATTCCCGAGAAGGGACAGCCCGACGGTTCGCAGTGGAGCGCCCCGCTGGGTACTGTGCAGCAGACCGGTGTGGCAGTGGAGGGCGGCGGCATGTTCCGCCTGATTGACAGCGACACGTGGGTGGTGATGTACGACTGTTACCAGAGCGGCTACTATCAGTTCTGCTCCACGAAGGACTGGGAACACTTCCAGTTAGAGGCGCAGACCATGACCAGCGGCGCCTTCACACCGCGACACGGAACCGTCATCACACTCAAGGCAAAGGAGATAGAAGCGCTACTCAAGGCGTTCCCCACCAAGGGCATTGAGTTCGACGGCATCGAGTCAACCGCAAAAGACGACCAACCCGTGCGCACGGAATACTTCACGTTGCAGGGTGTTCGGGTGGAAAATCCGCGGCAGGGTGTCACCATCAGCCGGCAGACAATGTCCGACGGTCGGCAGCTAAGCAAGAAGTTTATCAGTAAATAAACAAGAGTTTACTCGGCGGGCTGGAAGAACGAGAAGTTTACGCTTCCGTATTCACGGTGATCCACCAGGCAAGGGTGGCCGCTGAAGTCGTTGGCCTTGCCGTGCTCCAGCACGAGGAGCCCGCCGTCGCGCAGCAACTTTCGGTCGAGAATGATGTCGGGAATCTCGGCGATGTTGGGCAAAGTGTATGGAGGGTCGGCGAAGATGAAATCGTATTGTTCCTGCAGTTTCGCCAGATACTTGAATACGTCGGCGCGAACGGGAAAGCCGTTGCGCTCGCCGAGTTTGTCGAGGAAACCCGTAATGAAACTGAAGTGAAGCGGGTCTTTCTCCACCGACACCACGTGGCCGCAGCCTCGGGAGAGCAGTTCCAGCGTGATGCTGCCCGTGCCCGAGAAGAGGTCGAGCGCCGTGGTGTCCTCGTCGAAATCAATGTAACCCATCAGCACATTGAAGAGATTCTCCTTGGCGAAGTCGGTGGTGGGGCGCGCCTTGAAGGTTCTCGGCACCTCGAAGTGGCGACCTTTGTATTTTCCTGTAATTACACGCATGTTACTTTTACTAAGAATTTCCGCAACGCTTGCTCCAGGTCGTGGTCTTCGCCGCAGAGGAGGCACTGGTCGGCATGCTGGTCGAGCGCGAGCATTTTCCAGACCGAAAGCACGAAGTAGAGGCGGTTTTCGGTCACGTCGGTGTCGTAGTTGTTGGCAAAGATGAGTTTCCCTTCCTTGAAGGCGAAGAGAAACAGCAGACTGCCGGCCACAGAAACGTAGAGTCGCTGGCAGTCGGCGGGGCGATGACATTCGGTGGTAAAGGCCTCGGTGAGGAGTTGTCCATAGAAACTGCGCACGGTGGCTTGGGGAAAATGACTTTGCACCACGGAGAGCGCGTCGCTGTCCACGGTAAAGATTTCCGCCATCTCCAATGGACCACTGACCTCGTAGCGAATCTCATGCCGCTCGGGAAGATGGTCGAGCCCGTAGGTCAGTTGGTAGAGGGCCTGTGCGTCGCGACTGCGAAACTCGTCGATGGGCACACGGGTGCTGGGCGAGTCCACGAGCAGGCGCACCGGCTGGAAGTTGGTGTTGCGCAGATGGCGGCGGATGGCCATGTCCAGTGTCTGCGCCAGCGGCACGCCGGTCTCTGCCGTGAAATCCTGCCGGCCCACGGGTCGGAAAAAAGAAAATCCACCCGCACTGAGGCGGATGGATAGACTGTTATTGGTAAAGAGATTACTCCCAGTTTCCTGCATTATTGTTCCAGTTGAGGCTGGCATCGCCAATCTTCAAACCGTCGTAGGCGCCCTGACTGTTGGCCAATTCGGTCTTGTTGGCGCACTCACGCTTCCAGAGCTTGCTGTCGCCCACCATGTACTGACTGTAGGTGGCGCCGCACTCCATCACGGGAATGATGGCCTCAGACTTGGTCTTAATCATCACGGCGAGGAGTTCGAACTGCTGTTTTTCCTTCACGTCGCCCTCGTCAGAACCAGGAATGTAGCGCAGTGCCTCGGGGTCGAACTCAGGATTCTTCGAGAGGAACAGTGAGTCGATGATAGACACCCACGAGGTGTCGCGGCTGAACCCTACGAGACCGTTGGCGGCGATTTCGGCTGCGTTGCCGCGTGCCACGATGGCGGCGGCCTTAGACTCGGTCAAGCCTTTCTCGAGCTGTGCCTCGGTAAGCTCGCCTGCTTTGATGACCACGGGTATGGTGCCCGTCTTCACAAAAGCGATGAGCGAGTCGAAATTGTCGCAATATTCGCCGTGACGAAGCTTGTAAGCCTCTTCAGCGTCGCGGATTTCCACCAAGCGGGCCTTCACTGCCTTTTCGCGGGCCTTCACGGCATCGTCAAACTCCTGCTGGCCGGCAATGCTTCGGTAGCAGATAAACAGCATGGCCGCAGCGCACACTAACAAAACACCATTAATTACCTTTTTCATGCGTGATATTTATATTTTTATTTGTACTTTCGTATGCAAAAATAAAAAAAATTGGGCGAACTACACATTTTTTAAGCAAATTTTTCTGTCGAAACGCAATATTTATATGATAAAGGACGAATTAAAAGCATTGATTCTGGCAAATTTCCCGCATCAGCCGACTGCGGAACAAGAACTGGTGGCGCAGAAATGGGGAGAGATGCTGGCCCGTGAATCGGCGGACGATGTTTTTCTGCTCACCGGTTATGCCGGGACGGGAAAGACCTCGCTCGTGGGAGCGCTCGTGCGCACGCTTGGCCAGTTGCAACTGCAGGTGGTGCTGCTTGCGCCCACGGGCCGCGCCGCCAAGGTGTTTGCACAGTATTCCGGAGCGTCGGCCCACACCATTCATCGCCGTATCTACCGGCAAAAAGTGTTCACGCCCGAGATGAACAACTTCGAACAAGGATACAACGCGGCCAAGCACACGCTGTTCATCGTGGATGAATCCTCGATGATTGCCAACGAAGGACTCTCGGGAGGTTACTTCGGCACGGGCCGACTGCTCGACGATCTCGTGCATTACGTCTATGCCGGACAAGGCTGTCGACTGATGCTGGTGGGCGACAGTGCTCAGTTGCCGCCCGTGGGCGAGGAACTCAGTCCGGCGCTTTCGCCAGAGGACTTGCAGCAATACGGATTGAATGTCTGGCATGCCGAGCTCACGCAGGTGGTGCGGCAGGTGGAAGACTCCGGCATTCTGTGGAACGCCACCCGCCTGCGCCGGTTGATTGCGGGCGGGAGTATGGGTGAGTGGCCGCGGTTGCGCACGGCTGTTTTCCCCGATGTGCGCGTGGTTCCCGGCGATGAGCTCATCGACGCCCTCGAGCAGAGTTACTATCATTGCGGGCGCGACCAGACCATCGTGGTCACGCGGAGCAACAAACGCGCCAATATATATAATAATGGAATACGCGCGCGTATATTGGACTTGGAAGGAGAACTGGAGAGCGGCGACCGCTTGATGGTGGCGAAGAACAACTATCACTGGCTGCCTGAGTCGTTCATTGCCAACGGAGACCTCTGCGAGGTGAGACGTCTGCGCAACGAGCGCGAGTTCTACGGTTTCCGCTTCGCCGACGCCACGCTCGAGTTCCCCGACTACGATGGAATGGAAGTTTCCTGCACCGTTCTGCTCGACACGCTGCACACGGAGGCGCCTGCTCTCACCCGCGAGCAACAGACGGCACTGTTCCACCGTATTTGTGAGGATTATCCCGAGATTACCCGTCAGCGCGACCTCATCAAGAAGGTGAAGGAAGATTCCTACTACAACGCGCTGCAGATAAAGTATGCCTACGCCGTCACTTGCCATAAGGCGCAGGGCGGACAGTGGGAGGACGTGTACATCGACCAAGGTTACGTGAGCGACGACATGCTGACGCCCGACTATTACCGCTGGCTCTACACGGCGCTGACACGCGCCACCCGCCGCGTGTATCTCGTGAACTGGCCATCGCAACAAATTTTACCTTCCGACGGAGAAAACGCGGCCGAAAGCGTCGGTTTCTGACTTTTTATTTCTATCTTTGCGTGTGTTTAGTACCGGAGAAGCAAGCATGACCCTTATACAGAAAGCCACCCTTGTGTTGCTGACCGCCCTTATGCCTCTTGCGGCGGTGGCGCAGCAGACGTTGTTCCGCGCTGGCGTGGAGGCTCGTTTCGGCTATCAGCGGCAGTATTTCGGGGGTGAGACCAACGACGCGGGCACGGGTTTCCGCGGCGACTACGC
>JABUUA010000005.1:26469-51501 GCA_021443405.1 Bacteroidaceae bacterium
CACGCGCTTCGGCGGCGGCGTAGAGGTGTTTCCGCTGCGCAGGAGCGAGGACCTCCGCGCCCACGCCTGTCTGTCGTATGGCTGGGGCGAGCAAGGCAACCCCGACGGCGTGGGACACGACCGCGAACTGCTGGCCACCGTGGGCGTGACGATGCGGCTCGACCTGCTCAATGTTAAGAAGAAGACGAAGGAATAGCCATGAAAAAAATCTTGCAACGAATCCCGAACGGCCTTACGTGTCTGGTCATCATTGTCGTTTTGTTTGGCTACATGGCCTCGGTAATGGGCCTGTCGAACATGCTCAACACCATGATGAACACGGCCCACGACCTGCTCATGAACACCGTTTTCTACCTGATGGGCATGTGCGTCATCACGGGGGCGTTGGGCAAGATATTCGTGGAGTTCGGTGTGGTTGACCTGTTGCAACGACTGCTCCGTCCGGTGATGAAGCCGCTGTTCAATATGCCCGGCGTGGCCTCGCTGGGCGCTGTGCTCACCTTTCTGAGCGACAACCCCGCCATCATCGCCCTGTCGCAGGACAAGGGCTTCGCCCGCTATTTCAAGAAATACCAGCACGTCTCGCTCGTCAACTTCGGCACGGCGTTCGGCATGGGCTTGCTCGTCATCATCTTCATGATGGGCCAGGGCTTCTACGCCGCTCCGCTCATCGGTTTCTTCGGCGCCGTGTGCGGCTGCATCATCGCCACCCGGCTGATGCAGTATTTCACGTGCAAGGACTACCCAAACTACCGCTACGAGGACGCCGCCGTGATGTCGCCCGAGCCCGAACGAACGACCGAGGCGGAGGAGACGACTGCGCCAGTGCAGGACAACACCTTCATCCGCGTGCTGAACGCGCTGCTCGACGGCGGCAAGGGCGGCGTGGAGATTGGTCTGGCCATCATCCCCGGCGTGCTCATCATCTCCACGTTTGTGATGATGCTCACCTTCGGCGGAACGGTGGAGGGCGTAGACGAGAACGGAGCGGACATCGTGGTCTATACGGGCAAGGCCTTCCAAGGCACGCAGCTCTTGCCGTGGCTCGCGGGCCAGATAAGTTTCGTGTTCGAGTGGTTGTTCGGTTTCACCGCCTCGGAGTTGGTGGCTTTCCCCATCACGGCCCTCGGGGCGGTGGGCGCCGCGCTCTCGCTCATCCCTGAGTTCATGGCCAAGGGCATAGTGGACGACAACGCCATCGCCGTGTGCACTGCCATGGGCATGTGCTGGAGCGGGTACTTGTCCACCGACGCCGCCACGCTCGACTCGCTGGGCTACCGGCCGCTCGTTCCGCGCGCTTTCCTCAGCACGTTCCTCGGAGGCATTGGGGCGGGCATCATCGCCCACTGGAGTTACATCAGCATCATGGCCTTGCTCTCGCTGTTCCAGCCCAAGACGGTGTGGCAGACCGAATGTCAGGCGTGGAACGATTCGGCCGGCGAAAGCATCAGCGTGACGCTCTCGGCGCGCGACGACGGCAGTTACGTCGTCCACGACTGGTGGAACATCCGCGGCTACGACCTCGAGTTCACCGTCTCTCCCGAGGACAGTGTCCTCCACATCACAAACGCCTACGCCGACAAGGACGGCGCCTACTGGTTTGTGCACATCAACGAGAAAGCACTGCCCGGAGAAAGTGCCTATGCCGCCATCTTCACCTCGCACTACGACGGCGACGACTACAGCCGCTTCGAGGGCGACAGCAAGGCGGGCCGACTCTACCTCTTCGCCTTTGTCTATGACAAGAACAAGCGCCTCCTCAACCGCTGCTACTACGAGCTCACGTGGGGCGGAATGTCGCGTCAGACCGTGGAGGCCGAGGCCGACGTGGAGGCGGAGATTGAGGCTGAGAAATCAGCGGCCGACAGTCTCACCGCTGAGGAAGTCCATCCCCTACCCCTGTCCCATTCGGAAGGGGAGCCAAGTAATTCCCCAAAAAAATAGGGGGACGGCGATACAATAGGGCGAAAAGTTTTGTAAATTTGTAGGTCAGTATGCACACGCAACCTACAAAAAAGAAAAGATTATGCTGAGGACAATCATACATTTCTCTATCCACAAGAAAATGTTTGTGGTCATCATGACGCTGGCGATTCTGCTTGCCGGCCTCTACGCCAGCCTGACACTGCCCATCGACGCCGTGCCGGACATCACGAACAACCAGGTGCAGGTGGTCACTGTCTCCCCGACCCTCGCCCCGCAGGAGGTGGAGCAACTCATCACGCAGCCCATAGAAGTGAGTCTGCGCAACATCATGAACGTGGAGGAGATACGCTCGGTGTCGCGTTTCGGCCTCTCGGTGGTGACGGTGGTGTTCAAGGAATCTGTGCCTGTGCTCGACGCACGACAACTGGTGAACGAGCAGTTGCAGAACGTGCAGGCCGACATTCCCGACGGCATCGGCGTGCCGGAGATGATGCCCATCTCCACGGGACTGGGCGAAATTTACCAGTATGTGCTGAAGGTGTCGCCTGGTTACGAGGACAAGTACGACGCCATGGAACTGCGCACCATCCAGGACTGGATTGTAAGCCGCCACCTTGCCGGTATCCCGGGCATTGTGGAAATCAACAGTTTCGGCGGCTACCTGAAGCAGTATGAGGTAGCTCTCGACGAAGACGCGCTCTTTGCCCTCGACATCTCCATCAACCAAGTTTATGACGCGCTGTGCCGCAACAACGAGAACACGGGCGGCAGCTACATCGAGAAGAACAATACGGCTTACTACATTCGCTCCGAAGGCATGATAGGCAGTCTCGCCGATATCGAGGAGATAGTCGTGGACACCCGCGACGGAGTGCCCATTCACGTCCGCGACATCGGCGACGTGCAACTCGGCTATCCCAAACGCTTCGGCGCCCTGACCATGGACGGCGTGGGCGAGAGCGTGGGCGGCATCGCCATGATGTTGCGCGGTGCCAACGCCAACGAGGTGACGCAGGAGCTGGAAAAGCGCGTGGCGGAAGTACAGCAACTGTTGCCCGAGGGCGTGGTCATCGAGCCGTATCTCAACCGCTCCGAACTGGTGAAGCGCAACATCAGCACCGTCATCCGCAACCTGACGGAAGGCGCGCTGATTGTCTTCCTCGTGCTCATGTTCTTCTTAGGCGACGTGCGGGCGGGCCTCATCACGGCCTCCGTGATTCCGCTCGCCATGCTGTTCGGCTTCATTCTCATGCGTTTCTTCGGCGTGTCAGCCAATCTGATGAGTCTGGGCGCCATCGACTTCGGTATTGTGGTGGACGGTTCCATCGTCATCTTGGAAGGAATCATGGCCCATCTCTACGGCAAGCACATGGCGGGCCGCACTTACACCGACGAGGAAATGGACGCCGAGGTGGAGACCGGCGCCTGCAAAGTAGTGCGCAGTGCTTCCTTTGCCGTGGTCATCATCCTGTTGGTGTTCTTCCCCATTCTGGCGCTGACGGGCATCGAAGGCAAATACTTCACACCGATGGCCAAGACCCTTGTGTTCTGCATCATCGGCGCTTTCCTGCTCTCGCTCACCTATGTGCCCATGATGGCCTCCCTCTTCCTCAAGCGCACCGTATCGCAGAAGCCCTCGCTGGCCGACCGCCTGTTCGAGGTGCTCAACCGCTGGTATGAGAAGGCTCTCCGTCCATGTTTGCGCCGCATGTGGCTCACGCTGGGCGTGGCGTTCTCGTTGCTCGCCGGTTCGTTGCTCTTGTTCAGTCAGCTCGGCGCCGAATTCATCCCCACGCTCGACGAGGGTGACTTCGCCATGCAGATGACGCTGCCCGTGGGCAGTTCGCTCAGCGAGAGCATCGACGTGTCGCTCGCCATGGAGAAAGCCCTCAAGGAAAAAGTTCCCGAGGTCAAGCACGTCGTGGCCAAGATAGGCACGGCCGAGGTGCCCACCGACCCGATGTCGGTGGAGACGGCCGACGTCATCATCGTCATGGCCCCCTTCAAGGAATGGACCACCGCCCGCACGCGTGAGGCGATGGTGGACACCATGAAGGCCGTGGTGGACGCGGTCGGACGCGCAGAATACAACTTCAGTCAGCCCATCCAGCTGCGCTTCAACGAACTGATGTCGGGCGCCAAGGCCGACATCGCCATTGTGCTTTACGGCGAAGACCTGGAAGAACTGAACACGAAGGCCCACGAAGCAGCCCAATACATCCGCCAGGTGAGCGGCGTGGGCGACGTGATTGTGGAGCAAGGTATGGGTCTGCCCCAGCTGCTGATAGAGTACGACCGCGTGGCCATCGCGCGCTTCGGACTGAACATCCAGGACGTGAACACCATCATCCGCACCGCCTATGCGGGCGAGACCGCGGGCGTGGTGCTCGAACACGAGCGTCGCTTCGACCTCGTCCTGCGCCTCAATCGCAACCAAGTGACCGACGTGGACCTCGACCACCTCTTCATCCGAACCCACGAGGGCATGAACATCCCCCTCAGCGAACTGGCGACCACGAAGATTGTGGACGGTCCGATGCAAATCAACCGCGACGCCACGAAGCGCCGCACCGTGGTGGGCGTGAACGTGCGCGGCGGCAACACCCAGCAGGTGGTGGCCGACATACAGAAGCAACTGGCCAAGAACGTGACGCTGAAACCCGGCTACTACTTCGAGTACGGCGGCTCGTTCGAGAACCTTCAGAACGCCATCGACACACTCAGCATCGTCATCCCCATCGCCCTGGCGCTCATCCTCCTGCTGCTTTTCTTCGCCTTCCGCAGCGTAGTCTATACGCTCGTGGTGTTCTCCACCGTGCCGCTGTCGCTCATTGGCGGCATCGTGGCGCTGTGGCTGCGCGGACTTCCGTTCAGCATCTCGGCGGGCGTGGGCTTCATCGCCCTGTTCGGCGTGGCCGTGCTCAACGGTATTCTCATGCTTAACCACTTCAAGGACTTGCACCTGCAATCGAGTCACCCCATGTGCACCGACCGCGTCATCACCCACTGCGCCCCGCATCTGCTGCGCCCCGTCCTGCTGACGGGTCTGGTGGCTTCCTTCGGTTTCCTGCCCATGGCCGTGGCCACCTCGGCCGGTGCCGAGGTGCAGCGCCCGCTGGCCACCGTGGTCATCGGCGGTCTGCTGATTGGCACTGTGCTCACACTCATCATCATCCCCGTCTTCTATCGCCTCGTGGGCGCCATCACCGTGCGCAGTCTGCGCCGCTCTCACCGCAAGGCGATGCAGTACCGCAAAGCCCGCGCGACCGCCGGCGCTGCCGTCTGTCTCGCCTTAGGTCTCCTGTTCCTCGGTCAGTCCGCCACGGCCCAGACCACCGACGCAGCCCGCAAAGTGAGCATCGACGAGGCCGTCCGTCTGGCCATCGCCCACCATCCCCGACTGCAGGTAGCGGCCGCCGATGTGGAACGCAACCGAGCCGCCAAAGGCGAAGTGTGGGACGGCGGTGCCACGGAACTCAGTTTCTCGCGCGGACAACTGAACGGCGACTTCCGAAAGGACTACGAGATTGCGCTCACACAACCGCTCGGCTCGCCCGTCACACCGTTCTACAAGAACGCCCTCGTGAAGTCGCGCGTGACCACGGCCGAGCAGTACCGCGAACTGGTGAAGAAGGAAATCACCGCCGAGGTGAAGCGGGCGTGGACCCATTACCAATATGCCTGCGAACTGCTCCGCCTCTATCAAGAGCAGGAGACGCTGGCCAACCGACTGAAACAAACGGGCACACTGCGCTACGAGCAAGGCGACATCAGTCTGCTGGAGCGCAATATCATTGGCTCCATGGCCACGGAACTGCACACGCGCCTCATCGAAGTGCGGCAGGAACAGCAGCTCGCCGCCCAGCGGTTTGCGTGGAGCTGCTTCGCCGGCGAGAACCTCCTTCCCGCCGACACGGTGCTGACGCAGTTCACTCTCCACGATGCCAGCGGACTGACCCCCTCGCAAACCTACCTCGACTACTTTGCGGGGCAGGTAGATGAGAAGCAGAAAAGTTATCAGGTGGAGAAGAGCAAGTACTTCCCCGAACTGTCGGTGGGCTGGAACAACCAGCGCATCGAACCGCTGAAAGGCTTGAACAGCTTCATGGTGGGGATGTCGATGCCGCTCGTGTTCGCGCCGCAACGCAGTCGAAGCCGCCAGGCAAAGTACGAATGGCAGATGGCCGAGCAGACCGCCGAACTCAACCGCGCCGAGCTCACGAGCAAGGTGATGGAACTCCGCAGCCAGCTCCTGCAGCAACAGGAGCGCCTCGCCTACTACACCTCGGCCGCGCTGCCCGAGGCCGACGCCCTGCAACAGAGCGCCCTGCTTCAGTTCAAGGAGGGCGACACGGACATGGTGCAACTCGTGCAGAGCCTGCAAAGCGCCCTGAATATCCACGAGGGCTACATGCAGACGCTCTACAACTACAACGTGGCCGTCATCGAGAACGAACTCTACGCCGAGCCCTGACGAACCCATCGCTCCGGAATCCCGAAACCAACAACACAACATAAACCCCGAAACAACCGCTTTTCAGCTTATGAAATACGCAACATCTCCCCTTCTCCTGCTCGCCACCATGGTCCTGCTGACGGCCTGCGGCGGCAGTGACAACACCACCTCAGAGGGCGCCGACCCCGCGACCGTCACCCCAGCGCAACCCGCCGCAACCTCCGAGAGTCCCGCCGCCGACTCCCTGCAAATGACTGCCGACGACACCGCACCGCACTCCTTAGGCGGAACCATCACCGTGGACCCCGACAAATACGCCAGCGTCACGGTGCTCATGGGCGGTACGGTCGGACGCCTCGCCGTGCGTCCCGGACAGTTTGTGCACAAGGGTAGCGTGGTAGCCACCCTCAACAACCCCGACTTCGTGGAACTGCAGCAGACCTACCTCGACGCCGTGGCACAGACCGAATTCCTCGCTGCCGAGTATCAGCGCCAGCAGGCCCTTACCGAAGGAGAGGCCGCAGCCAAGAAGACGCTGCAACAGAGCAAGGCCGCATACCTCTCGATGAAGACCCGCAAGGACGCCGCCGCCACCCGTCTGCGCCAACTGGGCGTCAGTCCCGAACTCATCGCCAGCAAGGGCATCATCTCCTCGCTCGCCATCACGGCGCCCATCAGCGGTTACGTGGGCGACATAGCCGTCAACATCGGGAAATACGTGGACACGGGCGACCGCATCTGCTCCATCATCGACCAGAACGCCTCCATGCTCCGCCTGACGGCCTTCAGCCACGACATCAACGCCATCAAGGTGGGCACTCCGCTCACCTTCACCGTGAAGATGCTGCCGGGCGAAACCTTCAACGCCGTCGTGAGCTACATCGACCCCATCATCGACGAATCGTCGAACTCGACGAAGGTGTACGCCAAAATCACCAGCGCGCATCGCAAGTTCCAAGTGGGCATGTACGTCCGCGCCAAGACCTGCGAATAACGCGGCAGACCGATGCCTCGCTGTGCTCGACGCGCAGACGAAGCATAGTACCAACAACGACCAAGGCCGGACACCCGATCATTTACGGATGTCCGGCCTTGGTACTTTCCCTCGTCACGAGCCTGCCCAGAAACAGCCACGCAGAGGGAGACCTTCGTTTTCTTAGAAAAAAATATTTTTTTACTGGGTGACTGAGCACTTTTTTCTAAGAAAAACATCTTGTTTCCTTAGGCGACACCGCCACCCCTTCTGCGTCACCCTCCGTGAGCAGGGCGGTAACGGTCCTCATCTTTGTCGTCGAGCATGGACAGGTAACTGGTGTAACGGCTCTGGGCGATGCGGTGTTCGTCGAGCGCCGCGAGCACGGCACAACCCGGTTCGTGGGTGTGGGTGCAGTTGTTGAAGCGGCAGTCGGCGCTGATTTGGAAGATTTCGCGGAAATAGTGAGCCACCTCCTCACGCTCCATGTCGAAGGTGCCGAAGCCCTTGATGCCCGGTGTGTCGATGAGTCGTCCGCCCGTGGGCACGTCGTACATGGCCGAGAACGTGGTGGTGTGCGTGCCCGTGTCGTGCGCCACCGATACGGCGGCGGTGCGCACGTCGAGCCCGGGAATCAGTCGGTTGAGCAGGGTGCTCTTGCCCACCCCGCTGTTGCCGCTGAGCAGCGTAGTGCGGTCGGCCAGCAACTGCTGCACGGGCTCCAGTCCCTCACCGCGGGTGGCGGAGCAGGCGATGCACTCGTAGCCGAGCGAGCGGTAGAGCGTCATCATGGCCTGCATGTAGCGCAGGTCGTCGACAGTGTAGAGGTCGGTCTTGTTGAACACCAATGCCACGGGGATGCGATAGGCTTCGGCGGAAGCCAGGAAGCGGTCGATGAAGGTGGTGCTCGTCTCGGGATGCGCTACTGTGACCACCAGCAGCACGAGATCCACGTTGGCGGCCAGGATGTGACTTTGCTTGGAGAGGTTGGAGGCTTTGCGGATGATGTAGTTGCGGCGGTCGAGGATTTCGGTGATGAGCGCCGTGCCGTCGGTGCCGGGGAGTATGTCCACGCGGTCGCCCACAGCCACGGGATTGGTGCTGCGTATGCCGCGAAGACGGAAATTTCCCTTCACCTTGCAATCAAAAAGCTGGCCATCGTCCGTGCGAACGATGTACCAGCTTCCTGTGTTTCGGATAACAAATCCGGTCATTATACCGTCATGATCTCCTTCTCCTTGGCGGCAAGGAGTTCGTCAATCTTCTTGATGTACTTGTCGTGCATCTTCTGCAACTTAGCCTCAGCGTCCTTTTCTGCATCCTCGGCCAAGCCGTCCTTGATACCCTTTTTCAGTTTTTCGATGATGTCGCGACGGGCGTTGCGCACGCTCACCTTCGCCTGCTCGCCCTCCTTGCCGCACTGCTTGGCCAGCTGCTTACGGCGCTCCTCGGTGAGGGGCGGAATGCCGAGGCGTATGATTTCACCGTTGTTCTCGGGCATGATGCCCAGGGAGCTGTCGATGATGGCCTTCTCGATGGGGCGGAACATGCTCTTGTCCCAAGGCTTGATGGCAATGGTGCGAGCGTCGGGAGTGGTGACTGCCGCCACGTTGTTGATGGGCACGAGGCTGCCATAACTATCTACACGAATGCCGTCGATGATACGGACGTCGGCCTTGCCGGCGCGGATGTGTGCCAGCGCGTCGTCGAGATACATAACGGCTTCTTCCATACGCTCCTCAGCGAGCGCGAGGGTCTCTTTTACGTCTACCATAATAGTTTTTCAGTTAATGTACGGACAAAAATAGCCGTTTTTTTTGAAAATACCAACTAATTTAATAACTTTGTAACATTTAAACGCCTTAAATACATGCCTACAGAGCAAGCCGCCGACCAGCAGATACGGCATTGGCTGGAACACCTGGAGCCCATCACGCTGGAGCAAATGTCGGAGATTCGACTGATGAATCGCACCGACACGAAGTTTGTCACCAACAAAACGAAGCTGGCCCAACTGCTCGAACTGGCTCAAGGACACTACTACGCCCAGTTCCACGCGGGCAGCAAGGTGGCCGAGTACATGACTACGTACTGGGACACCGACGACCACCACTTCTTCATGGAGCACCACAACGGACGCGCGCCACGACAGAAAGTGCGCGTGCGGACCTACATGGACAGCGGCCAGACCTTCCTGGAGGTGAAGACGAAGAACAACCACGGGCGCACGAAGAAGAAGCGCATCGAGGTGCCGTCACAGGAAACGCTCACGGGCGGCGACGCCTTCGTGCAGGAGCGCGTGCAGCGTCCGCTGGAAACGATGATGCCCACCGTGCGCAACCACTTCCACCGCATCACGCTCGTGAACTACGGTAAGACGGAGCGACTGACCATAGACTTCGACGTGGAGTTCAAGAACTTCGAGACGGGACAGGCCACTGACACGGGCGACCTCGTCATTATAGAGTTGAAGCGAGACGGCAATGTCTATTCGCCCGTACTGGACCTCCTGCGCCAGTTGCGCATTAAGCCCTCGGGCTTCAGCAAGTATTGCATCGGCAGCGTCATGACGAATCCGGACCTGAAGATGAACCTCTTCAAACCCAAACTGGTGCGCATCAGCAAGCGCATCGGCCAGCCGCTGCTCCCCGCCACCCGATAAAAATAACAAAAAAAATAGAATATGGAAGAACTGATTAGCAATCTTAATTACACCTTGGGCGAGACCATCGGCCTCACGCTCATCGACCTCAACTCGTTCCTGTCGTTGCTCGTGCGCTGCATCATCAACTTCGTGGTGGTGGGCGTCATTGCTCGCTGCTTCTACTATCCCGGCAGCAAGCGCCGCGACTACATGTTCATCTTCATCATCATGGCCATGAGCATCTTCCTGCTCGTCAGCCTGATGGGAGGCGGTGGCATGAAGACGAGCGCCGCACTGGGCTTGTTCGCCATCTTCGGCATCATGCGCTACCGCACCGAGGCGGTGCCCATCCGCGAGATGACGTACTTGTTCCTGCTCGTGGCCGTGAGCGTGGTGAACGCC
This sequence comes from Bacteroidaceae bacterium, assembly GCA_021443405.1. Lineage (GTDB taxonomy): Bacteria > Bacteroidota > Bacteroidia > Bacteroidales > Bacteroidaceae > Physcousia. The sequence continues at coordinate 36,871 of JABUUA010000005.1, forward strand.
ATGGGCAAGGCCAACTACCACGCCATGAGCGACTACTACGACGGCATGGGCATCTTCACGCTCCTCTTCGCCAACGGCATCTTCATTTTCCTGGCCTATCTCTTCGAGAGCAGCAAGGTGCTGAACGAGCATTGCTCCAAGTACATCAAATATGACAACGTGGCTCTCGTGGCTCCCGAGAAGCGCGAAGAACTGAAGGCTGACCTGGAGAAGCGCACCGGACTGAAGATTATCGGCATCGAGGTGGGCACCATCGACTTCCTCAAGGACAGCGTCATCATCCGCATCTACTACGATGAGGATATGGATCGCGGCAGCAGCATCGCTAACATGGGCCGCATGCCGAAGATGAAGTAACGGCGTCAGACCCGATGACTAACAAGGAACTACAGGTCATGAAACGATTGTTCTTTATCGTGTTCGCGTGCTGTTCGATGGCCACGTATGCTCAGGACGACGACTTCGGGACGTGGTTGGAACTGGGCGCCGAGAAGCAGTTTGTCCGCCCGTTCTCAGTGGGCTTCGACGCCGAACTGCGCACCGAGGACAATTGCACGAAGGTGGACTGCTGGAGCATGGGCGTGAACGCCGGCTACAAAGTGAACAAATATCTGAAACTGGGCGCGGGCTTCACCCTTCTCGACGGTTACTCGTCAGAGAAAATCAGCAAAGAAGAATACGACATCAACCAGAACTTGATTGCCTATCGCCAGCGCCCCAGCTACTGGACACCGCGCTACCGCTTCGTCTTCGAAGCCAGCTCGAGCATCAAACTCTGGAAGCGCATCCGCATCTCGCTGCGCGAACGCTATCAGTACACGCTCCAGCCCACGCAGACCATCGGCCGCACCGACTACGAACTCATCAATAATCAGTGGGACGCAGAGCCCGCTCCAGACTACATCACCAAAGGCGAACGCCACGCTCACATCCTGCGCAGCCGCATCAAGGTAGAGTGGGACAAGAAGCGCTGCGACTGGAGTCCGTTCATCAGTGCCGAGGCGCACAACGAGTTGAACGATAAGATGGACCTGCGCAAAGTGCGGGCCATGGCCGGAACCAGCTATAAAATCAACCGCCATCACTCTGTAAGCGCCGCCTACGTGCTTACCCGAATGTGCGGCAGCGAAACGAACCGCGACCGCATGCACGCCCTGAGCGTCGGCTACAACTATAAATTTTAAACAACTATGAAAAAGATTTTTCTCTCAGTCTTTCTGGCTGCTGCCGCACTGAACGCCACGGCAGACGACTACCAATACCTGACCGCCGCCTACAACGGACAGGAACAAAGTTTCGAACTGGCCGCCATCAAGAAGATAACGTTCGAGGGCGGCAACGTGGTGCTCACCACCACCAGCGGCAGTGTCAGCCTGCCGCAGAGCGAGATGGAACGCATGTTCTTCTCTCCGACCGCCACAGCCATCGAATCATTGCCCAGCCAGACAAAAGGCCTTGCCGTGAAAGGTGGTCTGCTCTGCGCAGAGGGCGACGGACTGTTGCACATCTACAGTGCTGGCGGCACGCTGATGCACATGGCCAAGGTGGACGGCGACGCCCGTTTCTCGCTCAACAATCTTCCCAAAGGCATCTACATCGCCACCCTGGGGCAACGGACCATTAAGTTCATGAAGTGATGAAACGCGCTACGATTTTCCTCGCTGCGCTCCTCGCAGCACTGATGCAACTCTCTGCACAGAACGTAGTGGTCTGGCAGAACGGACAGGACACCAAGCTCGGTCTCTCGGAACTGCGCTACAGCAACGCCGGCGCAACGCTGGCCATCGGCGACCAGACCTACGAGACCTCGGCCATCGACAGCATCACCTTCGCCTACACCATCGGCGTCGTTTACAACGGCAACTCGGCACAGGTGACCATCCCTGCCGGCATCGCCAACAGCGTGACCGCCACCGTGGACGGCGCCCACGTGACGCTGACCAACACCGACACAAGCCAGGAACACGAGTTCCGCATCAGCGGACAGACCGACAATGGGTCTCTCACCTATGTGGGAACCTACAAGTCCACCCTCGTGTTTGACAATCTGAGCCTCACCAACGCTACTGGTGCCGCTGTGGACATCCAGTGCGGTAAGCGCGTCAACCTGAACCTAATCGGCCAGAACACGCTCGCCGACGGCGCGGGCACGCAAAAAGCCGCTCTCTACTGCAAGGGCCACCTCGAGCTGGGTGGTGGCGGCGACTTGGCCGTCAGCAGTGTGGCCGCTCACGCCATCGCCACCAAGGAATACCTGCAGTTGAAGCGCACTTGCGGCAACATCACCATAGTGAAGGCTGTGAAAGATGCCATCCACTGCGGCCAATACTTCCAGATGAACGGCGGTCGTCTGCTCGTGGACGTCAACACACTGGGCGACGGCGTGCAGGTGGACACCACCGACGATCCCACCGACGAGCGGAACGGACAAATCCTTGTGAAGGGCGGCACCATCGACATCACCGTGGTGAGCGAGGACTGCAAGGCCATGAAATGCGACAGCCTCGTGACCATCTCGGGCGGAACGCTCCATCTCGTGGCCAAGGGCAATGGTACTCGCGGCATCCAAACTGACTTCAACATGGTCATCGGCGAAGAGGACGGACCTACAAGCATCACCGTCTCTGCCGAAGGAGGTCGCTGCACGCTCCCCGAATGTGAGGCTGACCCACACCGCTGCATGGGCATCAAGGTGGACGGAATCCTCACGATGAATGCTGGCACGATGACTGTCACCAACTCAGGTCCGAAGAGCCGCGGCGTGAAGTGCGGCATGTTCGTGCACAACGGCGGCACCTACGACGCCACCATCGTCAACTGACCGCAACCCGCAGCAATCCTGAAAAGACACAAAAAACTTGCATAAGCAACACGGTTCGTCGTGAGGCTTATGCAAGTTTTTTAAGACCTTTCTCCAACTGAGGGCGTTTGTTTATCCCAAATCTTTCATTAGGATGATTTGGGTTGAATTAGTGATTATTGAATTGTTGGTTTGTTGAGCTGCAGAAATACTAGATTAAACGTCCTATCGTCTGTGGTCACACGTCCTTATGTTTGAGACCACACGTCCTATTGTCTGCGGCCACTCGTCCTAATGACCGATTTGGGTTTGTGCAGAGAGAGACATCTTCGCAACGACACGGGCTCTCTATTATATAAAGGTAGTGCGCGCGCGACACGCGGACGTCTTGTTATCTTTTATATTTCTTGCGCTCAAAATAGTATAGGCGAGCACTGCGGTGGGCCACGCCTTGTTCCGTCTCGCCACTGTCCACAATATACGATTTCTGCAGCATTTTCTTGTTGAAATTGCGCACGTCATACTTGCGATTGAAGAGCAACTGGCACAACTGACGCAGTTGGAACAGCGAGAATCGGCGGGGAAGCAAATCGAAGAGCAACGACTCGTCGAGGGCGGCATAAGCACGAATGAAATTCAGCGCCGCCTCAATCTGCATGTTATGGTCAAATGCCAAATCAGGACACTCCGAGAGAGGCACCCAGTGTGCCTTATACTCCCCCTTCAGTTTCTGCATCTTACGGTCCATGCGCAGCAGCGAGACATACCCCACACTTACAATGCGGTCCACCTCGCTATCAAGCTTGTAGAACTGTTCCGTCCATACCTTATCGTTGCCGTGAGACGCACGATCCAGTCCACTGAACGTGCTGAAGGGATACAACGGAACCGATTGCAACCCGGTAAGTTCGCGGAGAACACGCCGCGACGCATCGCCCACCGTCTCGTCGGCATACACCAGACTACCCGGCAACTTGCAGACGTCACACTCCGAATCCCCTTCCCCACCCCGACTGATAAGCAGTGTGTAGAGGTTCGTTCCGTCGTAGGCGAACAATGTGCAATCGACACTGAGGTAGGTTTTTGTGAGTGTGTGTTTTGGTTTTTCCATAGACTTTTTACCTGGTTTGCGTCGCAAAGATATAAAATTTCCTGTAACTTCATACGGGGCCAAATAGTATTTTTCCTCAAAAGACCCCGATTTATGTTATACAGCATATTTGTGTCACCTTTTTATTACTATTGTTTGTGAGAATAAAGCTTTTTGTCTAACTTTGTATATATAACAATAACAAAACGTCGACACAAATGCTATTATTAGGTTACGACATTGGAACCTCGTCGATTAAAGCGACGCTGGTTGACGCAAAGACTGGAAACACGATGGTTGCCGCCCAGTGGCCCGATCAAGAAGCCCCCATCATCTCGAAGCAGACAGGCTGGGCCGAGCAAGACCCTGAGTCGTGGTGGCAGTCACTTCTGAAGGCTACCGAGCGCTTGGCAGCTAAGGCCAACCTGGCCGACGTCGCTGCCATCGGCATCAGTTATCAGATGCACGGCCTCGTGTGCATAGGCGCCGACGGCAAGCCGCTGCGCGACAGCATCATCTGGTGCGACGGACGTGCCGTACCCTACGGTCAGAAAGCCTTCGACACCATCGGGCATGAGCGCTGCCTCACACACTTGCTCAACTCTCCTGGCAACTTCACGGCAGCGAAGTTGGCGTGGGTAAAAGAGAACGAACCGGACTTGTATGCCCAGATAGAGAACATCATGCTCCCCGGCGATTACATAGCCATGCGACTGAGCGGCGGCACACGCAACACCACCGCCAGCGGCTTGTCCGAGGGCATTCTGTGGGATTTCGCTGAAAACAAACTTAGTGACGACGTGATGAAGCACTTTGGCTTCGCCGAAAGTCTTATCCCCGACATCGTCCCCACCTTCGCCATCCAAAGCCGCGTTTGCGCCGACATCGCCCAACTGACAGGCATACCCGAAGGCACTCCCATCAGCTACCGCGGTGGCGACCAGCCTAACAATGCCTTGTCGCTCAACGTCATGAAACCCGGTGAAATTGCAGCCACCGGCGGCACCAGCGGCGTAGTTTACGGCGTGGCCGACAACGTAAAGCACGACGCGCAAAGCCGTGTCAACGCTTTCGTGCACGTAAACGGCAACACGGGCATCCTGCTCTGCATCAACGGAACCGGCATTCTCAACGCTTGGATGAAGCGCACCGTAGCCCCCGAGGGCATTGGTTATGCCGAGATGAACGACCTTGCCGCCTCCGTTCCCGTAGGGGCCGAGGGTCTGAGTGTCCTGCCGTTCGGCAACGGTGCCGAGCGTATGCTGGCCAACGAGAACCCCGGAGCCAGCGTTCACGGCGTGAACTTCAACGTGCACACCAAGGCACATCTCCTTCGCGCCGCCCAAGAAGGCATCGCATTCTCGTTTGCCTACGGCATGGAGATTATGCAGGAAATGGGTATGACCATCGGCACCATCAAGGCCGGTCACGCCAATCTTTTCCTCTCGCCCCTCTTCCGTCAGACCCTGGCCAACGTCACGGGTGCCACCATCGAACTGTATGACACCGACGGTGCCGCAGGCGCCGCACGCGGTGCAGGCATCGGTGCAGGCATCTACAAGGACAGCGACGAGGCCATGGCCACCCTGCAACACATGGCCACTATCAAGCCCGACGGCGATGCCGAGGCTACGAAGGCGGCCTACCAGTGCTGGGCAAGTTATTTGAAATAAGCAGTTAACATCACACAACGAATAGAATAACAACCTATAAACCAAACAACAATGAAAGAGTATTTCCCCGAGATTAAGAAGATTGCCTTTGAGGGCAAGGAGAGCAAGAACCCTATGGCATTCCACTACTACGATGCCGAGAAGGTGATTATGGGCAAGCCCATGAAGGATTGGCTGCGCTTCGCTATGGCTTGGTGGCACACTTTGTGCGCTGAGGGTGGCGACCAGTTCGGCGGCGGCACCAAGTCGTTCCCCTGGAACACTGCTACCGACCCCATCGAGAAGGCCAAGGCTAAGGCTGACGCCGGCTTCGAAATCATGCAGAAGCTGGGCATCAACTACTACTGCTTCCACGATGTTGACCTCGTTGACGAAGGCAACAGTGTAGAGGAGTACGAGGCTAACCTGAAGGCCATCGTTGCCTACCTGAAGGAGAAGATGCAGCAGACCGGCATTAAACTGTTGTGGTCAACCGCCAACGTATTCAGCAACAAGCGCTACATGAACGGTGCTTCCACCAACCCCGACTTCGACGTAGTGGCTCGCGCTATCGTTCAGATTAAGAACGCCATCGACGCAGGTATCGAGCTGGGTGCAGAGAACTATGTATTCTGGGGCGGTCGCGAAGGCTACATGAGCCTGCTCAACACCGACCAGAAGCGTGAGAAGGAGCACATGGCAACCATGTTGGGCATGGCTCGCGACTACGCTCGCAGCAAGGGCTTCAAGGGTACCTTCCTGATTGAGCCCAAGCCCATGGAGCCCAGCAAGCACCAGTACGACGTGGACACCGAGACTGTTTGCGGTTTCCTCAAGAGCCACGGTCTCGCAGGCGACTTCAAAGTGAACATCGAGGTTAACCACGCCACACTCGCCGGCCATACCTTCGAGCACGAACTGGCTTGCGCCGTTGACGCTGGCATGCTCGGAAGCATCGACGCTAACCGCGGTGACTACCAGAACGGATGGGATACCGACCAGTTCCCCATCGACCAGTATGAACTCGTTCAGGCTTGGATGGAGATTCTGCGCGGCGGTGGTCTGGGCACCGGCGGCACGAACTTCGACGCCAAGACTCGTCGTAACTCAACCGACCTGGAGGATATCATCATCGCACACATCAGCGGTATGGACGCCATGGCCCGCGCTCTGGAGTCAGCAGCCAAGTTGCTCGAGGAGAGCCCCTACAAGAAGATGAAGGCCGATCGCTACGCTTCATTCGACCAGGGTATTGGTAAGGACTTCGAGGACGGCAAGCTCACCCTGGAGCAGGCCTACGAATATGGTAAGAAGGTAGGCGAGCCCAAGTCAACCAGCGGCAAGCAGGAACTCTACGAGGCAATCGTTGCCATGTACTGCTAATCCAGCTAAAGCGACATAAATCTTTAGGAGACGCGAGAAATCGCGTCTCTTTTTTTTGTGTATTCACCAAGAAAAAACTATCTTTGTGACAAATATTTATCCATTAACCCTATGAGAACCATCTTCACTTCGTTATTACTGGTGGGCGCACTCACCGTTTCGGCCCAGCAACTACAAGGTTTCGAGTACGGCACAGCCACCGCTCCCGACGGCACAGAATGGCAGTCGCCTGAGCGACTTTCATTAAACAAACTGCAGCCGCGCTCTAATGTCTTCCACTTCGCCACGCGGGCAGAAGCCCTCGCTGTTCTGCCCACGCGCAGTCCTTATTACCAAAGTCTCGACGGAACTTGGAAGTTCCGATGGGTGGCTAGCCCGCAGGAGCGCGACTCCACATTCCATCGTCGCGGCTTCGACGCCAGCGCATGGGACGACATCCAAGTGCCCGGCTGCTGGAACGTGCAAGGACTTCAAAAGGACGGCATCATGAAATATGGCGTGCCTATCTACGTGAACCAACCCGTTATCTTCTACCACGAAGTGCGCACGGACGACTGGCGCAAGGGCGTGATGCGCACGCCGCCCACCGAATGGACTACGTTCAAGTACCGTAACGAGGTAGGTTCCTACCTGCGCACCTTCACCGTGCCCGCCAACTGGAAAGGGCGGCGCGTGCTCATCAACTTTGATGGAGTGGACTCCTTCTTCTATTTGTGGATCAACGGTCACTATGTGGGTTTCTCCAAGAACTCACGCAACACGGCCTCGTTCAACATTACGCCGTACCTCAACCAGACGGGCGAGAACACCGTGGCCGTTGAGGTCTATCGCTCCAGCGACGGCTCGTTCCTTGAGTCGCAGGATATGTTCCGCCTCCCGGGCATCTATCGTTCGGCCTACCTCACCAGCGAACCGCTCGTGCATCTATCCGACCTTGTGGTGCACACGACCGATATCGACCAGCCCGACGCCAAGATACAGGTGGACGTAAAACTCCATTTCAAGGAGGCGAAATTCCCAAAGCATGCCAGCCTTCACTACTACGTCTATCCCGTGGAACTCTATACCGACCGCACCGACTCCAAGCCCGTGGTCGAGGGACAACTCTACGGTTCGAAGGCCACAACCTTAATATATAAGGCGCTTCGCACGGAGTTGGAGATTCCGAAACCGAAACTTTGGAGCGCCGAACGCCCTTATCGCTATGTGCTCGTGACGGAATTGCACGACAAAAATAATAAGGTGCTCGACTGCGTGAGCACTTACTTCGGCGTGCGCAAGGTGGAAATCCGCGACACGAAAGCCGAGGACGACGAGTTCGGGCTTGCCGGCCGCTACTTCTACGTCAACAACAAACCCGTGAAACTCAAGGGTGTCAACCGCCACGAGACCTCCCCTTGGGACGGACACGCCATTACGCACAAGCAGATGACCGAGGAGGTGTTCCTCATGAAGCGCGGCAACATCAACCACGTCCGCCTGTCGCACTACAGCAACGACCCCTATTTCTATTACCTCGCCGACAAATACGGCCTCTATCTCGAAGACGAGTGTAACATCGAGAGTCACCAATACTACTATGGTGACGCCTCGCTGTCGCACCCCAAAGAATGGCGCGCCGCCCACATCGCCCGCAATATGGAGATGGTGCACGGCCATATCAATCACCCCTCGATTGTGATATGGAGCCTTGGCAACGAGGCGGGACCTGGCGACAATTTCAAGGCGGCCTACGAGGCCATCCGCGCCTACGACCGTTCACGTCCCGTGCAGTATGAGCGCAACAACGACATCGTGGACATGGGTTCCAACCAATATCCCTCGGTGGAGTGGGTGCAGTGGGTGGCCAAGGGAAAGGCCAACGTGAAGTATCCGTACCATATTTCGGAGTACGCCCACTCGATGGGTAACTCGCTGGGTAACCTCGTCGATTATTGGACGGCCATGGAAAGCACCAACTACTTCTGCGGAGCGGCCATCTGGGACTGGGTCGACCAAGCCATCGTCACCTATACCAAGGACGGCCGTGAGTACATGGGCTACGGCGGAGACCACGGCGACTGGCCCAACGACGGCATGTTCTGCATGAACGGCATTCTATTGCCTGACCTCACGCCCAAGCCTCAGTACTTCGAGGTGAAGAAGGTGTATCAGAATCTCGGCGTGACGCTCGACACCGTTCGCGTGCGGAACGAACGCAGCAAACTGGCTACTTTCGACCTCTTTAACAAGCAATACTTCGCCGACCTCGCCGACTACAACTTCCGCGTCGTTGTATTCATCGACGGACGCCCCGTGGCCACGCAAGACATTCCTTACGAGGTGACCCAGCCCATTGGCCCGCGCAGCCACGGAAAGATAACGGTGCCCATCACCTTGGCCGACGGTCAGCACTGGGGCGAGTGCTTTCTCACCGTGGAGGCCGTCCTGCGGAACGACCAACCTTGGGCGCAGAGAGGCTTCGTGCAGATGGCGGAACAACTCCCCATTTGCAACGAGACCCAGCGCACGGCGCTCGCCAGCATCGGCAAAATCTATGAGGTGACCACCGACGAACAAAGCGTGGACATCCGTCTGGAGGACGGAGACGGCCAGCTGAAATACCTGGTGAGCTTCGACAATGCCACGGGCGCCATCACCCACTTGCAGTATCCCGGTCAGGCCGACCTCTTTGGACCCGGCACCGTCGGTCCGCAGCTCGACGCCTTCCGCGCTCCCGTCGATAACGACAACTGGGCATGGAACCAGTGGTTCCGGCAGGGACTTTACAAACTGGAACATAAGACACTGGGCGCGCCCATCGTACAACAGAAGGCCGACGGCAGCGTGACGGTGGTCTATACCGTGCGCAGTCAGGCCGCCACCACGGGCGACGGCATCAAGCGTCCCGGCAAGGCCGGCCAGCCTTTCCAGGCCACCAAGGACGGAACGACCGCTCCTTCGCTCGCTTTCACCACTACGCAACGCTACACCATCCACACCGACGGTTCCATCTCCGTAGCCGCGAGCATCGTTTCCAGCGAGAGCGGCATCGCCCTGCCCCGCCTTGGTTACGCCCTGAAACTGCGGAAGTACCTCAACAACTACGAGTACTACGGACGCGGTCCGCTCAATAACTACGCCGATCGCAAAACGGGGTCCTTCGTCGCTCGCTACAAGAGCACGGTGGAGGAACAGTTTGTCAACTTCCCCAAGCCGCAGAGCATGGGCAACCGCGAAGAGGTGCGCTGGTGCGCTCTCACTGATAATAAGGGCTATGGCGTGCAGTTCATTGCCGACCGTCAACCTATCTCCGCCTCGGTGTTGCCGTGGAGCGCTCTGCAGATGACGCTCGCAGCACACCCCCACGAACTGCCCGAAAGCGACGGAACCTACGTACATCTCGACTGCCAAGTCACGGGTCTCGGAGGTAACTCGTGCGGTCAGGGCGGTCCGCTCGACCCCGACTGCGTGAAGGGAGCACTCCACCAGATGCACTTCATCATCCGTCCTGTGAAGCCCGAGATACCGCTGGACTACAACGCACGCGTGAGTGACGCCAGCCTTTGTCCCGTGAGCATCGCCCGCGACCGCGCCGGCGCCATCACCATCACGGGCGACAACAGCACCGACGCCGCTATCTGTTATCAGCTGACTTCCCTCGGAGCCAAAAAACCTGGCCCCGTGCACAAGTGCCTGGCTTCCGCCCTCAGCCCCGTTTCGTTCCGAGAGGGAGGTACGGTAGCGGCGTGGTATGCCGACGAACCCGCCGTGCGCACCACCGCCACCTACGAACGTCTGGAGAGCGTTCCCGTGGAGATTGCCTACGTGAGCAGCGAGGAAGGACCCGGCGGCGAAGTAGCTTCCAACCTGCTCGACGGCGACCCGACGACCATTTGGCATACGATGTACAGCATCACCGTGCCCAAGTTCCCGCACTGGGTTGACTTCGACTGCAACGAGACGAAACTGATAAAAGGCTTCACCTATCTGCCGCGCCAAGACGGAAGTGCTAACGGCAACATCCATCAGTACAAGGTAGAGTTGAGCACCGACGGCAAGCAATGGCAACCGGCCGCCGAGGGCAGTTTCAGCGCTGGCCCTGCTGAAAAGCGTGTTCTCTTTGAGAAACCTGCCCGCGCCCGCTATCTGCGCTTCACCGCCCTCTCGGCTCAGAACGGTGCCGACTTTGCGTCGGGGGCTGAGTTTACCGTCATTGCGGAATAGACATTCTTGCAACTAATCCATCACACCAGCGAGGCGCGCCCATGGGAGCACGCCTCGCTGATTTGTTTCTGCAGACTTCTGGGAAAAGACGTCGGGACGTTTCGATTCAGACGTCCTTATGTTTCGGCTTAGACAACCTTATGTTTGAGCCCACACGTCCTTATGTTTGAGCCCACACATAAGCATGTCTGAACCGCTTTGTCTGGACGCGTATTTCAACCCCTCCCGATGACGTTTCGACGACACGCGGACAACAGCGTTTCCGCAGCCTTTATTCGCCCAGCACAGCTCCGAGGAACGCTAAGAAGAGCGGGTGAGGATGGAGCACCGTGCTGCCGTATTCGGGGTGGAACTGTGTGCCCAAGTACCAGCGATGGTCGGGAAGTTCCACTATCTCCACCAGCCCGGTCTGAGGGTTTTGTCCCACGCATTGCAGTCCGGCCTGCTCCAGTTCGGACACATAGCGGCTATTGAGTTCGTAGCGGTGACGGTGACGTTCGGCGATGAGCGCCTTGCCGTACGTGGCGCGGGCACGGCTTCCTTCGCGCAATTCACACTCATAAGCGCCCAGACGCATAGTGGCGCCGAGATAGACACGCGACTTCTGCTCCTCCATCATGTCGATGACCGGATGCTCCGTCGTCGGCACAAACTCGGTGCTGTGAGCAGCGTAGCCCAGCACATTGCGGGCGAACTCGATGGCCATCACCTGCATGCCGAGGCAGATGCCCAGTGTGGGCAGGTCGTGCTCGCGCAGGTAACGGGCCGCCGTTATCTTGCCCTCGATGCCACGGTCGCCAAAGCCCGGGCAGATGACATAGCCTTGACAGGGACCGCCCCAGCCCTCGCCCACATAGGAGGGCGAGAACAATTCGGCCACGTTGTCCTCGGAAATCTTCTCCGCGTCGATGAAGTGGCACTTCACTTTCCGGCCTTTATACACGCCGGCAATCAGCAGACTCTCCGTGATGCTCTTGTAAGCGTCCTGCAAATCATACTTTCCCACGAAGCCGATGTGCAGTTCTTCGGTGGCCGCCGCCCGCATCTCCACGAAGCGATGCCAGCGGTCGTGACTCTCCACCACGGGCAGCGAGGCAAGGTCGGAGTAACCTGCCAGCCGAAGGATAACGTCGCCCAGACCCTCCTCGTGCATCTTCACGGGCAAGGCATAGATACTTGGCACGTCGGGGCTGTGCAGAACATAGTCGGGATGCACGTTGCAGAAGCTCGCCACCTTGCGGCGAAGGTCGGCCGACAACGGGTGCTCCGAGCGCAGCACGATGCAGTCGGGCTGTATGCCGTAACTTTGCAACTGCTTCACGCTGTGCTGGGTCGGCTTGGTTTTCAGTTCGCCGGCGGCCGCGATGTAAGGAACATAGGCGAGATGCACCACGATGGCGCGGTCGCCCAGTTCCCACTTCAACTGACGGATGGCCTCGAGAAACGGCAATCCCTCTATGTCGCCCACCGTGCCTCCTATCTCGGTAATCACGAAGTCGAGGTCGGGGTTCTGCGCATTCCGCAGCATGTTCTGCTTGATGGCGTCCGTCACGTGCGGCACCACCTGCACCGTCTTGCCGCCGTATTCGCCCTTGCGCTCACGGTCGATGACCTCTTGATAGATGCGACCCGTGGTGAAGCTGTTGCTGCGCGTCGTCTTTATGTCGGTGAAGCGCTCGTAATGTCCGAGGTCGAGGTCGCACTCGTACCCATCCACGGTGACGTAACATTCGCCGTGCTCATTCGGGTTCAGTGTGCCGGGGTCAACGTTAATATAGGGGTCGAACTTCTGGATGGTGATGCGGAAACCTCGGTTCTGCAACAGGCGGCCGAGCGAACTTGCGATGACGCCCTTGCCCAGCGACGACACCACGCCACCCGTGACAAACACCATGGTGGCCCCCGTGTGCGCCCCCGTTGCCGCGGGCGCTGTGTTGTGAGTTACGTTACTCATATCTGATTTTTCTGATTGTTACTGCTTAAACGTCTGCTCATACCAGTCGGTGTAGGCGCGGCAGAGCAGGTGCAGACCGCCCTGCGTGGGATAGTCGCCCGTGAAATACCAGTCGCCGGGATGCTGGGGACAAGCCTGATGCAGCCCGTCGACGCTCTGGAAAATTATCTCCACGGGGATGTCGATGTCCGCCGGCGTGAGCAGTTGCGCTATCTTGTCGGCAATCTCCTCATCGGTGAACGGAGCGTAGATTTCCTTTACGTGGTTCACGTCCGCCGGCCCGGTCTTCACCTTATAATAGACACTGGTGATGGTGTCGTGCATACCCCGCTCCTTCAGCAACTCGATGGCGGCGCGGAAAGCTATGAACTGTTCCATGCTCGACATATCGATGCCGTAGTAGTCGGGATAGCGTATCTGCGGCGAGGAGGAGACGATGATTGTCTTCTTAGGGTGCAGGCGGTCGAGTATGCGGATGATGCTCTGCCTGAGCGTTGTGCCGCGGACGATGGAGTCATCGATGACGACAAGGTTGTCAACGTAGGGCTGCAGACTGCCGTAGGTGATGTCATAGACATGGGCGGCGAGGTCGTTTCGGCTGTTGCCCTCGGCGATGAACGTGCGCAGCTTGATATCCTTTATCGCCACTTTCTCACTGCGTATGCGCATGGCGAGTATCCGTCGGAGGTCTTCCTGGTCAGGCTCGTGGGCGAGGTCGTCTATGAGTTGCATCTTCTGCTCGTTGAGGAAGAGGTCGAGACCCTCCAACATTCCGAAGAAAGCCACTTCGGCAGTGTTTGGGATGTAGGAGAAGACCGTATGCTCGAGGTCGCGGTCGATGCTGTTGAGTATCTGCTCAACCAGTTCGCTGCCCAGCTTTTTCCTTTCCTTATATATGTCGATGTCGCTGCCCCGGCTGAAGTATATGCGCTCGAAAGAGCAGGCGCGCTTCTCCTGCGGCTCGTTAATCTGCTGGAGGCGCATCTCTCCGCGCTTGTTGGTGAGCAGGGCTTGTCCCGGCTCGAGCTCCGTAATGTCCTCTGCGGCGACGTTCAGCACGGTCTGGATGACCGGGCGTTCCGAGGCAAGCACGATGACCTCATCGTCCTTATACCAGAAGGCGGAGCGTATTCCCCAGGGGTCTCTGACGGCAAACGACTCGCCGCTGCCTGTCAGTCCGCACATGACATAGCCGCCGTCCCATATCGGGGTAGATGATTTCAGCACGTTTGCCATGTCCATGCGCTCCTCTATCTGCTGCGTCAGTTCCTGTCCGCTGAGGCCTTCCGCCACACATTCGGCATAGACGCGCTCCGACTCACGGTCGAGACGGTGGCCTATCTGCTCGAGAATGATGTGCGTGTCGGCGTATTTCCGCGGATGCTGCCCCTGTGCGATGATGCTTTGGAAGATGTCATCCACGTTGGTCATGTTGAAGTTTCCGCAGATGGCAAGGTTCTTTGCGCGCCAGTTGTTGCGGCGCAGGAAGGGGTGTATGTAGTCGAGACCGCTGCGGCCAGTGGTGGAGTAGCGCAGGTGTCCCATG
>JABUUA010000005.1:52296-61103 GCA_021443405.1 Bacteroidaceae bacterium
TAACCCATCATGGCCGTGTTGAAGACCACCTCGCCGGCAATGGGTTTGTCGTAGCCGAACGACTGACCACGAAACTGCGTGCCGTCGCTCAAAGTTAGTGTTACATTGCGCATTGTTATCGTTATTCTACGGTTACTGATTTAGCGAGATTGCGGGGCTGGTCCACGTCCTTGCCCTTGCACACGGCGATGTAGTAGGCCAACATCTGCAGTGGAATGGTGGCGAGCAGCGGTTCCAGACATTCTTCCGTGCTGGGAAGTTCGATGGCGGCATCGGCCAACTGACTTACAGTATCGTCGCCCTTGCTCACGATGGCAATGACGCGGGCATGGCGAGCCTTAATCTCTTGGATGTTGCTGAGCACTTTCTCGTAAAGAGCGTTCTGCGTGGCAATCACCACCACAGGCATCTCCTCGTCGATGAGGGCGATGGGGCCGTGCTTCATTTCCGCGGCGGGATAACCCTCGGCATGGATGTAGGAAATCTCCTTGAGCTTGAGAGCGCCCTCCAGCGCCACGGGATAATTGTAGCCTCTACCCAGATAGAGGAAGTTGCGGGCATAGGTGAAGATGCGAGAGATGTCGCGAATCTTCTCGCCTTGTTCAAGCAATTCCTGCATTTTGTCCGGAATTTCATTGAGCGCCGCAATGACGCGGACATATTCTTCCTCGCTCACCGTGCCGCGCTCCCAAGCCAGCGCGAGGGCCAGCATGGCGAGAACCGTCACCTGTCCCGTGAAGGCTTTGGTGGAAGCAACGCCTATTTCGGGACCCACATGGATGTAACTGCCCGTGTGGGTGGCGCGCGGAATGCTGGCGCCGATGGCGTTGCAGATGCCATAGACAAAGGCACCGCGCTCGCGGGCCAGTTCTATCGCAGCCAGGGTGTCGGCCGTCTCGCCCGACTGCGACAGGGCGATGACCACGTCGTGCTCTGAGATTACGGGGTTGCTGTAGCGAAATTCGCTGGCATACTCCACCTGAACGGGCAACTGGCAGTACTGCTCTATGAGTTGTTTGCCAATCAATCCGGCGTGCCAACTGGTTCCGCAGGCCACAATGATGATGCGACGCGCCTTCGTCAAGCGCTCCTTGTGGTCGATGATGGCCGAGAGTGCAATATGGTTGGCCTCGGAATTGATGCGGCCTCTCACGCAGTCGCGCAGACAGTCGGGCTGTTCGTAGATTTCCTTCAGCATGAAATGCGGGAAACCTCCCTTTTCAATCTGCGCGAGATTCAAGTTGACGCGCGTGATGTCGTGCTCCACTTTCTCGTTATAGAAGTCCACGACCTCCACGTCGTGACCGCGTCGGATGACGGCGACGTCCTGGTCGTTGAGGTAAATCACGCGGTCGGTGTACTCGATGATGGGGCTGGCATCGCTGCCGAGAAAGAACTCTTCGTCGCCGATGCCCACCACCAGCGGACTGCTTTTGCGGGCGGCAATGAGCACGTCGGGGTTATTCTTGTCGAGCACAGCAATGGCGTAAGCACCAATGACCGTGTGAAGGGCAATGCGCACGGCCGTGAGCAAGTCCACTTGACGGGTCGTCTGCACGTAATCAATGAGTTGAACGAGCACTTCCGTATCGGTCTGACTGTGGAAGACAACGCCTTTCGCCTCCAACTGCCGCTTGATGACGGCGTAATTTTCTATAATTCCGTTGTGGATGATGGCCAGATTGCCGGAGTTCGCCACATGGGGATGTGCGTTCGTGCTGTTGGGCTCGCCGTGCGTGGCCCAGCGTGTGTGGGCGATGCCCACCGTTCCACCGGCGTTCTTGTCGGCAACATAAGCCTCCAAGTCAGCCACCTTTCCCTTGGTTTTATATACTCGCAGGTCGCCTTGCTCGTCAAGCAAAGCGACACCTGCACTATCGTATCCGCGGTATTCCAACCGCTTCAGTCCTTTGATGAGGATGGGGTAAGCGTCCCTCTTACCCAAGTATCCCACTATTCCACACATGGTTGTTCAGTTGTGTATTTCTAATCGAAAAAACCAATTATAAAGATTGTAAGTAATCATTCACTTGCGCGGCCGCATCACGTCCGCTGGCCATGGCGCGCACCACCAGCGAAGCGCCGTTGGCGGCATCGCCGCAGACAAACACGTTGTCGGGCAGTTCGGGGTGCTGCGGCTTCAGGAAACCCATGGCGAGCAGGCAGATTTCGCACTTGATGACCTCGGGTTCTCCAGCCTCCACCATCAGCGGACGACCGCCGTCGGGATTGGGCTTCCAGTCGATGGGCTGCACGCATACGCCAGTCAGACGCCCGTCCTCACCCAAGAATTCCAGGGTGTTGATGTTCCAACGCCGTGTGCATCCTTCCTCGTGCGACGACGTGGTCTTGAGCACACGCGGGAAAGTGGGCCACGGGTTCTGTGGGTCCTCGGGACCTTCCACGGGTCGTGGCATGATTTCTATCTGCGTCACGCTCTTGCAACCTTGGCGATGGGCCGTTCCTATGCAGTCGCTTCCCGTGTCGCCACCGCCAATCACCAGCACATCCTTGCCCTTGCAGGTCACGCGTTCCTCTTTAGAAAACTCCATGCCGGCCAGCACGCGGTTCTGCTGAGCCAGCAGTTCCAAGGCCAAATGAACGCCCTTGAGGTCACGGCCGGGTGCTGTCAGGTCGCGGGCCGTGGGGGTTCCGGTGGCGAGGACCACGGCGTCGAAAGTCGAGAGAGCTGACACGTCGGTGATTTCCTGCCCGTATTGGAACTCTATCCCCTCCTCGACCAACTGCTTGATGCGGCGGTCGATGACGGTTTTGTTCAACTTAAAGTTGGGGATTCCGTAGCGGAGCAGACCGCCGCCGGCCTCGTTCTTGTCGAACACCGTCACGAGATAGCCCATGCGGTTCAGGCGGTTGGCGGCCACAAGACCGGCCGGACCGGCGCCGACGACCGCCACGCGCTTTCCTTTTCGCTGGTACTGCTGCGGCTGTATCCACTCCTCACGCCATGCGGCCTCGGTGATGGCGGCCTCGTTTTCGCGGTTGGTGGTGGGAGCGTGGTCGGTAAGATTGTGGACACACGCCTTCTCGCACAGGGCGGGACAGATGCGTCCCGTGAACTCGGGAAAATCGTTCGTGTCGTTGAGCAAGCGGTAAGCTCGCTTCCAGTCGCCTTTCGCGAGGGCGGCGTTCCACTCCGGCATTTTGTTACCGAGCGGACAAGCCCAATGGCAGAAGGGAATGCCGCAGTCCATACAGCGCGAGGCCTGCAACTTGCGGTCGTGGCTGTTGAGCGTCTGCTCCACTTCGCCGAAGTCAAGTATTCTATCGTGTATCGGGCGATAACCCGCTTCTTTACGTTCAATCATCGTGTCAACTGTTAATGATTTGCATATTGGCTATCTTCTCTTGCAACTGTCGCATCTTTTCTTCCTGCAGCACGCGCTTGTACTCGATGGGGACCACTTGTATGAAGTCCTCAACATACTGGTTCCAGTCGTCCAGCATCTTGCGTGCCAGCGCGCTGCCCGTGTAGAGGTAATGCTGGCGGATGAGTTCGTGCAACTCCTTGCGAGCCGAGGCTTCCTCCACGAGGTTAATCTCCACTTGGTCCATATTGCAGAAGTAGTCGAAATTGTGCTGCTTGTCCCACACATAGGCGACACCGCCCGACATACCGGCGGCGAAGTTGCGACCCGTCTGGCCGAGCACGACCACACGACCGCCCGTCATATACTCACAGCAATGGTCGCCGGCGCCCTCAATAACGGCGATGGCACCCGAGTTGCGCACGCCGAAACGTTCGCCCACCCGGCCGTTGACGTAGAGTTCACCCGACGTTGCACCGTAGAGTCCCGTGTTGCCGGCAATGATATTGTCCTCGGCCACGAAGTCGGAATTACTGCGAGCTGGCGGCAGGATGGAGATGCGTCCGCCCGAGAGACCTTTTCCGAAGTAGTCGTTGGTCTCGCCTTCGAGCTTCAGGTTCATGCCGTTTACAGCAAAAGCACCGAACGACTGACCGGCCGAGCCCTTGAACTTGATGTTGATGGTGGAGTCGGGCAGACCGGCTTCGCCATATTTCTTGGCAATCACACCCGCCAACATGGTGCCCACCGCGCGGTCGGTGTTCTTGATGGTGTAGTCGAGACTGATTTCTTCGCCAGACGCGATGGCGCGCTCACTGGCCCGAATGATTTCCTCGTCCTTCACGCCCTGCACGCGAGTGTAGGGACTGCCGTCCCAGTGAAGCGGACCTCCCTGCTCTTGGTGGAGCAGACGACTGAAGTCGATGGTGCCTTGCTTGGTGTTTTTGTCGGCAGCATGTACCTCGATGAGGTCGGTGCGACCGATGATTTCCTCCAGTCGGTGTACGCCCAACTCTGCCAGATACTCACGCGTCTGCTGGGCGAGGAAGGTGAAGAAGTTGACCACGTACTCGGCGCGACCGCGGAACTTGGCCCGCAAGGCCTCGTCCTGTGTGGCCACACCCACGGGACACGTGTTGGTGTTGCACTTGCGCATCATGAGACAGCCCAGCACGATGAGGGGCAGTGTGCCAAAAGAAAACTCGTCGGCACCGAGCATCGCCATCAGGATGACGTCGTGCGCGGTCTTCAACTGCCCATCGGTCTGCAGGCGCACCTGCGAACGCAGCCCGTTGAGAACCAATGTCTGCTGCGTCTCGGCCAAACCAATCTCGGGAGAGATGCCGGCAAAGCGCATCGACGAGGCGGGACTTGCTCCCGTACCACCCTCGGCACCCGAGATGACGATGAGATCGGCCTTGGCCTTGGCCACGCCTGCGGCAATGGTGCCCACACCGCTCTCCGCCACGAGCTTCACGCTCACGGCAGCGGTGGGATTGATATTCTTGAGGTCGAAAATCAGCTGAGCAAGGTCCTCGATGGAATAAATATCGTGGTGAGGCGGTGGTGAGATGAGGGTGATGCCGGGGATGGCGTTGCGCGTCTTGGCGATAATCTTGTTCACCTTGAAGCCGGGCAACTGTCCGCCCTCGCCGGGCTTGGCTCCTTGCGCCACCTTGATTTGTATTTCTTCGGCGTTCACCAGATACTCGGCCGTCACGCCAAAGCGACCCGACGCTATCTGCTTGGTCTTGCTCGACAGGCTCACGCCGTCCACCTCCTGGTGGTAACGTGCGTTGTCCTCGCCGCCTTCACCGGTGTTGCTGCGGGTGCCCAGACGGTTCATGGCCAGACAAAGGGCTTCATGCGCCTCGATGCTGAGGGCACCGAACGACATGGCACCGGTGACGAAATGCTTGACAATGCTCTCCACGGGCTCTACCTCGTCAATCGGGGTGGGCGTGGCGGCACGACGGAAATCCATGTAATCGCGCAGGAAGATAGGCTTCTCCTTGCTATCGACACTGGCGGACCACTCCTTGAATTTCTTATACGACCCCAGACGAGTGGCCAGTTGCAACTGGGTGATGGTCTCGGGCGTCCAGGCGTGGTCGATGCCGTCACGACGCCATGAGAAGAGGCCGTTGTTCTTCAGAATACCGAGTTCGGGGGCATAGCCTTCGTCGTGCAGGGCGATGTACTCGCGCGAAATGTCGCGCAACCCAATGCCTCCGATGGTGCTGATGTCAGTGCCGAAGTACTTCTTCAGCAGGCCTTCGCTCAGACCGACCGACTCGAAAATCTTGGCGCCACGGTAGGAACGGATGGTGGAAATACCCATCTTGGACATGATTTTCTTCAGTCCCTTGTCCACGGCCTTTATGTAATTCTTTTCGGCCGTGGCGTATTCCTCCTGAATCTGGTGGGTGGCCACCAAGCGGTCGAGCACGGCAAAGGTCATGTAGGGGCAGATGGCGCTGGCACCGTAGCCGAGCAACAGGGCGGCGTGCATCACCTCACGAATCTCACCGCTCTCCACGACAAGGGCTGTCTGCACGCGCTTGCCCACGCTGATGAGGTAGTGATGCACGGCACTCACGGCGAGCAACGAGGGCACGGCGGCATGCGTCGCGTCGATGTCACGGTCGGTAAGTACGATGTAGTTCACACCGTCGTCCACACTTTCCTCAGCCAACTTGCAGAGGTTGTCCAGCGCCGCACGCAGACCGCTCTCGCCACGACTGATTTCGAACAGCATGGGCAGCTTCGTTGTCTTAAAGCCTTTGTATCGGATATTGCAGAGAATATCCAACTCCGTATTGGTGAGCACGGGCTGGGGCAGGCGCACCATCTTGCAGTTCGACTCGTCGGGCGTGAGAATGCCTGAGCCGACGCGACCGATGTACTCCGTGAGCGACATCACCAATTCCTCGCGAATGGGGTCGATAGCAGGGTTGGTGACCTGTGCAAACTGCTGTCGGAAGTAGTTGAAGAGCACCTGCGGACGGTCGCTGATGACGGCGAGCGGGGTGTCGTTACCCATGGCTGCCACGGGTTCCTGCCCCTGTGTGCACATGGGCACCAGCGTGCGGTCGATGTCCTCCTGGCCGAAACCGAAGGCGCGTAGGCGACGCTCGTAATCGGGCACCGCGTTGTCCACCTTTCGGCCCGACTTCAACTTCTCCAACTGTATGCGGTTGGTGCTGAGCCATTGGCGATAAGGATGCTCGTTGGCGAGCCGCTCCTTGATTTCGCCGTCGTAGTAAATCTTTCCCTCCTCGGTGTCGATGAGCAGAATCTTACCGGGCTGCAAGCGCCCTTTCTGCACCACGTCGCTGGGTTCGAAGTCCATGACGCCGACCTCCGAAGCCACAATCATCATGCCTTGTTTCGTGATGGTGTAGCGACTGGGGCGCAGTCCGTTGCGGTCGAGCATGCCGCCCGCGAAGCGACCATCGCTGAACATGAGCGCGGCGGGACCGTCCCAAGGCTCCATGAGGATGGAGTAGTATTCGTAAAAGGCCTTGAGGTCTTCGGATATCGGATTCTTGTCGTTGAACGACTCGGGCACCAGTATGGCCATGGCCTGAGGCAGCGAAAGACCGCTCATCACCAGGAACTCGAACACGTTGTCCAGCGACGCCGAGTCGCTCATGTTCTCCTCCACAATCGGGCGTATCTCGCGGATGTCGCCCAGCGCCTCGCTCGAGAGCACGCTCTCACGGGCCTTCATCCAACCCCGGTTGCCGCGCACGGTGTTGATTTCACCGTTGTGGCAGAGGAAACGGAACGGTTGTGCCAACTTCCACTTGGGGAAGGTGTTGGTGGAGAAGCGGGAATGCACAAGGGCGAGACCCGAGGTGAAGTAGGGGTTTGATAGGTCGGGGAAGAAGCGGCGCAACTGTCCGCTCGTGAGCATACCTTTATATATAATGTCGCGGCACGAGAGACTGCAGATGTAGAAGTCCTCGTCGGCGACACGATTTTCAATACGTTTGCGCACCTTGTAAAGGATGCGGTCGAAGTGGGGCACAGCGTCGTCGGCCACGCCGGTCACGAACACCTGCTTGATGTCGGGCTGCACTTCACGGGCGCCCACGCCGGGAACGTCGTCGCACACAGGCACGCAGCGCAGGTGCATCAGCGAGAGCCCCTCGCGCTCTATCTCCTCTATCATCACGGAGAGGATGGCGCTCTGACGCTGTTCGTCGCGCGGCAGGAACACGAGACCCGTGCCGTAACGCCCCTTCTCGGGGACAGGGATGCCTTGCAGCAGGATGAACTCGTGCGGAATCTGCAGCAGAATGCCCGCACCGTCGCCCGTCTTGTCGCGGGTCTCGGCGCCACGGTGCTCCATGTTCTCCAGCACGCGCAGGGCATTGTCCACCAGTTCGTGGCTCTTGTTGCCGTGTATGTTCACCACCATGCCCACGCCGCACGCGTCGTGCTCGTAGCTGGCCGAGTAGAGTCCTGCCCCACTCTGGGCCTTCCTCGCTGGCGCGAGAGCGGTGATGTTGCTGTTGTGTGATGTCATATATCTGTTCTGTTTTTGGTTCGTAACTCTGTTCTCACTATTCACCACCCTACCCCCTAATCAGGGGAGGGCGGTGGAAGGTTTGCTTACACCCAGTCGGGTGTGCTATGGTCAAATGTAGAGCAGTTCGCGGTACTTGGGCAGTGTCCACATGCGGTCGTCCACGATGAGCTCGAGCTTGTCGATGTGGTAGCGGATTTCCTCAAAGGCTTTCTCCACAGTATCGTGGTAAGCGATGGCCTTCGCGCGCTCCTCGGTGAGCTTGTTGGCGGCCTTTCGTGCCTCCACCATCTGCGCCACGTGGGCCGAGATGAAGCTTGTGCGTTCGGCAATTTCCTCGATGGTGCGGAGGTTTTCTGCCGAAAGTTTATCGGCTTTCTCCTTGCCCATGATGGCCGTCATCTTGTAAACATTGTCGATGAGCTTGCTCTGATACTCGGTGGCAATGGGTATGATGTGGTTGAGAGCGAGGTCGCCCAGCACGCGTGCCTCGATTTGCAGTTTCTTGGTGTAGGTCTCCCACTTCACTTCGTTGCGGGCCTCCAGTTCCTTGCGTGTCATCACGCCGGTGGATTCAAACATGGCCACTGTGTCTTCACGCAGGTAATTGTCGAAGATGAGGGGGCAGCTGGTCTCGCAGTCCAAGCCGCGGCGGGCTGCTTCTTCCTTCCATTCCTCGGAATATCCGTTACCCTCGAAGCGGATGGGCTTGCACTCCTTGATATAGCCACGCAGCACTTGCAGGATGGCCTGCTCGGGCACCAGTCCGTCGGCGGCCAGTGCGTCCACGTCGGCCTTGAAGCGAATCAACTGCTCTGCCACGGCGGTGTTGAGGGCTATCATGGCCGAGGCACAGTTGGCCTCGCTGCCCACGGCTCGGAACTCAAAGCGGTTGCCGGTGAAGGCGAAGGGCGATGTGCGGTTGCGGTCGGTGGTGTCGAGGAGAA